>JALUDX010000030.1 GCA_027053355.1 Anaerolineales bacterium | reverse complement strand
GCAGCAACGGGTGGCCTTAGCGCGGGCGCTGGTCAACCGCCCCACCCTGCTGTTGGCCGACGAACCGACGGGGAATCTGGACAGCCGCGCTGGCGAAGAGGTGTTGAACCTGATTGCCGAAATGCGCAAGGAATACGGCCTCACCGTGGTGCTGGTGACCCACGACGACGAAGTAGCCGCCCGCGCTGACCGGGTCATCCGCCTGCGTGATGGGCAGGTGGTGCCCTGAAGGCAATCAACATCGGGGAGTGGGGGTAAAATGGGGATATGCCCAAAAAGCAGCGTTTGGATTTAGTGTTAGTCGCCCGCGGGCTGGCCGAGAGCCGCAGCCAGGCGCAACGGCTGATCATGGCCGGGCAGGTGCGGGTGAACGGTCAGGTCGCCCTCAAGCCGGGGCAGACCGTTCCGGCCGACGCGGACGTCACGGTGGCGCAGCCGCCGCGCTTCGTCTCCCGGGGGGGCGAAAAACTGGCCGCCGCGCTGGATGCCTTCCCCATCGCGGTGGCGGGGCGGGTATGCGCGGACGTCGGTGCTTCCACCGGCGGGTTCACCGACTGCCTGCTCCAGCGCGGCGCGGCTCGCGTCTACGCGCTGGATGTGGGCAAAGGCCAACTGCACTGGAAACTGCGCAACGACCCGCGGGTGGTGGTGATGGAGGAAACCAATGCCCGCCATGTGGAGCGGCTGCCCCAACCGGTCACCTTAGTCACCATCGACGCCTCCTTCATCTCTCTGCGGGTGCTCCTGCCAGTGGTGCGCGGCTGGTTCCCCCAAACCCCAGCGACGGGCGAGGTCGTTGCCCTGGTCAAGCCCCAATTCGAGGCCGGGCGCCGCGAAGCAGCCCGGGGGAAGGGCGTGATCCGCGACCCCGCGGTGCACCGGCGGGTGCTGCACGAGGTGCTCGGCTTTGCCCAGGCGCAGGGCTACGCCGCGCGCGGCCTGATCCCCTCGCCCGTGCGCGGCCCCAAAGGGAATGTGGAATTCCTGGCCTGGCTGGCCGTGGACGCGCCCCCCACGTCGGCCGAAACGCTGGCCGCCTGGGTCGAAACCGCCGTCGCCGGCGCACCCCCTTCCTCCAACCTTTGACATTCTCACTCGCCGCGGTTAAAATCCTGCGGCGCAATTACCCAGCCTTATTGGGAGAAACCACAGATTACGCAGATTCCGCGTAACTACCTACCCTACGCCGAAAACGAGGTTGACAAGCAATATTCCAATAACTCTTCCGTGCCATGAAACAACATTACACCTTGCTCGCCCTCACCACTCCCCCAGAGCCGCTCCCTTCGCCTTCGCTCAGGGCAGCGGCTCAGCCCCCTCTCCTCTCCCAATGGGAGAGGAGAGGGGGCGCGCAGCGGGGGTAAGGTGAGGGCGAAAAGCCACTGCAGCGCTTCTGGGTAGGTAATTACCGAAAAACACCGAAAAGCGCAACGCTAACT
>JALUDX010000029.1 GCA_027053355.1 Anaerolineales bacterium | reverse complement strand
ATCCGCCATCATCCGCGTTCATCCGCGGCCAATTTCCCCAAGGCTGACCAATTGTCTTGGCACCCTAAAATCCGGGTCGATCCGCCATCATCCGCGTTCATCCGCGGCCAATTTACCCAAGGTTGAACAGTTGTCTTGGCGCCCTAAAATCAGCGCCAATCCGCCATCATCCGCGTTCATCCGCGGCCAATTTACCCAAGGCTGACCAGTTGTCTTGGCGCCCTAAAATCCGCGTCGATCCGTAATCATCCGCGCTCATCCGTGGCCTATTTTCCCCTGCCGCCCCGGGCAACACCTCTTTCACCAGGAGGCTTACCATGTCCTCGCCCCAAAAACCCAAACTCTTGGAACAAATGCGCCAGGCCCTGCGCGCCCGTCATTATTCCTACCGCACCGAGCAAGCCTACATCCAGTGGGTGCGGCGCTTCATCCTCTTCCACAATAAGCGTCACCCCGCCCAGATGGGCGCGGCCGAAATCGAAGCCTTCCTCTCGCACCTGGCCACCGAAGGCCGCGTGGCCGCCTCCACGCAAAACCAGGCCCTCAGTGCCCTCCTGTTCCTCTACCGCTACGTCCTCAAGCGCGACTTTCGAGGGCAGCCCTTCGACTTCACCCCTGCCAAGCGCCCTGAACGCCTGCCGGTGGTGCTTTCCCACGATGAAGTCAAGCGGCTGATGGCCTTTTTGGACGGCACCGCCTGGCTGGTGGCCCAACTGTTGTATGGCGCGGGTTTGCGCCTTTCGGAAGCCTTGCGCCTGCGCATCAAAGACCTGGATTTCGACCGCCACTACATCGTGGTGCGCAGCGGCAAAGGTGAAAAAGACCGTACCACCCTTTTGCCCGAAAGCCTGCGGCCCGCGCTGGTGGTGCAAATGCAGCACGTCCGCCGCCTCTATCAGCAGGATATGGCCGACCCGTCCTGGCAGGGTGTTTCCTTCCCCGAAGCGTTGAGCCGCAAAATCCCCACCGGGCCGAGACAGTGGGTGTGGCAATACCTTTTCCCGGCCGAGCGCCTGAGCCGCGATCCCCGCACCGGCCGATGGCTGCGCCATCACCTGCACCCCAGCAGCATCCAGAAAGCCGTCCGCCAGGCCGCCCGCGCGGCCCGCATCCCCAAACGGGTGACGCCCCACACCTTACGCCATACCTTCGCCACCCACCTGCTGGAAGCCGGCTACGATATCCGCACCGTGCAGGAACTTCTGGGGCACAAAGACGTCCGCACCACCATGATTTACACCCACGTGCTCTCTAAAGGCCCCTTCGCCGTCCGCAGCCCCCTCGACGCCCTCAACGAGCGCCGCTAACCCCACCGCCCCAATCCCTCAATCTCTCAATCCCCCGGCCTCTCCCTCTGCACAATTTCCGGTCTGGTTACCCGACACAAACTTGAGCAGACTTCTAACTTTTGCATTTACCCTCACCCCGCCCCCCTTTTATCC
>JALUDX010000028.1 GCA_027053355.1 Anaerolineales bacterium | reverse complement strand
GGGGCGGAGGTAAGGCGGGGGGTGGGTTGTCGGACCGGACAGCCCTTGGTGGAGTGACCACCGGGATATACAGCGAAGGCATTTCGTTGGGGTTGAAAACCTTGTGCAACGACCGGTTGGTGTAAACGGCGATCCGGCGGTCGCGCAGCACCACCGTGAGTTGATTGGTCGCGCCGTTGTGCCAGTCGAACTTCCGGTCTTTGTCGCGCAGCGCCACGGGGCGCAGGTTGGCAACTTCCCCATCTTTGAAGATGATGAAAAACAGCCACCCGCCGCGGGTCATCAGCACCACGTATTGGCTTGGCTTTTGTTCGTCGCCGTTGGCGCGCAATACAAAGCCGCACCCGCCGCTGCCGTAGCGGGTGTTCCAGGTGATATCCGCGGAGAGCACGCCATCACGGAGCACGGTTTGGGGGTAGTCGGTGCCGTAAGTGTAGGTGTGGTAGCCCTTGGCGGTGAGGGAAATGGGCGGGTGCAGCCAGCCGGGGCGGCCTTCGGTGGCCGGTTGCACGCCGAAGAAGGGGAGGGCGGCCAGCACGGGCGCGAAGGCTTGGCTGGTGGCGTCGGCCTGGGCGGCTTTCAAGGTGGCTACGGCTTGCATGGTGGCCTGGGCGTGAACAGCCACCGCGGTGGCCTGCGCCTGTGCGGTGAGCAACTGGCTGTAAGGGTTGGGCATGAGGGTTGCCCGTTGGGTGGCCGTCAGGGGCACCGCGGTCTGCAACGCCTGCGCGGTGGCCTCCAACGCGGGGTCGCGCACTTGGTCCGCGCACGCGGCCAGCCCCACGCCTGCCACCCAAAGCACCGAGAGGAAGAAGAAAACCCGTTTGACCATAAGCCTTGTGAAAACCTGGTATGAGGGATTGGGGGATTGAGGGATTGAGGGATTGAGGTACTGGGGAGGGCGGCTACAGGCGGTCTTTCAGCCACATCACGCCCCATACTGCAAAAAAGAGGGTGGCAATGATGATGCCCTGCCCTGCCCATGTGGCCAATACTTTGCGGTAATACAGATCAGGGCGGTGTTTGTTTACGAAAGTCCAGCCATAGTCTTCCAGTACCCGGCCGATGAGCCCTTCGGCGGGCCCCAAGGCCATGGCCCGCGTCATCTGCCAGCGGACCAGGGCTTGCTGATAAGCGTACATTTGGGCGCTATAGATGTTGACCCTGGCCTGATATTCGGCCACCTGGGCTTTGTAAGCCTCTTGGATGGCCTTGACCCGGTCTTGGTAGGCTTGTAGCGCGTTGAGATATTGCGCCATGGCCACCGAGTCGGCAGGGGGCTGGGGCGCGGGCGGCGGCGGGGGAAGTTGGGGTTCCGGCGGCGGGTCGCCTGGCGCAACAGGCGCCACCGGCGGGGGCTCGTGCACCTGCGGCAGGGCATACTGCCCCAAGCCGGGGAAGTTGCACGACGCGGCATCGAGCAGGTTGAGCCCCATGCACCGGCAGAGCGCGGTTTTGTCTTCTACAGTCATGGACGCGCGCACGGGCAAGGGCAATTGCCAACACGCGTCGGCCGCGGGGTCGCTGCCCACGCCGGTGATACTCATCAGCCCCTCGAAGCCCCAACGGGTGTTGGAAACCGCGCTCACCGCATCGGGCAGGGGAATTTGGACGCCGCTGAGCACAATTTGCGGCACCATGAACAGGATGACGATGAGCGGCGCTGCGTTGGCCGTGGGTGCCAACGCGGAAGAAAACAGTCCCAACATCATCCCACCCAAGGCGGTGAGGGTGAGCGTACCATAGATGAAGGCGGCTTCTTGCCATCCCCCCGGCATTGCGAAGGCCAAGTAGTGCAGGCCCACATACCAGGCCGCCTGATAAAACGCCATGAGCACCGCAACGCCAAATTTAGAAGTGATATAAGGCCACAATCGCAGGTTGACCAACCGTTCGCGGCGGTAGATGTCGTGTTCCTTGATGATTTCACGCATCTGCGAAAGGCTGCCCACCATCACCGCGTACACGGTGAGCGAAAACAGGGTGACCATCACCGTCGAAAAATTGCCCTGCTGGAAGTCAAACGGCCGCCGGCCCAACAGCGCGGCCAGCAGAAAATCCAGCGAGGCCACCAGGGGCGCGATAGCCATCATCAACACCATGCCAAAGCGATCGCGCATCAACACCCGCACGTTGCGGGAAAAGAGGATGGCCATCTGACGCCATGGCGGCGCGCCGCCCGAGGCCAGAGGCTTTTTGGCCTGACGCCGCGAAGGCTGCGTTTTTTCTGCCCCCGGCGAAACGATGAGCGATTCCCGGGCATCTTCGTCCAACGACGGCAGGCGTTGCTTGACCAGCAGCGGCTCCGCGATGTAGTGGGTGTAGGCAGGGTGCTGGCGAAAGCGTTGCGCCCACGTGGCGGCATCGCCCAAGGCAGGGTCGTCTAAAAGGGTGTAGATATCGTCGAAGGTCATCGGGCCCTGGCCGCGCGCGTCTTCGCTGCGGAAGCGGTCGAAGTAATCCAGCGCCTCTTGCGGCGGGCCGTACCAGGCCATGTATCCCCCGCGGGCCATGAAGACCACCTTGTCGGCCAGAGCCACGTTTTTGGTGGTGTGGGTGACCAGCACGATGGTGCACCCCTGGTCGGCCAGGCGGCGCAGGAGGTGCATGAACGCGGTTTCTGTGCCCGGGTCGAGGCCCGAGGTGGGCTCGTCTAAAAAGAAAAGCCCCGGCCGGGTGAGCAATTCCACACCGATGGAGACGCGCTTTTGCTGCCCCCCGCTCAGGCGGCCGATGGGCACGTCGCGGCGATGGTTGAGGTCTAAGTCTTCCAACACCTGGGCGATGCGTTCCTGCCGTTCGGCCGCGCTGGTATCGGGGGGCATCCGCAGCCGCGCCGCGTAATCCAGCGCCTCCCACACGGTGAGTTCCTTGTGGATGATGTCTTGCTGCGGCACGTAGCCAATATGATGGCGGATGGCGTCGAAATTGTGATACACATTGACCCCATTGACCACCACCTCGCCGTGGGAAGCAGGGGCAAACCCCGACAACGCGTTGAGCAAGGTGGTCTTACCGCTGCCGCTCTGGCCAACGATGACCACCAGTTCGCGCGGCTCGATCACCAGGGAAACATTTTGCAGGATGTTGAGGTCAGAGCGCACCCATTGTTGCAGCCCCACCGCGGCCAGCCACACGCCGCCGGTTTCCGCGTATTGGGCCAGCCCCCGCCCCCCTACCACGAACCGGTAAGGGCCGATGCGCACCTGATCCCCGGGCTTCAGCCGCGCGCTTTTGACCCGCCGACCGTTGACAAAGGTGCCGTTGGGGGTGTTGAGGTCCCGCAACCGGAAGGTGCCATCTTTGTCCCGGCGCACCACCGCGTGGTGGCGCGAGACCACCGGCGAATCGAGCACCACGTCGTTGTCGGCCGCGCGGCCGATGGTGATCTTCTCCCGTTCGCCGAACAGGATCTCGCCTTCGCGGTTGGCCAAGGTTTCACTTTGCGGCCGGTGGAAGAGTAAGCGCAGGCTCATCCCACCGCGCAAGGGCACCGCAATCTCGTCGCCGGGCAAAAGGTCGAATTCACGGGCCAGGGGCTTGCCCTGCCGTTGGGGAAGGGGGGCCTCTGCTAAGGTTTCCCAGCGGTAGACGCCGGCCGCGACGCGACGCAGGCGCGCGTAATAAGCCGGGAGTTCTGCGGGGAGCACCACCGTGTTGTCTGCCGCGCTACCCAAGGTCACCTCAGGCTGAGAAAGCAAGTAACTCTTGGGGGTTTGGTGGGGTGGCGAGACCACCAGCCAGGGCGGCGGCGCGGCCAGGGCCTGCGCCAAAGGCTCGGCCTCGGCACCAAAGATGGTCGCCGAGGTCGCGGCAGGCGCAGAGGGGGCGGCCGGCGCGGGTGCTTCCCCATTTTCGGCTTCGACCCGCAGCAGCACTTTTTTCCCCAGGCCGATGGCGTCTCCCGCAGCGACAGGCCGGGGGCTGCGCACCCGCTCGCCGTTGAGGAAGGTGCCGTTGGTGCTTTGGAGGTCTTCGAGCCAAAGGGTGTCGCCTCGCCAAAACAGGCGCGCGTGCCTGGCCGATACCGTGGCCACCGGCAGCACGATATCGGCCAGGTTCGGGTCGCGGCCTAAGATGCTCTCGCCCTGGTCAGGGAGGGCAAAGCGGGCACGGGTTGTTTCCCAAAAAAGGTGGTAGCGAGGCATGGCAGGGGAATTATATCGCGGCGCTGCTATCGCCCCAGCAGGCGGGCGATTTCCGTATTCCAGGCACGCATGTAAGCCGCGGTGACCTGGGCGGTTTCTATCGCCCGGCGGAGGTTGGCCTGCGCCGGGTCGGTAGGCAGGCCGCGCTGGGCGCTTTGGAGCGCGGTGGTCAGGGCCTGCAAATGGCCGGCCATCTGCGCCTGGGCTTGTTGGCCATACGCGGTGAGTTGGGGGGTGAGGGCGTCGGCGGCTTTGGCGTGGGCTGCCAGGTCGCTGGCCGTGAGCGCCAGTTGCGCCAGCGCTTTTTGCGCCTGGGAAAGGGCGTCGGCCAGGGCGTTTTGGTCGAGGGCAAGGGCGTCAGCCTTGGCCTGGTCGAGGTTTTGTTGCAGGGCCTGGGCGTTGAGCGCGATGCTGCGGCTGAGCACTTCCAATTGGCGGGGGGAAGTGGGGGGTGTCTGCCCGCCGGTCGCGGCGGCTGAAGCCCCTGCGCCGCCGGGGAGGCTGCTGCCGCCGCTTTGGGCAGCGGTGTTTGCGGTGGGCTGCGGGGTGTTCTCGGCCGCCCCGCGGTCGTTGGCGGCGGTCGGCGTGGTTCCGCCCTGCTCGGTTTGGCCGGGCTGTTGCGTTTGGTTTTTGATGGCCGCAGCCTGCGCGGCAATGTTGCGCGTCCAGGCGTCGATTTGTTTCATGGTTTCTTGAATCTGGTTGATGGTTTGCTGGGTGCCGTCGTTGATCAGGTGTTCGCTATGGACGATGCGGTCGGCCATCACGCCGATTTGGCCCTCGGTCCACAAAATACGGTCGGCCATTTCGCCGATGCGGTCGGCCATTTTACCGATGTCGTCGGAGAGGCGCAAGGTGGTGGCTTCCGAATGGTCGATGCGGTAGTTGATGTCGTTGGCGGTGATGGCCAGTTGGCTGGCCTCTTGTTGCGCCTGAGCGGCCAGGTCGGCGATTTGCGAGGCCAAGGCTGTCACGTCGGCGTCGGTTTCGTTTTGTCGGATTTGCTTGGCCGCGTCGGCCACCTGAGCGAGCGCGGGCTGCATTTGTTGCGCCTGGTGTTGAATGGCCTCGGCTTGCGCCTCGACGGACGACCAGTCGGCAGTGGCCGTGGGGACGGCGGTGGGGGCTGTCGTCGAGCCCAGCGCAGGCAGCGAAGGCATGGCCGTGGGCAGCGCCCCAGGGCCGGAAGGCATGGCAGGCAAGGTGGCTTTGGGCAACGTACCGCCCACCGGCGGCTTGGGTAAGTTCCCCTGGCCGTTACATGCGGTGAGCAGCACTATGAAAATGGTCAACAGAATCATCCCCATCAAGGTTCCACGTCTCTTCGTCTTCATGCTTTACTCCTTTCGTTAAGTCAATGATACACTTCCGCAGCGTTAGACGCAAGGCAGAGTGCGATGGTTACGTCCCTAAAAAGGGGCTGTGCTACAATTGATACAGATCGTCACACCCGGAGGCTTTTATGACCGAAGAGATTACCCCCGAACTGTTTGAACACTTGGTTGAACTGGCGGCGTTTGAACTCGGCGCCGAAGAGGCGGAATATCTGCGAGCGGAGTTGAACAAGCAGTTGAACGCCATCCACGAGTTGGAAGCGGTGCCCCTGCCGC
>JALUDX010000027.1 GCA_027053355.1 Anaerolineales bacterium | reverse complement strand
GGGTCCTCGGTGTGGGCGAAGTGGGAGGCGTAGTTCAGCATCAGGTTTTGGATCACCGCGGCCACGTCGTAGCCCGCCGGCCCCACGAAGGCGAACTCGGGGTCGATCACCCGGGTCTCGTCCTGGTTGATCATGATCGAGCCGGTGTGGAGGTCGGCGTGGATCAAGGACTGGCCGTGGGTCATGTAGCCCTCCTTTAGCCAGGTGACCCGCTCCTTGAGCTCGCCGTCTTTCCGCACCTCCTCGACCAGGTCGTCGAGCAGCGGGTTCCAGTTGTTCTCGGGGGCGTCCATCAGGGGGTGGGAGTAGACGAAGTCCTCCTGGAGCTTCCGGAGCTCGGGGTTCATGAACTTCTCCTGGAGGGCCTTCTTCTCCACCCCGGGGAGGTAGAGGTCGGAGGTGTAAAAGAGGGTCCGCGCCAGGAAGGTGGAGATCTGGTCGGCGAACTTGGGGAACTTCACCCGCCGAACCAGGGGTTTCCGCATGATCTCGTGGCGGTTCAGGTTCTCCATGACCAGAAGGGACATCTCGTAGTCGTGGTCGTAGACCTCGGGTACCAGGCCGGGGGCGTAGCGGTTGTAGAGCTTGAGGGCCTCGGTCTCGTAGACCACCCGCTCCCGGGTCAGGGGCCAGCTCTCCCCCACCACCCGGAGGTAGGGGAGGGCCTGCTTGACCACCACCGTGTGCTCGGGGTTTTGCTCGCTCTCGACCACGAAGACGAGGTTCAGGTTGCCGTCGCCGACCTCCCGGACCCGGTAGGTCTCGTCCGGGGGCAGGCGGTCCTTTAGCGCCTCCCTCGTCTTCAGATAGTCGAGCAGGGTCTCGGGGGTAAGCGGTCGGTAGCTCACGCCTTCCTCCTTTCCGGGTAGAGCGTTAGGAGCCCTTCCTCGCTGGCCTCGGCGATCCCCCGCTCGGTGATCAGGCCGGTGACCAGCCGCGCCGGGGTGACGTCGAAGGCGTAGTTGGCGGCGGGGCTCTCGGGCGGGGTGAGGAGCACCCGCTTGACCTCGCCCTCGTGGAGCCCCTGGATGTACTTGACCTCGTCCTCGCCGCGCTGCTCGATGGGGATCTCGCGGACGCCGTCCGAGATCGTCCAGTCGATCGTCGAGCTGGGCAGGGCGACGTAGAAGGGGACGCCGTTGTCGCGGGCGGCGAGGGCCTTTAGGTAGGTGCCGATCTTGTTGGCGACGTCGCCTTTCCGGGTGACCCGGTCGGCGCCGGTGATCACCAGGTCCACCATCCCGTGTTGCATCAGGTGGCCCCCGGTGTTGTCGGCGATCACCGTGTGGGGCACCCCCTGTTCGAGCAGCTCCCAGGCGGTGAGCCGGGCCCCCTGGTTGCGGGGGCGGGTCTCGTCCACCCAGACGTGGACCGGGATGCCCCTTTTCTGGGCCTCGTAGATGGGGGCGGTGGCGGTGCCGTAGTCGACGAAGGCGAGCCAGCCGGCGTTGCAGTGGGTGAGGACGTGGAC
>JALUDX010000026.1 GCA_027053355.1 Anaerolineales bacterium | reverse complement strand
GGCACCTACTCCAACGAAGGGAATAGCCAGGTGTTCCGGGTGGCCAGTTTTGTTTCCGGGACGGTGTATTTGGATGCGAACAACAGTTGTTCGACCAGCCAGCCATCGAATTTTGGCGGGGGAATGACGGCCAGCCTGCGGAACACGGGTTACAGCGGGGCGGTGGGGAGCGACGGCCAATTTAGCATCGACTCGCCGGCGGGGAGTTACACTTTGGATATGACGGTGCCGAGTGGCTACATTTGTTCGACCGGGCCGTTGGGCACAGGTTGCGGGGGCGGTTGTCCGACGCAAACGGGGGTGAATTCGCCGAGCACAGGCAACAACTTCTTCTTTACCCAACATCGGTCGGCCTGGTGGCAGGTGGTCGGGGGCGATGTTTACGCCGGTTCGACGGGCGGGGGAACGGTGATTCGGTCGCTGATTCCGGGGTCGGTGCCGGTGAGCCAACGACACTTGATTTTGTCGCCTGATGGGGTGGTGATTTACCGCACCGGAAGTTTGGCGTTGGACAGCGGGGATGTTTCGGCGGGAGGCTATAAAGCCAGGGCGGCGTATTTAGGTAAGCGGTATGATTTCGATTTTTGGAAAGCCCATATTGGAGTGGATTTGAATCCAAGTAATGATTGGTCGGTAGATAGCATGAGTAAGCCGAGTTATAACGCTAACAAGGTTTACTATTGGCTGACGCCAGCGGGCGGAACCGCCCAGTTGAGCAGTGATTGGGCAGTGGCTAATGGGGAGAAGTATATTGTTTTTGTGGATGGTAATTTACGTTTGAATCATAATATAACGGTGGCTAATGGAGGTTTTTTGGCCTTTATTGTGAATGGGGATATCACGGTGAGTTCAAATGTAACGCAGGTGGATGGAGTTTATGTGGCTGATGGCAGGTGGGTCACTGAAGGAGTAACGAGTGGGTATGATAACCAGTTGTTGGTCAATGGGACCCTGCCGCCTCGGGCGCGGTCTTGTAGTCTGTAGGGGGTGCACGGCCGTGCGCCCCTACAAGGCCCCTGCGAATTTTGGGCGCGGCGCGAGGAAACCACAGAAGACACAGAAAGGCCACAGAAAACACAGAAGGCGGCAGGGTAGGGGCGAGGCGTGCCTCGCCCCCTTTGGCGCGCGGCAACACGTTGCCGCTCGGGTAGGGGCGAACGGCCGTTCGCCCCTACGAAAGCCCGCGCGTTTTTTGGGTAAGGCGGGGAAACCACAGAAGACACAGAAGGGCCACAGAAAACACAGAAGGCGGCAGGGTAGGGGCGAGGCGTGCCTCGCCCTCTTTGGCGCGCGGTGCCGCGCCCCCGCGAAGCCTCCGCAGCTTTTGGGCGCGGTGCGAGGAAACCACAGAAAACACAGAAGGCGGCAGGGTAGGGGCGAGGCGTGCCTCGCCCTCTTTGGCGCGCGGTGCCGCGCCCCCGCGAAGCCTCCGCAGCTTTTGGGCGCGGTGCGAGGAAACCACAGAAAACAC
>JALUDX010000025.1 GCA_027053355.1 Anaerolineales bacterium | reverse complement strand
TAAGAGACCCCTTTGGGAACGAGTCCCGGCCGACTAACCCCCCCCTCTACCCCCCGGCCGACCGACCCCACACCCCCACCGCCGACACCCACCCCTACCCCTTAGCCGATGCTCATGAATCTTTCCGATTTTCTCCTCGAACTTTTGCGCCAGCCCGGAGTTTCTGGGGCTGAGATACAGACGCGCGACTTTCTCGTCCCATGGTGGCAACCCCTGGCCGACGAACTGCTGGTTTCCCCCATTGGCACCCTGACCGCCTGGCGTCGGGGTACTGCGCCGCCCCCGCGGCAGCGCATCCTCTTCGCCGCCCACCTGGATACCATCGGCATGATGGTCAGCCAGGTGGAAGGGGAATTCCTGCACATGGCGCCCATTGGCGGCCTGGACCCGCGCGTATTGCCCGGCCAGCCGGTGACCGTGTGGGCAAAAGAAGCACCGCTCCCCGGCTTGCTTGTCGCGCCGCCAGACCGACTCCTTCCCCCTGAAAACCGCGGTAAGCCGGTACCCCTTTCGCATTTGCTGATCGACCTGGGCCTCACCGCACGGCAGGTCGCGCGGCGGGTGCGTATCGGCGATCGGGTCACGTTTGCCCAGCCGCCGCAGATGTTTGGTCAGGAAACCATCGTCGGCCCCGGCCTGGACAACCGCGCCTCCATCGCCGCTTTGACCCTGGCCTTAGAGGCCCTGCAAGGCCGCACTCACACTTGGGACGCCTACTTCGCCGCCACCGTGCAGGAAGAGGAAAACCTGGGCGGCGCCAAGACCATCGCTTACGAACTGCGCCCCCACGTGGCCGTGGCGGTGGACGTCAGTTTCGCCACTGGCCCCGGTGTAGGCGAAGACAAGGGCGTCCCCTTGGGCGAAGGCGTGTTGCTGGGTTTTGGGCCGAACATTCACCCCAAGGTGCATCAGGCCATGAAGGCCGTCGCCGACCGGCTGGAAATCCCTTACACGATAGATTACCTGCCCACCCATTCGGGCACCGACGCGATGGCGCTGCAAATTGCCGCCGCCGGCGCGGCCACCATGGTGCTCAGCATCCCCTTGCGCTACATGCACACGCCGGTGGAAATGGTCTCGCTGAAAGACATTCGCCGCGCCGGCCGCCTGCTGGCGGAATTCGTGGTGGCGCTGGACGAGCAAGATGAAACCTGGCCGAGTTGGGAGGATGAGGCATGATCGTACGCATGTGGCACGGTCGCGTGCCTACGGAAAAAGCAGCGGCCTATCGCGCTTTCCTCAACGCGCGTGCTATTCCCGACTATCAATCGGTGCCTGGCAACCTGGGCGTGTACATCCTGGAACGCGCCGAAGGCGAGGTGACGCACTTCATCACCCTGACCTTCTGGGAAAGCCTGGACGCCATCCGCGCCTTCGCTGGCGAAGATGCGGAAAAAGCCAAGTATTACCCCGAAGACAAGGACTTCCTGCTGGAGTTTGAGCCCCGCGTGGTGCACTATGAGGTGGTGGGGATGGCCGCGGACAAAGGATGAGGGAATGTCTGCTAGGTTGATCAGCCATAACTGGGAAACAACCTTTTTGCACCTTTTCGAGTACGCAGCGGAGGAACTGATCATCGTTTCTCCCTTTATTAGCCGCGAGCCCGTCGAAGCCCTGAGCAAGGCACTCTGTCAGCGAAGGGAAATGCGCCTTCGCTGTGTTCTCAACTGTTCTGCGAGCCATGTGTTGAGCGGGGGCGTGGACGGTGAGGCGGTTGCCCTATTGACCAAAACCTGCCCGCAAACATCGATTTTTCACCTGGGCGGCTTACATGCCAAAGTGTACATTGCCGATCGAAAAATCGCGTTGGTGACGTCGGCCAATTTCACTTGGAGCGGCTGGCTGCGCAATCGGGAAGTTGGCGTCTGGTTGGACGAACCTGATTTGGTGCGCGACGCGTATCAATGGGTGCAAGGCGTTCAGCAAATTAGCACGCCGTTAGAAGAAGAGGATTTAGACCGCCTGGCCCAAATAAGCGCCACCTTGCAGGCTGCCCCTGCAGCTTCTTCGTTTTCCACCAAGCAAAAAGAGGCAACAGAGGCTATACGAGAAGTATTACTTGGGGCACGCGTGCGGGCCGCACAAGCGAACCAACGAGTTGGCGGGCAGTTTTCACCTTCCATGAGCGAAAACCGCATCTTTGCTTCCACCATTTTGTATTTGCTGGAAACACAAGGCCCTTTGACAACGCAAGCGTTGCACCCCCTTATTCAGGCGCTGCATCCTGAACTTTGTGATGACACTGTAGAGCGCATCATCAACGGCGTGCGTTTCGGCAAGCGTTGGAAGCACATGGTGCGCAACGCTCAGCAGTATCTCAAGCGCACCGGACAAATTGCTTATAACCCTCGCAGGCGCGAATGGGCTATCATTGAGCCTGAGCAGACCGACTAACGCTCTCCCTTAGCAGGAGGTAATTTTGTCTTCGTTCGACTTCCCCCCCTTCGGCGCGCGGCCGCTGCGCCTGCTGGAACGGCTGACCAAGGCCGTGGCCGTTTCTGGCGATGAAGGCGCGGTGCGGCGCATTGTTTTACAGCATATCCGACCTTTAGCCGACGAGGTGCGCGTGGACGCATTGGGCAACGTTTTGGCCGTCAAGCGGGGCCGCGGTCGGCGACGATTGCGCGTGATGGTCGCCGCGCACATGGACGAAGTGGGCTTCATGCTTACCCGCGACGAGGGCAAGGGGCTGTTTCGCTTCGCTCCCGTGGGTGGGGTCGACCGCCGCGAGATTTTGGGTAAAGCCCTTTGGGTGGGCGCGGAGAAAATCCCCGCGGTCATCGGCATGACCCCCATTCACCTGACCACCCGCGCCAGCCGGCGCCAAGCCCCCGACATCGAGGCGCTGCGCATCGACGTTGGCCCGGAAAACGCCGCCAAAGTCAGCCCCGGAATGCGGGCCACGTTTGCCACCTCCTTCCTCCGCCAGGGGCCGAGCGTGCGGGCCAAAGCGTTGGACGACCGCTTGGGCGTCGCCCTGCTGGTCGAACTCTTCCGCCACGCGCCGGAAAATATCGACCTGCTGGCCGCGTTCACCGTGCAGGAAGAATTGGGCCTGCGCGGCGCGCAGGTCGCAGCGTTTGCCTTGGAGCCCGACGTGGCCTTTGTGGTAGACTGCACCCACGCCTACGACCTCCCCACGTTTGACGAGACCGTCAACACGGCCTATAATGCCCGCCTGGGGCATGGCCCTGCGATTTACGTGGCCGACCGGGGCACCATTTCTTCCCCTCGGTTGGTGCAACATGTGGTAGAAAGCGCGGCGGCCGCGGGCATCCCTTATCAACTTCGCCAGGCCGGGGGCGGGCGCACCGATGCCACCACCATCCACAAGCAACGCGGCGGCGTTCCCAGCATTTCCATTTCCACCCCTGGCCGATACCTGCACCGCTCGGCTTCGGTGGCCCGCGTGGCCGACTGGAAAAACACCTTCGCTCTCGTGTTTACCGCCTTGCAACGGCTGACACCGCGGGTCATCTCCTAAGCCCCCAGGCGCGACGAGGCACCAGGATGAAAAAGTCACTGCTCGATACATTGCTCTCCAGAAAAGCGCGACGGGAACCGCGCTTTTCCATCGCCCTTTATTGCCCTGATCGCCACATTGCCTACAACGGCCATTTGCCCGACGAAAAAGGCGTGGGTGGCGGGATAACTGCGCGGGTGCGCATTCTCAAAGCCTTGGCCCGCTTAGGCCATCAGGTGACGGCTTACGTCAATTGTGACCAAGAAGGCGCTTATGATGGGGTAGAATATCGCCATTTCACCAAGGTAAAACAAATCCAGGCTGACGTCCTCATCGCCGTCACCAGCGGCGGCGATCTTAGCCTGGAGCCCTTGCGAGAAGTTCGCCTGCAGACCCGCTTGCGGGTGGGGTGGGTGCATGGCTTTCTGGAACCTCGCGGGTTAGACCTTCTCAGCCCTTACGTGCTTTACACCCCAAGCAACTTTATTCGGGCTATCGCGGAAAGAGAATGGAGTACCCAGCCGCAACAGATTTTCGTCACCCCAAACGCGGTTGAAGAGGCATTTTTTTGCCCCGCGCCGCCTGAGGCTGCTGAACGAGACCCTTTTAGCCTGGTGTACATCGGCTATCCGGAAAAGGGGCTGCAGCACGCGTTGGCCGTGCTCCGCAAATTGCGGGCACGCGATGCGCGCTATCATCTGGCGGTGTACGGCGACTATACCCTTTGGGGGCGGCAGAAATCTCTGGCAGACGCCCGGCAAGAAGGCGTGGTGCTGTATGGCACCATCCCGCAAAAGCAGTTAGCACGCCGGCTCTTCAGGCATACTTTTCTGATGGCGTTGCAAGCGTTCGAAGAACCGTTCGGCATCTCTTTGATCGAAGCCAAGCGGGCGGGCGTCATTCCCATTGCCAGCCCGGTGGGGGCATTCACCGAAACCGTGCGGCATGGCGTCGATGGGCTGCTCATCGAAGGCGCGCCGTCCGATGAAGCCACCCGGGAACGGGCAGCCCAAGCCATTTGGCAACTGACGCAGCACCCCGAACAGCGGCGCGACCTGAGCAAAATGGCCATGCCCGTGCCCTGGACGTGGGAAAATACGGCGAAGGTGTGGGTAGAGCATTGGCAGCGCCTTTTGAGCCAGGAAGAAGGCGAGCCGCCCACCTCGCTGCAGCGTTGCCCCTCGTGCGGCGCGTTTACCCATCGCTATGCCGACGGCTGGCGATGCCCGCGCTGCGGTTATTTTGTGCCCGAATGGCCAACGCCCTGGCAAGCCGAAGCCCGCCTGGCGCGCTGTGCTTGACAAAGCGCTTTGCACCTCTCTGCCTCCAACGCTTTTAGCGCCCTTTGCTCCCTCTCTTCTATGCCCGGCTGAACCGTTCCCCCCATTTGCGAGGCCACACGATGAAACAACTTTTACGCCAATTGACCCAAATCCCCGCCCCTTCGGGCTATGAACACCAGATTCGCGAAGCGATCAGCGAGGCCGTGAAGCCTTACGCCGACGAGATCACCACCGACGCGCTCGGCAACCTCATCGTCCGCAAGGGGCAAGCCGGGCAGGGCAAACGCATCATGTTGGCCGCGCACATGGACGAAATCGGCCTGATGATCGCCCACTTGGAGGAAGGCGGCTTTGCCCGCTTTGCCCCCATCGGCGGGGTGCGGCCTGCTTATTGCTTGGGCGGGCGGGTGCGCTTCCTCAACGGCCGCGTCGGCGTCATCAATCAAGAAAAGACCCCCGACCCGGCCAAAACCCCCACCCTCGACCAATTGTTCATCGATTTGGGCACCCCCAACCACGACATTCAGGTAGGCGACGTGGCCGCGTTCGACCGCGCTTTCGAAGATTTGGGTGAGCGGGTGGTATCCAAAGCCCTGGACGACCGGGTGGGCGTGGCCGTGCTCATCGAAACCTTGCGCCGGCTGAAAACCTCACCCCACGAGGTGTACTTTGTGTTCAGCGCGCAAGAGGAAGTGGGTGTCCGAGGGGCGACCACTGCGGCCTATGCCCTTGCGCCCGACATCGGCATCGCGGTCGACGTCACCGGCTGGGGCGATACGCCCAAAGTGCCGCCGATGGTCGACGTGAGCCTGGGCAAAGGCCCGGCCATCAAAATCCGCGACAGCGGCATGTTAGCCGACCCGCGGGTGGTGGATTGGATGATTGCCTCCGCGGAAAAGGCCAAAATTCCCTACCAGCGCGAAGTGCTGCTGCGGGGAAGCACCGACGCCCGCGCCATCCAACTCAGCCGCGCTGGGGTGCCCGCGGGCACCCTTTCCATCCCCTGCCGCTACGTGCATAGCCCCTCGGAAATGATCGACATCCGCGATGCCGAAAACGCGGTGGCTCTGCTGGTCGCCATGCTGAGCCGGAAAGTGACTTG
>JALUDX010000024.1 GCA_027053355.1 Anaerolineales bacterium | reverse complement strand
GGGTATGCTCGGGCCAGTCGGTCAGCGGGGTGGCGGCGACGTGCCCCCGCCCCTCGCCGCCACCCCGCTGACCGACTGGCCCGAGCATACCCCCGGCGTCATCGCCCATCTGGAAGACGAGCCGCCGGTGGCCTTCCGCCAGATCGCGGCGGCCGGGCTGCGCTTAGGGCAACACGTGCACGTCGAAGCGCGCGGCCCCCACGGCCTGCGCCTCAGCGATGGCCGGCGGGTTTACCACCTTCCCCTGAACGTGGCGGGCAACATCTACCTGAAGCCGCCGACCGAGCAAGAAGCCCTGCCGGACGACGCTCAGCCCTTGCACCTGCTCCCCGACCAGCAACCCGCGCAGGTGGTGGCCCTGGCGCCTTGGTTGCAAGGTTTCACCCGCCGCCGCCTGATGGATTTAGGCATTACCCCCGGTGCGAAAATCACACCGGTATTGCGGCCGTTCTTTGGCGACCCGCGCGCCTACCGGGTGCGCGGCACCACCATCGCCTTGCGCCAAGACCAGGCCGCGGCCATCTTCGTGCGGCCCCTTTCCGACGCCTGAGCGCCCATGCCCAAAACCTGCGCCACCTGCCCCGCGCGCGGCGAATTTGCCGCCATCGCCCTGCCCGACCAGGGCGGCTACGACCACGTGATCGCGCTGGCCGGCAACCCCAACACCGGCAAATCCACCCTGTTCAACGCGCTTACCGGCCTCCGCCAACACACCGGCAACTGGCCGGGCAAAACCGTCACCCGAGCGGAAGGCGCGTTCCGCTTCAACGGCCGGCGCTACAAACTCGTCGACCTGCCGGGCACCTACTCGCTGCTTTCAGCCTCGGAAGACGAAGAGGTGGCCCGCGACTTCATCCTCTTTGGCCGACCCGACTGCACCATCGTGGTCACCGACGCCACCGCGTTGGAGCGCAACCTCAACCTGGTGCTGCAAGTGCTGGAAATCACCGACAACGTGGTGGTCGCGGTCAACCTGATGGACGAAGCCCGGCGCAAAGGCATCGAAGTAGACACCCGCGCCTTGAGCAAAGACTTAGGGGTGCCCGCGGTGCCCCTGGCCGCGCGGCAAGGGGAAGGCATCACCCGCTTGCTGGACGCAGTGGAAGGGGTGATCACCGGCCGCATTCGCACCCGCCCGCGTCGGGTGCCCGTGCCCCCCGCAGTGGAGCAAGCCGTGGCCGAACTGACGCCCCTCATCGCCGCGGCAGCCCCTGGGGTACCCAACACCCGCTGGATTGCCATGCGCCTGCTCGACGGGGACGCGCGCATCCAGGCCGCGCTGCACAGCGGTGAACTGCAGCGCCTCGCCCGTGCGCCCGCCGCGCAGCCCCCCGCGGTTTCCCCCGACCAAGTGCTGGCCGCAGCGGCCCAATGGCGGCAGGCGTTAGGCGCTCAATTCCGCGACCTGATGGTCGCCGCCCTCTACGCAGAAGCCGAACGCATCGCCCGCAAAGCCGTGCGCGGCCCCGACGACCATCGCGCCTGGGCCTGGGATCAACGGATAGACCGCCTGGTCACTTCACCGGTGCTGGGGCTGCCGTTGATGCTACTCTTGCTCACCGTGGTGTTTTGGCTGACCATTGTGGGCGCGAACTACCCCTCCGACCTGCTGGCGCGCTTCCTCTTCGCGGTGGAAGACGCCGCGGCCGGCCTGTTTCAACGCGCCGGCGCGCCCCCATGGCTCACGGGCTTTTTGTGGCACGGCGTGTATCGGGGCACGGCCTGGGTCGTCAGCGTGATGCTGCCGCCGATGGCGATTTTCTTCCCCCTGTTCACTTTTTTGGAGGACTTGGGTTATCTGCCCCGGGTGGCCTTCAATTTGGATTATTTGTTCCGCCGGGTGGGCGCCCACGGCAAACAAGCGCTGACCATGATGATGGGCTTTGGCTGCAACGCGGCCGGCGTGGTGGGGGCGCGGATCATCGATTCCCCGCGCGAGCGGCTCATCGCCATCCTGACCAACAATTTCGTGCCCTGCAACGGGCGCTTCCCCACGCTGATCATGTTGGCTACGGTGTTCGTGGCCGCATCGTTTCCCCCGGCGATGGCCTCGTTTGTGGCCGCGGGCACGGTCATGGCCGTGGTCTTGTTAGGCGTGGCCTTCACGTTGGCTGTTTCGTGGGGGTTGTCGCGCACCCTCTTGCAAGGGGAGCCCAGCGCCTTTACCTTGGAACTGCCGCCCTACCGACGGCCTAACCTCTGGCAAATCGTCCATCGCTCGCTCATCGAACGCACCGCTTTCGTGCTTTGGCGGGCGCTGGTGGTGGCCGCGCCCGCGGGCGCGCTCATCTGGCTGTTGGCCAACCTGCACTGGGGCGGCAGCAGCCTGGCCCAGCACGTGGCCGCCTGGCTCGACCCCTTGGGGCGGCTCATGGGGCTGGACGGCGTGATTTTGCTGGCCTATGTGATTGCCATCCCGGCCAACGAACTGGTGGTACCCAGCATCACCATGGTTTACAGTGGCACCGGCGCGCTGACCGAAATCCATTCGCTGCACGCACTGCAGCACTTGCTGGTGGTGCAACACGGCTGGACTGCGCTTACCGCGGTCAACCTGATGCTTTTCGCGCTGCTGCACAACCCCTGCGGCACCACGTTGCTCACCATTTACAAAGAAACCGGCAGCAAACGCTGGGCAACCTTGGCCGCGGCCATCCCGTTGGGGTTGGGGTTTGCGCTCACCACTTTGGTCGCCGCGGTAGCCCGGCTCTTTTGACCCCCTGCGCCTCACAGATCTCGATAGCGGAACAACAATCGCCATACGCCGATGGCGGCTTCGACCTGAATGCGGAAGGACATCTTCGACCGCCCCCACTGTCGCTCCCGGAAGTAAATGGGCACCTCGATCACCCGCAAGCCCAACTTGTGCGCCAGATAAGCCATTTCCACCTGGAAGACATAGCCGTTGGAACGCACCCGGTGCAAGGGCATGGCGCGCAGCGCCCGGCTATGCCAGAGGCGATAGCCACCGGTGACGTCGCGGATGGGCACGCGCAAAATGGCGCGGGCATAGACGTTGCCGAAGGCCGAAAGGCCCTTGCGCCACGCGGCCCAGCGTTCATCTACCGCGCCCCCAGGCACGTAACGGGAGCCCAACACCATATCGGCCTCGCCATCGGACAGCAAAGCGGCCATAGAAGGCAGCATCTCAATGGGGTGTGAAAAATCCGCGTCCATTTGGATCACGCCCTCCGCCCCCTGATTCAGCGCGTAGCGAAAACCGGCCAAATAAGCCGTGCCCAGCCCCTGTTTCTCCGCGCGATGGAGCACATCCACCCGACCGGGATAGGTTTGTTTGAGGGCTTCGGCCACCTGCCCTGTGCCGTCGGGGCTGTTGTCGTCCACCACCAACACCCGCAGATCCAAGGGCAACGCCAACACCGCGGGTATCAGACGGGGAAGGTTCTCCGCCTCATTGTAGGTAGGAAGCACTAACGTCAGCCGCATGAGATGCTGCCCGAGCCCTTAGCGCAGCGCGGCCAAAGCCTCTTGGACGTCGGCAAAGACGTCAGGGGCGATGGGCAGGGTACGCAGTTCCAGCGAAAGTTTGTTTGCGCCGAGATTGCCCGCCAGGCGATCTTTGAGGGGGTAAAAATAGTCCATGGTGCGGGCGATGCGGCCCTGAATGCGCGCTTTCAGGGCCGGCACGGTTTCAGCCGGCAAAAAAAGCACAAAGCAATGAGGTGCCAGGTGGCCCAAGAAAGCACCTTCTATCTGCTGGCTTGACAAGGCGTTCTGCAACATTTGCCCCACCGCCCGCACGACGTCGTCTGCGGTAACAAAGCCATAATGGTCGCGGAAAGCCCCCAAATGCCGCAACGCAACCCGGACGGCTACCCAAGGGCGTTGCTCGGTTAAAATTTCGCCTAAACGTTCTTCGACCAGCGGGCCTTCGGGCAGCCCGGTAACCGCGTTGAGCACCGGGCGCTCGCTGGCCCTGCGCAACGCATTGCGCACTCGCAGGCGAAGTTCCTGAATATCAAAAGGTTTGGTAACGTAATCGGCCGCCCCCAATTGTAGACCACGCAGCCTGTCGTCGCGATCGCGCTTCTCGGTCAAGAAGATAATCGGCACCTGGGCGGTACGCAAATTGGCACGCAAGCGTTCAGCCACCTGGTAACCGCTAATATCGGGCAGGCGAATGTCCAAAAGCACCAGGTCGGGCGGGGCCACCTGAGAAGCCCGAACGCCATCTTCTCCCCAATGTGCAGTTTGGATTTCGTAGCCTTGCCCGCTAAAATAGGAAGCCAACATCTCCGCGACGTCGGGGTCGTCTTCCACAATGAGCAGGCGATAGCGCTTTTCCACCGAGCACCTCTCGCTTTAGCGCATGGGCGTGCGTTGGATGACAAATTCGCAAACGTCGTCGCCTTTGGCCACGCATTTCGATTCGTTGACTCGGAATTCGCTGCCGCCCGAGACCCATTTGAGGCCTTCTTGCAACAGCCCCACCGCCATGAAGCACACAGGCTTGTCGGTGGTGCCGTTCCGGCCCCAGCACACGGGGCAACGGTGGATGGTGTAAACAAAGACGTGCTCTTGTTCTTGAACGGTAGTGAGTTGGTCGCTCACCTGGGTGAAAATTTTAGCCATGGCCGGGAGGCCGATGCGCAGTTTAGCCTGGAGGGGAAGCACTTTGAAGGCCAAGTCGCCAGCGCCGGCCAGGGCACCGAAATTCCTCAGCCCTTCGGCAAAGGCGGCACGCCCGGCGCGCAGGGCAAGGCCGCGGCCGCCGCGGGGGCCGTACAGTTCTTCCAACGCCAGGTTGATGGCTGAAACATAGGCAAAATCGAATTCTTTGTTGAGGTTGTTGGGCGGCGGGTTGTCAATCAGGTGTGAGAGATGCGCCAGGTTGAGCACCGCATTGAGACCGTTTTTGCCCATGACGTCTTCTAACGCCTCGAGGATAATGCGGGCAATTTTGTTAGGGTAATAATAGCCACTTTCAGGTATCGGTTCCATAGTTCTTCATCCTTCATAGAGAGGCGCTGCTCAAGCAAGTGCGGCAGCGTGAAGGGCGAATAGAGCAAGGTCACGCCGGTTCGCTGGGGACCGCGCGCTCGACGACAGGCGCCGCGTTCCTCATACAGCGAGGTATTTGTCCACCAGCAGGCGCAATTTTTTCCGCGTCGCGGCGGGAATTTTCGCCGGGTCGGTAATCAGTGCGTCGGCCAAGGCGTGTTGGCAGGCGCAATGGCGTTCCGCGGGCAACAGGCGCACCAGGTTGCGGATGGCCTCTTGGGCGGTAGCGACGTTGCGCTGCAGGGTTTGGATGACCATTTCCACGCTCACCGGTGCTTCGCTCACATGCCAGACGTCGTAATCGGTGACGTGCGCCATGACCGCGTAGCACATTTCGGCCTCGCGCGCCAGAAACGCCTCGGGGGAGGTGGTCATGCCGATGATCGACATGCCCCAGGCGCGAAACAGATGCGATTCAGCGCGGGTGGAAAAGCGCGGGCCTTCGATGGTGATGAAGGCGCCCCCCTGATGCACGGTAGCATCGGTTTGGGCTGCGGCCTGAAAAACGTAGCGAGAAAGTTCAGGGCAAAAAGGGTCGGGCACACTGAGGTGGGCAACCAAACCCTCGCCAAAAAACGAACTGACGCGCTTTTTGGTGAAGTCGAAAAGTTGGTCAGGCACGACGATGTGGCCTGGGGCGTAGTCTTCCCGCAGGGAGCCGCACGCGCTCACGCTGACAACGCGGTTGACGCCCAGGCTTTTGAGCGCGTAGATGTTGGCGCGGTAGTTGATTTCGGAAGGGGAAATGTGGTGCCCGATGCCGTGCCGGGCCAGAAAAGCCACCCGTCGGCCTTCCAGCGTGCCCACCGCGATGGGCGCACTGGGTTGCCCGAAGGGAGTATCCACGTGGAGGGTCTCCACGTCGGTCAATCCGTCCATCTGGTAGAGGCCGGAACCGCCGATAATGCCAAGTATGGGGGCTTGCTCTTGCGTCATGATGGCCCTTCCTTGGGAGGGGGTGTATCTCCGTCGTGTTGATGGTTTTTGGGGAGCACCACCGTGCGCTGCAAACGGCCGGGGAGGGGCTGGGTAATAACGTCGGGTAACGATGGCAAGGGGCGGGTCGAACGTTGCCCATAGGTTAGCGTGACTTCGGCTAAGGTGATGGTGTCGCCCGGGTAAAGGGCGGTGGCCGTGATGCGTTGACCGTTGACAAAGGTACCGCCGGTAGAGCCCAGGTCGAAGAGCATGTAGCGACCTTGATAAGCCCGCAACTGGGCGTGCAGCCGCGAGACCCGCGGGTCATCGATGACCAGATCGTTATCCGGCCGCCGGCCGATGTGGACGTGGCCGCGTTCCAATGCATAACTCTTGGTCTCGCTCAATACCAGATAAGCGCCTCCTGGCGGAGTGTTGAGGCGAGGGTCTAACGGTACCGCTCGCAGATGCTCCGGCTCCCAAAAAACGTATTCTAGACGGGCGGCATTTTCTGACACCCTCGGTTCTGCGCGCACACCAACCAAAGGCAACACTGCGAACTGCAAGCCCAAGTCGCGGCCAGCGCGATGCACGGTCATCGCCAACTCTTCCCACCATGTGCGCTGCTGTTTTACCCGCGCGGCCACCGATGGCGGCAAAACCACCGTGTACCGGCTGGGAGCCAAAGCAGGCCGTCGGCGGCTAAAGGCCGCGCTGCTCAACGCCATGACGAACCCCTCTACCACCTCTTCCGCCGCGGGTATCTGCAACCACAACTCCGGCACTCGGCTGCGCAGTAGGCGGCGAACGTAACCTTTCAGGCGAGATTCACTTGGGTTGGTCATAGGGCAAGGTCAAAGCAAAGTAATAGCGACGTTCCGATTATAGACGAAAACCGCGCTTTACGCAACGCGAAAACACAAAATTGGAATGCAGCCCCTTATGCCTCACGTCCCGCGCCCACGCATTGCCCTCCTTGCCCCGCGACACATGGTAAAATAAACCCATGAGAAACACTTCAAGGGTCTGCTCTTCCTTGGGCATCATGATGATGCGCCCTCACCGGCCGGCGTGACCGCTGGGCCTGGGCGGTCGCGCATTCCCCAAAACGGCTTTACCACAGGTCGGCCTCTGCGCCGGCCTGTTCCGTTTACCGCCGTAAGCAGACAACGCCCCGACTACCCGACTACTTCCCGGAGGTCTTATGAGCGCATACATTTTGGTTGGCGTAGCCTGGCCTTACGCCAACGCAGACATCCACGTGGGCAACCTGACCGGCGCTTACCTGCCTGCTGACATCTTCACCCGCTACCACCGCCTGAAGGGGAACCATGTGCTCATGGTTTCCGGCTCCGACGCGCACGGCACGCCCATCACCGTGCGCGCCGACGAAGAAGGCACCACCCCCGAAAAGGTCTACAAGCGCTACCACGCCCGTTTCTTAGAACTCTTCCAGAAGGCCGGGCTGGCCTACGACCTTTTCACCACCACCCACACCGCCAACCACTTCAAGGTTTCCCAGAGCATCTTTTTGGCGCTCAAGGAAAACGGCTGCCTCTACACCGAAAAGAGCAAGCAGTGGTATTCGCCCGCGCTCAAACGCTTCCTGCCCGACCGCTACGTGGAAGGCACGTGCTACATCTGCGGCTACGAAAACGCCCGCGGCGACCAGTGCGACCAGTGCGGCAACCTCCTGGATGCCACTCAACTCATCAACCCGCGCTCCAAAATCGACGGCTCGACCCCCGAACTGCGGGAAACCGAGCACTTTTACCTTGACCTGGGCAGACTGCAGGACGCCATCGTCGCCTTCCTGGAAAAGCGCAAGGACTACTGGCGCCCCAATGTGGTGCGGCAGTCGTTAGGGCAAATCCTCGCCGAGGGGCTGCATGGCCGCCCCATCACCCGCGACCTTTCGTGGGGCATCCCCGTGCCGCTGGAAGGCTGGGAGCACAAGAGCCTCTACGTCTGGTTCGAGGCGGTCATCGGCTACCTCTCCGCGCCGGTGGAATGGAGCATGATCACCGGCCAGCCCGACGCGTGGCAAAACTGGTGGTTCAACCCCGAAACCAAATCCTACTACTTCATCGGCAAAGACAACATCCCCTTCCACGCGGTCATCTGGCCCGGCCAACTCATCGGCTCCGGCGATGCCTTCGCCCGCATCTTCCTCGGCGAAGAAGCGGGCCAGGGCAAGGAACTGGTGCTGCCCTACGATGTGCCCGCCAACGAATTCATGAACCTGGAAAACCGCAAAATTTCGGGCAGTCGCAACTGGGCCGTCTGGGGGCTGGATTTCCTCAGCCGCTACGCCCCCGACCCGCTGCGCTATTACCTCACCGTGAACATGCCTGAAAGCCGCGACACCATGTGGGATTGGGAAGACTTCCTACACCGCAACAACGGCGAACTGGTCGCCACGTGGGGCAACTTAGTGCATCGGGTGCTTTCGTTCACCCACAAGCATTGGGAAGGCCGCGTGCCGCAGCCCGGCGAACTCCGCCCGGTGGATAGAGAAATCCTGGCCGTGGTGGACGCCGCGTTCCAGAAGGTGGGCGAGCGCATCGAAAAGGTGCAACTGCGCGCCGCACTGAACGAAGCCATGCAGGCCGCGTCGGAAGCCAACAAATACCTGGAGCGCACTTCCCCCTGGCTAGAAATCAAGACCGACAAGCAAGCCGCAGCGACCACCATGTACACCGCGCTGCAGGTGGTCAACGGCCTGAAGGTGCTCTTTGCCCCCTTCCTGCCCCACACCAGCGAGCAACTGCACACCCTCCTTGGCTATACGAAGCCGCTCTTCGGCACGCAAAAGGTCGAAACCCTCACCGACGACCTCGGCGAGCACACGGCCTTGCGCTACGACCCCGCGGGCGCTATGGGCAAGTGGGAAGCCGAGCGCCTGGACCCGGGCCGCCCCTTCGCCAAGCCCAAGCCCCTCTTCAAGCGGCTGGACGCAAGCATTGTGGAAGAAGAGCGCGCCCGCCTGGGGAAATAGCCCCCACGATTAACGCAAAAGAGCGCAAAGGAACACAAAATCTGTAGTTACCTACGTGGTGGCAAAACGCCTCTGTCGGCGGTGTTTTCTTTGGAGTGCGGCGACAAGTCGCCTGTCCTGAGTGCATCGAAGGGCCGCTTTCCAAAGCGGTGCTTAGGCACCGCGCTCCAAAAATGGGTAATTACCTACCCAGAAGCGCCGCAGTGGCTTTTCGCCCTCACCTTACCCCCGCTGCGCGCCCCCTCTCCTCTCCCAATGGGAGAGGAGAGGGGGCTGAGCCGCTCCCCTGAGCGAAGACGAAGGCTGCCCTGAGCGAAGTCGAAGGGAGGCGGCTCTGGGGGAGTGGTGAGGGCGAGCAAGGTGTAATGTTGTTTCTTGGCATGGCAGAGTTATTGGAATATTGCTTGTCAACCTCGTTTTCGGCGCAGGGTAGGTAGTTACAAAAATGGTGTTTTCAGGGGCAGGTCTCCGCCCCTGAAGGCTTTTGCGGAGGGAAAGATGGACGATTTACGTAAGCGCTATGAGGAACTGAAGCGGGAAATCAACTACCACAACTACCGCTACTACGTGCTCAACGACCCTGTAATCAGCGATGCGGAATACGACCGCCTGATGGCAGAACTGCGCCGCATTGAGGAAGCCCATCCCGACTGGGTGACGCCCGACAGCCCCACCCAGCGCGTCGGCGCGCCGCCAGCGGAGGGCTTTGCCAAGCTCAGGCACCCTGCGCCCATCCTTTCCCTCGCCAACGCCTTCAACCGCGCTGACTTGGACGCGTGGTATCAGCGCCTTCTCCGGTTGGACGAGCGGGTGCGCAAGGCCGCCTTTGTGGTGGAACCCAAACTGGACGGACTCACCGTGGTGCTGCACTACCGCAACGGCGTTTTCGTGCAGGGCGCGACCCGCGGCGACGGCGAGGTAGGCGAAGACATCACCGCCAACCTGCGCACCGTGCGCGCCCTGCCGCTGCGCATCCCCGTGGCCGCCGACGCGCCGCCCCCGCCGCCCTATGTGGTGGTGCGCGGCGAGGCCATCATGCTCAAGCGCGATTTTGAGGAATTGAACCGCCGTCTGGAAGCCGCCGGCGAAAAGACCTTCGCCAACCCCCGCAATGCCGCGGCCGGTTCCCTGCGCCAACTCAACCCCGCGGTGACCGCCTCCCGCCCCCTCACTCTGCAGACCTACGCCATCGTGGCCGCGGAAGGCGAAACGCCCGCCGCCGAGCGCGAAACTTTGGAACGCCTGCGCGCCTGGGGCTTCCCGGTGGTGGAATACCACTTCTGCCCCGATTTGGATTGCGTCTGGCAGGTGTACGAGGATTTTGCCGCCCGCCGCGATGACCTCCCTTACGAAATTGACGGCGTGGTGGTCAAAATTGACGACCTCGCGCTGCAAAAATCCCTCGGTGTGGTGGGCAAAGACCCCCGCGGCGCAATCGCCATCAAGTTCCCCGCGCAGGTGGTTTCCACCAAATTGCTGGACATCCGTGTGAACGTGGGGCGCACCGGCGTGCTCACGCCCTACGCCGTCTTAGAGCCGGTGGAAATCGGCGGCGTGGTGGTGGAACGGGCGACCCTGCACAACTTTGACTATATCCGCGAGAAAGACATCCGCATCGGCGATCGGGTGTGGGTGAAGCGGGCAGGCGATGTGATTCCCTACATCATCGGCCCGGTGGTGGAAGCCCGCACCGGCGAGGAAAAGCCTTACGAGCCGCCGAAGGTGTGCCCCTCCTGCGGCGAGCCGGTGGTGCACCCCGAAGGCGAGGTGGCCTACTACTGCGTGAACGCGGCCTGCCCGGCGCAGCGGGTGCGCAACATTGAGCATTTCGTTTCCCGCGGTGCGATGGACATTGAAGGCCTGGGCGAGAAAATCGTCCAGCAGTTGGTGGACGCGGGATTGGTCGAGGACGCGGCCGACCTGTATTACCTGAGAAAGGAAGACCTGCTGCCGCTGGAAGGCTTTGCCGAAAAGAAGGCCGAAAACCTGCTGCGGGCGATTGAAGCCTCCAAAAACCGCCCCCTGGCGCGACTGATCATCGCGCTGGGCATCCGCGGGGTGGGCGAGGTGGTGGCGCAACTGCTGGCGGCGCACTACCCAGACTTGGATGCGCTCAGCCGCACAACTGTGGAAGAACTGCAACAAATTGAAGGCATCGGCCCGGTGGTAGCCGAGAACATCGTGGCGTGGTTCCGTGCGCCGCACAACCGCAAAATGCTGGAAAAGTTGAGGCGCGCCGGCGTCTGGCCGCGCCGCGAAGCAAAGGCCGAGCAGGCCGAAGCCATGCCCCTCGCGGACAAGACCTTCGTCATCACAGGCACGCTTTCGCGGCCGCGGAACGAAGTCAAAGCCTTCATCCAAGCGCATGGCGGCAAAGTGACCAACAGCGTCAGCCGCAAGACCGACTATCTGGTGGTCGGCGAAAACCCCGGTAGCAAACTCGCCAAAGCCCAAGCCTTAGGCGTGCCCACGATTAGCGAAGAAGAACTTTACGCCATAGTGAAAAGCGGGTAGCAACCGCCACGGACAAGCGGAATACGGGAATACGGGAATACGGGAAACGGGAGGCGGGAAACGGGTCACCGCATCCCGCATTCCCAATCCCGCATTCCCAATCCCGCATCCCGCATTCCCAATCCCGCATCCCGCATCCCCAATCCCGCATCCCGCATCCCGCATCCCGCATCCCGCATCCCCAATCCCGCATCCCGCATCCCCAATCCCGCATCCCGCATCCCCTCCCCATGCCCTTAGATGACCTCTTAGAGGCGATAACCGCCCACCCGCGGCTGGCTGCGCTGGCCCACGCCATTCGGGCTGGCGAGCCTGTGCCGGGTGCGGTGGAAGCCCCGGCCGCGCCGCCCAACCTGGCGCTGCTGCGACCCGCGCGGCTGGCCGTGGCCGCAGCGCTGTGGCGCGCCTTACGCGTGCCGGTGCTCTACATCACCGACCGCACCGATCATCGCCTGCAAGCCCAACGCGAAATCGCACTCTGGCTCGGTGATAGCCAGGCCGCGCCTGGCGCCGAGGCTACCGCGCCCTTCCTCCTCCCTTTCCCCGCCCCGGCCTCTCCGACCGAAGCCCCCGACGCGTGGGACGAACTCACCCGCACCGAGCGCCTGCGGGTGCTGGCCGCGCTGGCTGCGCATTTCATCCCCGCGGCGCCGCGGCAGCCCCTGCTGGTGTTTGCCACCGCGGCCGCGCTGCTCACCCCCACCCTCTCCCGCCGCGCTTTGGCTCAAGCCAGCCGACGCCTGAAAGCCGGGCAGCGGCTCAGCCCTCCCGCGCTGGCCCGCAACTTGGTGGCGTTGGGCTACCAACCGGCCAGTGTGGTCACGGCCAGCGGCCAGTTTGCCCGCCGCGGCGGCATCGTCGACCTGTGGCCGCCCACCCTCCCCCACCCGGTGCGTCTGGATTTCTTCGGCGATGAAGTGGACGCCCTGCGCTCTTTCGACCCGGCCACCCAGCGCACCATAGGCCGCCTCGACGACCTCCTCCTCACCCCCGCGGCCGAACGCCCGCCCGAAGCCCCCGCCACCGGGCATCTGCTGGATTACCTGCCCCCGCACAGCGTGGTGCTGATCGAAGATTGGGAGGCGCTGCAAGCCGCGTGGGAGCGGCTGCTGGGCCAGTATCCCGAACTAACGGAACACGGCGAGCCGCTGGCCGCGTTGGCGCGGGGCAAAATTCGCGACGCGGCGGTGCTCAGCCTGGGCCCGGCAGCCCCGCGGGAGCAACTGCCGCCCGACGCGCTGGCAGCGCGCTTCCGCACCTTGACGCATTACGGCGGGCGGGTGCGCCCCTTCCTCCACGACCTGCGCGCTTGGCTCGCCCAGGGGCAGCGGGTGCTGGTCGCGTCGCGGCAAACGCCCCGCCTGCGCGAACTGTGGCGCGAGCAGCCGCGGCCGCCCGCCGGGAGCACGGGCCGCGCGGACTTCCTCGAAACGACTTTGAGCGCAGGTTTCGCCTTCCTCCCCGGCGCAGGCGCGGAGTGGCGTTTGTTTACCGACGCGGAGATTTTCGGCTGGCGGCCGCCGAAGTTGCGCCGCCGCGCCCAAACCCGGCCTCGCGCACCCGAAAGCGCCTACGCCGACCTGCGGCCCGGCGATTTCGTGGTGCACGTCGACCATGGCATCGGCCGTTTTCAGGGCGTGGTGCGCCGCACTTTGGAGGGGAAAACCCGGGATTACCTGCTGGTGGCCTACGCGGAGGGCGACCAGTTGTTCGTGCCCGTGCATCAGGCCGACCGTCTGACCCGCTACATCGGCCCCGACGACCGCCCGCCTGCCATCTCCCGCCTGGGCGGCAGCGAGTGGCCGCGGGCCAAAAAGCGCGTCCGCGAGGCCGTGCAGCAGATGGCCGAGGAATTGCTGGATCTGTACGCCCGACGCCAAACCGTCCGCGGGCACGCGTTCGCGCCCGATACCGACTGGCAGCGGGAACTGGAAGCCGCGTTCCCTTACCTGGAAACCGAAGACCAGCAGAAAGCCATCGCCGCGGTTAAAGCCGACATGGAAAGCCCCCGCCCCATGGATCGGCTGATCTGCGGTGACGTGGGCTATGGCAAAACGGAGGTCGCGCTGCGCGCGGCCTTCAAAGCCGTGATGGACGGCAAGCAGGTGGCCATGCTGGTGCCCACCACCGTGCTGGCGCAGCAGCACTTCCGCACCTTCAGCCGTCGGCTGGCGCCCTTCCCCGTGATGGTGGAGATGCTTTCCCGCTTCCGCACCCCTGCGGAGCAACGCCGCATTTTGCGCGATTTGGCCGCGGGCAAAATCGACATCCTCATCGGCACCCATCGCCTGCTCTCGCGGGATGTGCAGTTCAAAGACCTGGGGCTGGTGATCATCGACGAAGAGCAGCGCTTCGGCGTGGCGCACAAGGAGCACCTCAAGCGTCTGCGTACCGCGGTCGACGTGCTCACCCTGACGGCCACGCCCATCCCCCGCACCCTTTACATGGCGCTGACCGGGGTGCGCGATATTTCGGTCATCGAAACACCTCCTGCCGCCCGCCTGCCTGTGCGCACGTACATCGGGCCTTACGACCCCGACGTGGTGCGCCAGGCCATCTTGCGGGAAATCAACCGCGGGGGGCAGGTGTTTTTCGTCCACAATCGGGTGCAGACCATTGAGGCCATGCGCCGCCATCTGGAGCGCCTGACGCCAGAAGCGCGCATTGCGGTCGGGCACGGCCAGATGTCCGAACGGGAACTGGCGCGGGTGATGGAAGCCTTTGCCCGCCGTGAGGTAGACGTGTTGCTGAGCACCACGATCATCGAATCGGGGCTCGACTTCCCCAATGCCAACACGCTGATCGTGGATCGGGCAGACACGTTTGGGCTGGCGCAGTTGTATCAGTTGCGGGGGCGGGTAGGCCGGGGGCCGGTGCAGGCGTATGCGTACTTTTTCCGCCATCGCCGGCGGGCGCCCACGCCCGAAGGCCGGTTGCGGCTGGAGACTCTGGCCGAGCACACGGATTTGGGCGCGGGCTACAGCATCGCCATGCGCGATTTGGAGATGCGCGGCGCGGGCGATATTCTCGGCGCGCGGCAGCACGGCCACATGGCCGCGGTGGGGTTTCACCTTTACACCCGGCTGCTGGCCGAGGCGGTGCGCCGCCTGCGGGAAAGCCGCGGCCTGCCTGCGGAAGATGCGCCCGCCGCGGCCGCGCTGGCTGCCTTGCCCAGCCCCACCGTGGTCGACCTCCCTCTGGAAATCGGCCTGCCCGAAGATTACATCAGCGACCAGGAAGTGCGGCTGGGGTTGTATCGCCGCCTGGCCGAGACGCGCTCGTTGGCCGCGTTAGACGATCTCGCGGCAGAATTGGCCGACCGCTTTGGGGCGCTGCCGCCCGCGGCCGAGAATTTGCTCTTCCAGATGCGGGTGAAGATCTTAGCCCAGCGCGGCGGCATTGCGGCCGTGCGCGTGGAAAGCGGGCAAGTGGTGCTGCAACCCGCGGCCGCGCAGCCCGGCCGTCTCCGCCCGTTGCCGCCGCCGGTGCGCACGGGCAAGCGTGCGTATTGGGTGCCGTACCATGCCTTCCCCCGCTGGCGAGAGGTGCTGCTGCGCGCGCTGACCGCCTTGGCCTCAGCCGAGGCGCAAGCCGAGGCTACGCGTCGCTGACGTAGGGCACGTAGTCGGCCTGCGCCACGCCTTGCGCCAACGCCCGTTCTGCCACCGCGCGCGCCACGGCCTGATGCACGGCTGGCGTCAAGGGGCTGGGCAGCAGTTCGCCCTCCGGCGTCTGCGAGACAATGGCATCTACCGCGGCCAGGTACATTTCGGGGGTGATGCGCGTGGCGTGGGTATCCACCGCGCCGCGGAAAATGCCGGGGAAGCCCAACACGTTGTTGACCGATTTGCCGTCCGCGGCAAAGGCCGCTCCCGCCGCCAGTGCGGCTTCTGGCTCGATTTCGGGATGCGGGTTCGAAAGGGCAAAGATGATCTGCCCCTGGCGCACCATCTCGGGCTTGATCAACCCCCGCGCACCGGTGGTGGCGATGACGATGTCGGCTTGGGCCATGATTTCGGTCAACGTGCTGCGCCGTCCGCCGTAAGATTCCAGGCGCTGCAGCGCCTCTTCGCTCAAATCCGCGCCCAACACAGGCTGACCGGTGATGTGCATCAACATGCGGCTGATGGCCATACCCGCCGCGCCCAGCCCGATTTGGCCGATGGTGGCCCGGCGCAGGTCAACTGCCGCGTACCGGCAGGCGTTCTTCAACGCCGCGGTGACCACCACCGCGGTGCCGTGCTGGTCGTCGTGCATCACGGGGATGTGGAGCCGCTGCTGCAGCCGCTCTTCGATTTCGAAACAACGCGGCGCGGAGATGTCTTCCAGTTGGATGGCCGAAAAAGTGGGGGCAATGGCCGCCACCGCGTCGACAATGGCGTCGACGTCTTGGGTGTTGAGGAGAATGGGAACGCCCGACAGACCGACCAGGCTTTCCATCAACATGGCTTTGCCCTCCATCACCGGCATCCCGGCCACGGGGCCGATATCGCCCAGGCCCAAAATGGCCGTGCCGTCGGTGACGATAGCCACCAGATGGCTGATGGAAGTGAACTGCCAGGCCAAGGCAGGGTCTTCGGCAATCTGCAGGCAAACTTGCGCCACGCCGGGGGTGTAAACCCGGCGCAGCGTGGCCAGGGAATCGACCTTGTAACGGCTGCGGATGGCGATTTTCCCGCCGCGGTGCACCTCTAACACCTCGTCGCGCACCTCCAGCACTTGCGAGCCGGGGTTGGCGCGCATCGCGGCGATGATCTCGTCCATCTGGGCCACGGTGTCCGCGTACACCGCGATGTCGCGCACGATGGCTTTGGTGCCCTCACGGATGAGGCGGATTTCGCCAATGCTGCCGTTACGCTCCGCGACCGCGGTGAGCAGCCGCGCCAGCGTGCCGGGGATGAGTTCGTTACGCACCCGCACGGTGCGCATCACTTTGTTTTGCCAGGGCATTGGGAGGGCCTCCTGAATTTTTAGGGTAAAGCGCGGGAAAACAACCACCCTCGCGCCGTAGACGAGGCAACATTTATTGTACAGCAAAACCTACGGAAAGCATAGAAAACGAAAAAGGGAAGTGGGGAAAAGGAGAGATGGTTGCATGGTTGCATGGTTACTTGGATACTTGGTATTCCCTTTTCTCCAAAGCCAGACAACGGCGCAAAAACACAGCCTTGACAAATAAGAACAGTTGTTCTAAAATAGGAGCGCTTACCCCTTCTTCTTTCTTCTGGAGGTTTGTGCGATGAACATCTCTCTGCCCATCTTCCCCCCTTTGCACCTGCGCCGCGGCTTGCTTTTCGGCACGCTTTTGCTGGCGGCGCTGCTTGCCTTCGAACTTTTTAACTTCAGCACCACCGATTTCGCACTGCGTGACCTACTGGGCGACCTGCGCTTCATCGGCATCCGCTGGGCAACCATTTTGGCCGTGGCCTTTTGCGGCATCGACTTTGCAGGCATTGCCCGCCTTTTCACCCCCGAAGCGGGCAACGAAGCGCCCCAGGAAGTATGGTATCTGCTCGGCGCGTGGCTGCTGGCGGCCACGATGAACGCGATGCTCACCTGGTGGGGCGTTTCCATCGCCTTGTTAGAGCACCAAAGCCTGGGGAACGCGGTGATCGGCCGGGCGACGCTGATCAAATCGGTGCCCGTGTTCGTCGCGGTGATGGTTTGGCTCATCCGGGTGCTGATCATCGGCACGTTTTCCGTGGCCGGTGACCGGCTGTTCCAGGTGGAAGGGGTCGCCCCCGCGGCGCGCCGTGCGGCCCCGCGCACCGCAACCCGGCGGCCAGCGACCTCCCGCGGGGTGGCCGCCAACGCCGCGCCGCCCGCCTACCGCACGTACGCGGCGCAAGGCCGAGAAACCGCGGCCCCGCGGCGCTAACCCTCCCGAGGCGCGCCATGTGGGAAACACCCCCTCCGCCCCCGGAAGATCCCGCGCTGCCCGCGCCCATGGCCGGGCTGACGGCCTTGCTTTTCGTGGCCGTGTTGGCCGTGCTCGGCGCTGCGGCGTTTACGGTGTGGCGCTACGCGCCCGCGTTTGCCGCTCACGCCGCGCTTGCGCCCACGGCCAACCGCCGGGCCGCGGGCAGCATTGCCCCTTTCTTCACCCCTGAGGTGCGCCACTGGGAAAAAGACATCCTCCGCTGGGCGGCAGATGCGCAGTTAGACCCCAACCTGGTCGCCACCGTGATGCAGATCGAATCCTGCGGCGACCCGCAAGCCCGCTCCGTGGCCGGCGCGCGCGGGCTTTTCCAGGTCATGCCTTTTCACTTTGCAACCGGCGAGAACCCTGACGACCCCGACGTGAACGCCCGCCGCGGGCTGGCTTACCTGCGGCGGGCGTGGGAACAAAGCCACGGCGACGTGACGCTCACTTTGGCCGGTTACAACGGGGGGCTGGGGGTTATGGCCGCGCCGCGCTGGCCGGCGGAGACGCAAATCTACGTGCGCTGGGGGGCGGCCATCTACGCCGACGCGGCCGCGGGCCAAGCGCACAGCCGAGCGCTGGAAGGATGGCTCGCCGCCCGCGGGCTGTGGCTCTGCCGCCAGGCGCATCGGCGTTTGAAGATGGGGGATTGAGGGCGTGGGGGATTGGAGGCTGAGGGGCTGGGCCGTGGGGCACTGGGGTGTTGAGGGCCGGGGGCTAAAGTTGAAATGTCTCTCTGGCGGGGATGATTTTATAACGGTAATCAGTGACGTATTCCAGCAGTTTGCGTTCCAAAAGCCGCCAGGCCTCAGAGGCCAAAATGTAACGGGCAGCCTCGTAAGAGGGCACCAAGGCCGCAGCCAACACCTGCGGCCCTTCGCCGTAGGCCGTGAACCACGCATCCGTCGGCTGTAAGCCCAAGCGTTGCATCCCCGGCAGAAATTGCTTGACCAAAAACTCGAAGTACTCACGGTCTTTGTCGGGCTGGACGTTCCAGGTCATCAGCACTTTGACTTCCACACCGACCTCCTGGCTCATGCGGGTTTGTTGGCGTTTTCCAGAACCACGATTTGCAATTCCTGGGGGATGCTGGAGGCCGTCACCTTGAGGGTTTCCTGGGGGGTAGTCTTTTCGACGCCCATTTCTTTGAGGAAGCGGCTCAACGGTGCGAGGTTGACCTTGGCGCCCGGCAAACGGTAGTGCATGGGCACCACGATGGAAGGCTCTAACAGGCTGATGACTTCCGCGGCTTGCCCCGCGTTCAGGCCACCACCACCGCCCACCGGTACCAGCGCGACGTGCACCGTGCCCAGGGCCTCGATTTCGGATTGGGTGGGCACGCGCTGCATGTTGCCCAGGTGCGCCACGGTGACGCCGTCGAAGTCGAAGAGGAAAAGGTTGTTGCGGGGGCCGGTGCGCTTCTTGCCCTTGCCATTGGTGGGGATGGCGGTGATGAACACGCCGCCGATCTCGTATTCGCCCGGCCCGGTCAGCACGTGGCGCGCGCCTTTAACGGCCTTGACCGCGTTGTGTCCGGGGGCATCGTGGCTCACGGTCACCACATCAGCCCGCAGTTTGAGGGGCGGCAAGCCCACCGCGGCCGCGTCGTAGGGGTCGGTGACCACGGCAATCATGCGCCGTTGGGTGAGGCGGAAACAGGAATGCCCGTACCAGGTGATTTCCATAAACACTCCTCGCGAAGCGGGATGGGGTGATTATAACGTAGGGGATTAGGGATTAGGGATTAGGGATTAGGGATTAGGGATTAGGGATTAGGGATTGGGGATTGGGGATTGGGGATTGGGG
>JALUDX010000023.1 GCA_027053355.1 Anaerolineales bacterium | reverse complement strand
CTTTAGTTTCCGCTAAAGTGAGCGGCGAACGGGCAAAGCCAAACGGCCAGCCAACCGGCTGGAGCACTTTGACAAGACGATATAGGGGCCTGGGAGCAGCGGTCAGGCCGTTTTCTGCGCCGCCTGAGGCGGATGAGCCGCTGCGCCTTTGGGTAGATGGGCTGTGACCGAGGCTTTTTTCCGAATTCGCCCCGGCAAAGGGAACGAACTCGGAAAAAGTTGGCCTTGAAGCGCCCGGCGCAGGCGTCCCGGGGTGCGTTTGGGGTGTCGGTCCCAAAAGCCGGTCGGACGCACCGGCAAGATGGCGGCCAGGAAGCTCTGGATCGAACCGGCCAGCAGGGCGAGTTCGGGTAGCCGATGGCGACTTTCTTCGGCCCAGACGAACTGGCGGTGGGCGCCGACCATGTGCTTGGCGGCGAGAGGAATCTGCTCCACCGGCCAGCGATCCTGGTACAGTGCCTTGACGGCTGACGGCTTCAACGGCAAGTCGGTCGCCAACAGCCAGGGTTGGTCATAGCGCGGGTCATAGATGGCGATGACCTGGAAGGTGGGACGCTGGGGGTCGGGCACTTCTCCGGGCAGGATCAGGTTGCGCCAGATTTGTGCCTGGAATTCACGCCCTTCTTCAACCCAGGTCACTTCCCGGTCGGGCGGCGTGGCGGCAATGGTGCGGCCTTTGTAGGTGCGCTCCAGGGGACGCACCAACTCCCCATACGTCGGTGGCCGTCCGTGTCCGCTGTAAGGGGCGACCTTGTTCCGTCGGGCGGTGAAGTTCTTGGGCAGCCGCACCACATAACCCTGCACCCCAGCCTGCCGTACCTCGCTCAGAGGGAAACCCGCATCCAGAACTGCCACTTCATCCTTCGCCAGTTTCCGAGCCACTTTCTGCAACAAAGCCTTCTTCAGAGCGGCCTCGCCGGGGTCGTTCGCAGACCCCTGCAGGAACTCACGGGGCACGGCCAAACGCTGCCCGTTGAGGCTGCCGGTCACCCCCACCAACCCGATGAGCACGGCCGGCAGGGCTTTCCCGGCAGGCCCGTAGTAATGCTTGCTTTTCAACCCTTTCAATTTCGGACGATAGAAGGCCGTGATATCCACCGCCACCGCACGATAGCCACTGTGCACATGGTATTGCCAGCCTTCCAGCCCTTCAATATACCCTTGCCAGATGCGCAGAAGCGTGGCGATGTTCCACACGCCGTAACGAAAGGCGGCCCAGGCGCGCCGTACCGCATCGTCGGGCAACCCGCTGGCTTGCAAGGCCGGAAACAGCGCCCCGCGCGAAGGCAGCAAATGCCCGCTGACCAGCATCCAGAGAAATTGTAAAAGTGCCAGATTGGTCCCGATGGGCAGGCTTTCGACGACCGCAGCCAGAGTTTGTATGGTAAGATAGGTTGCAGACATGGCCTCTTCTTCTCCTGGTTAGGGTTGAGCAACCCCAATTTACCACAAGTTGAGGCCATGTCTACTCTTTTCCCTTGGCTCAGTTAGCGGAAAGTAAAGT
>JALUDX010000022.1 GCA_027053355.1 Anaerolineales bacterium | reverse complement strand
CAAACCCACCAGGAGGGACTCCCATGGGAAGTATACCGCAAGACCCCCGACTGTTGAACGCCTTGCTGACCCTACTGCAGGCATTCCGGAAGGTTTTTCGCCAACAGCGGGTCTATAACCGGATGGTAGTGCTGTTGGTGGGGGAAGTGCTCACCCTGGCCCGGCACACGGTGACGCAGATTCTGGTGACGCTGGGTTGGGTGGAGCGCGACTGGAGCGCCTGGTATCGGTTTTTCCGCAAGCGGCGTTTTCCCTATGGGGCCCTGGCCTTGGCTTTGTTAGCGCAAATGTTGGAGCATGTTTCCGGGGATGTGCTGGTGGTGGCGGGGGATGCCACCACCACGCCTCGGACGGGGAAGCGCATGGAAGGCGTGGGTTGGCTGCCGGACCCGCGCACGGCTCCCTTCCAGCGGGGCTTGAGTTATCGGCAACGCTGGTTTCATTTGGCTTGGCTGACACCGCCGGAAGGGGGATACAGTCGGGCGATACCGTTGTTGTGGTTGGCGGCCTTCACGGCCAAGGCGAAACGGCAAAAGCAGCCTGTCCGTTCCGAGGTGCAAGCCGCCCGCATCGCATTGCGGTGGCTGCGCATGGCTTTGCGGGCCCTGGGACGCGGGGGCATGACGCTGCTGATGGTGGGCGATGGACGGTATGACCAGGTGAGTTTGTGGCAGCGCCTGCCATGGGGGGTGATTTTGCTGGCCCGGAGTGCCCGCAACCGCCGACTGTTCTTTCTGCCCGAGCCGGGGATGCGGCCGAACCGGAAATATGGGCATCCGGCCCCTACCCCGGCCCAAGTGTGGAGAGAGCGGCGGGGCTGGCGCGAGGTGCGGCTACAAGTACGAGGACGCCAGCGGCATTTGCAGGTGAAAGTCGTGGGCCCGGTGGTGCGTCGCGGGGCACCAAATCGGCCTTTGTTTCTCCTGGTGGTGCGCGGCAAACAGCGGGGGCGCAAGCGCCGACCGCCCTTGCCCTTCTTGGTGAACGCGGTGTCCCAAGGGGGCCGTTGGGTCCTTCCCCTGCCCTTGCCGACCCTACTCTTTTGGGCCTGGCAGCGTTGGGAAATCGAAGTAGTGCATCGGGAACTCAAGAGCACCTTTGGCTTGGGAGAGAAGCAGAGTTGGCATCCGGAGGGGGCGGTGCGCACGGTGCAATGGAGCGCTTGGGCGTATGCGGTGTTGGTGTTGGCCGGTTACCGGGCCTGGGGTTTGCAAAAGGGGCCTCGGCCACCCACCCGGTGGTGGCATGGTGGAAGGCGTTGGTCCTTGAACACCCTGTGGCGGGCCTACCGGGCTGCCTGGTGGGGCGGGCATCGATTTCAGCCGGTTGACCTGGAACGCTGGCTAAGTGAGGGGGATTTACGCTGGCTTCAGGCTCCGGTGGAGCAAGCGGCTCTGGGTGCGGCCCGCCTTTAGGCTCCCTAAGTAAGCAAGAGCAACTTTATTCCACGATTTCGCCCCTCCTGCCCCTTCAGGAGGCTTTCCTGCTTTCCCAAAAAGCCAAAGTCCAG
>JALUDX010000021.1 GCA_027053355.1 Anaerolineales bacterium | reverse complement strand
CGCGCCTTGGGCCTGCTGCCCCGGCTCAGCCGGCCCGACGACATCGGCTTCGTGCATTTTGGCGCCGCGTATCACGCCCTGCTGATGGCGCGGGAAGACGACACGCTGCACCACGCGACGCAGGCCGCGGCGGCCTATCACCGGGCGGGGATGCCGCAACGCTGGGCGGTTTCCATGCTCCAGGAAGGGTACGTCCGCCTTTACCGCGGCGAACTGGCCCGCGCTGAAAACGTCGCCAACACCCTCATCCACACGGGCCAGGAATTGGACGCGCCCACGGCCCTGAGTTCGGGCTACGCGCTGCAAGGCTACCTCGCCCGCTGGCAGGGGCGGTGGAGCGACGCGGAAGAAGCCTTCCTCAAGGCAGCCACCCTGGCCGCTCGGGTGCCCGACTACATGAGCCAGGTAGAGAACCTGGGGGAAGCCGCCCGCTGCCAGATGCGTCTCGGCCAAAGCGCCCAGGCCGAGCAGACGCTGCGCCGCGCCGAAGCCATCGCCCGCGCCCAACAGGTCAGCGGCGACTCGTTGGTGCGGTTGAAAGTGACGGCCGCGGCCATCGCCCTGCTGCAGCGCCAAAGGGCTGAGGAAGGGGGGAACTCGCCGGACGAGGCGCGGGCGCGCCGCGCTCTGCGCGAAGCCTGGCGGGCGACCCGCGCTTTTCGGCCTGCGCAGCCCGAGGTTTGCCTGTTGCAAGGCCGCCTGGCCTGGCTGCAAGGCCACCGGAGCCGGGCCCAGCGCTGGTGGCAGCGCGGCATGGCTCTGGCCACAGCCTACGGCCACACGCTGGATTGGGGCGTCCTCGCCCTGGAAGCAGGCCAACGCCTCGGCGACGACGCGCTGGCCCAAAGGGGACGCGAGCGACTTGCCGCGTGCGGCGTGGCTCCCGAGGCCGGGGAAAACCCGCCCGGAGGGTGACCGCCGCCCGTGCCGAGGATTGCAACAAACTCCCGAAGTCCTGAAGACTTCGGGAGTTTTCGTTTCAAGGCTGGTTGACCGACAAATCTCACTTGGATGGTTCTTGTATTTGATCTCTCCCTACCCCCGCTCTGGCGACGCAGTAGCGTCGCCAGAGCCACCCCCTTCCCTTCCTTATTGAACTCCCATAAAGTGTAGGAGTTACGCAGTTCCCTCCCCTTTGTGTCACCGCGAGGCGGTCGTAGACCGCCGAAGCGGTCCCCCTCACTGTCTGGGGGATGGCTTCGCCGCCTATGGCGGCTCGCCATGACATGAAAACGAGCGCTTCTACGGGCAACTGCGTAAGTCCTAAAGTGGTTAACATCCTCACGATGGCAGCGCCCTCACTCTTCCCCCGCGGGTGCTTCGGCAAAGCCTCAGCACCGCGCCCCCTTCTCTCTCCCAATGGGAGAGAGAAGGGGGCAGCCGCCGAGCATGAGCGAGGCGGCGGGGGATAAGTGAGGGCGTTCAGGCATAACAACATTACTTCCATCGTTAACCGATTTTTTCCTTCCTCAATAGTAAGCGAGGCTCATCGGGGGATAGGAAAGATTGGCCACAAGGCAGAGTT
>JALUDX010000020.1 GCA_027053355.1 Anaerolineales bacterium | reverse complement strand
CGCGCTTGAAGACCATTTTCGTGGAAACCTTTGAGCCGACTCACCCCTTTGGCGTGAAATCGGTGGCGGAATATCCGCTCAACGGCGTCGCGCCGGCGGTTGCCAACGCGGTTTACGACGCCTTAGGTGCAAGCGTAGATACCGGCCCCGTGACGCCCGAAAAGGTGTGGCGGGCGAGCCAGGCCCAAAAGTAATGCCGCGGTAACTATTCAGCCACAAGGAAATAGACCACGGATAACACAGATTTTTAGGTCGCCAAGATAACGCCAAGACCGCCAAGAAGTGAGGGTGAGCGTGGGCTTTTTAGCGCTTTTCGCCCAATCTGTGCTCATCTGTGAAATCTGTGGATGTCTTTCTGCGTAACCTGCGAAATCTGTGGTTTCTTCTACATGCCGCGAACTTCTGACCACCAACCTGCCAGGCCGTGCCGACCTGGCAGGTTTTTGTTTTGCCACCCCTTCCCGTGGTAGAATTTCTGTAGCCGCTTGGCTTTGATTTGACCAGCCAAGAGAAAAAACACAGAAGACACAGAGGAGGCGCAGAAAACGCAGAAGGCGGGAGGGGGCGGGGTACAGGTAAACGGCGCTTGGTTGCTCAGGTGCCTCTCCTGGCGCCCTCGGCGCTCTAAAATCCGCGTCTATCCGCCGTCATCCGCGTTCATCCGTGGCCTATTGGCTGAATAGTTACGAAAAAACACAGAAGAGGCGCAGAGAACACAGAAATTTCTTCCGCAATTCGCCACTCGCAATTCGCAATTCGTGCGCCTCATCCGCACTCCATTCTTCAGGCTAAGCGGTTGCCAACTTCCACGACAAAGCCGCTCTTTCCCCCGGCGAGGTGATATAAGATGAAAAAAGGCACTGTTTACGTCGTCGGGCACGTCAACCCCGACACCGATTCCATCGCCGCGGCGGTGGGGTATGCGTGGCTGCTGCGGGAACGCGATGGCACGAATGCCATCGCGGCCCGCGCGGGTTCCCTCAACCCCCAAACCACCTGGGCGCTGGAACGACTGGGGCTCAAACCGCCCAAATTGCTGACCGATGCTTCGCCGCGCTTCGCCGCGGTTTCCCGCCGCCTGGATACGGTGACGCCCGACCAGCCCCTGCGCGACGCGTGGGCTATTGCCAACCGCACCGGCGGCGTTGCGCCCGTGGTCAACGAAGACGGCACGCCCTACGGCCTGATTACCGGCCTGAGCCTGTTCGACTTTTTGGGGCGGCTGGTGGGGCCAAAGCCGGATGGCGGCAGCCAGCGCATTTGCGACTTTCTCGCCCGCCCGGCAGCCGAAGCCTGCGACACCAGCGTCTCGCACTTCCGCGCCGAAACCCACATTCGCGACGCGCTCAACCGCATTTTGCGCGAAGAGCACAACTTCTTCATCGTGGTGGACGACAAAGGCCGCTACCAGGGCGTGTGCCGCCAGCGCGACCTGCTCAACCCCCCGCGGCTGAAGGTGGTTTTGGTGGACCACAACGAGCCTGCCCAGGCCATCGGCGCGCTGGAAGAAGCCGAACTGCTGGAGGTGCTCGACCACCACCGCCTCGGCAACCCCTACACCAAAGCCCCCATTCGCTTCACCGTGGACGTGGTCGGCAGCACCAGCACTTTGGTTTCGGAGCGGATAGCGGAGGCGGGGCTGAGCGCGCCGCCGGAAATCGCCGGGCTGCTGCTCGCGGGGCTGCTTTCCGACACCCTGATTCTCACTTCCCCCACCACTACCGAGCGCGACCGGCAGGCTGCCGAGCGTTTGGCGCGCTGGGCGTTCCTCATGGGCAGCCCCTTGGAAGGCGAGAGCGTGCAGCGTTTCGGCGAGGCGCTGCTTTCGGCGGGCGCGGGGCTGGCCAGCCGCGACCCCGACGACGTGGTCTCCACCGACCTCAAGGAATACACCGCGGGCGGCCTGCGCTTTGGCATCGCCCAGGCCGAAGTGACCAGCCTGGTGCAACTGGACGAGCATCTGGAAGAAATCCAGGCCGCGCTGGAACGGCTGCGCGAACACCGCGGCTGGGATTTTGCCATTCTCATGGTCACCGACGTGGTGCGCGGCTCCAGCCGGTTGGTGTTTTCCAACCCGCCGGAAGTGCTGAACGACCTGCCCTACCCCCGCCTGGCCGACGGCACCCGCCTGGCCGAAGGCGTGGTTTCGCGCAAGAAACAGTTGCTGCCGGTGGTGCTGGGGTTGTTGGAATGAGAAGGAGATGCGTTTATGGCGTCTAAGCGTGAAAACGGGGAAGCGGTGAGGGAGAGGCTGCAAATTCTTCCTTTGCCCAACACCAAGCACCCGGCAGGGGAATTAGGACCCTTTGCCCTTGGGGCAGAGGAGCGCGTCCGGGTGGATTTGGCGCCTTTGACGGTCTTTGTCGGCCCTCAAGGGAGTGGCAAGTCGTTGCTGATGCAACTCCTGTTTTTAGGGCGCGCATTTCCATATTTGGCCGCTCAGTTTGTGAGCCGGGAAGAGGAGGCCGAACCCTCCCGCCTGCTCAAGTCCCTTTTGGACAGGCTGCGCCGGGGGGAAGTGCAAGACAAACGCCGCGGTTTCAATTCGTTGGTGAGGCAAGGTGCCCGAATCATCTACCACCGGGACACACCTTGGCAAGACTACGAAGCGATGGGGTTCCGCGTGTACCAAACCCAGAGCGCGCCCCATTTAGAGAAATCGTTTTTGGCATGGGCACATCGGCTCACCGAAGAAATAGGATGGCGCGAGCGATGGTTGCGTCCTCTACCGGCTTTGTTCATTCCTGCTGAACGCACTTTTTATTCCCGTTTCCTTAACACTGCTCCCGATATCCTTCAATCCCCCTCTTTGCCTCTGACAATGCGTTCTTTTACCAGGACCTTGAACCTGGCAATGGAAACTTTTATGGGCTGGGATGACGGCAAGCCGGCTGCGGCTGAGTCTCGGTGGGTGTGGAAACGGGCGCTCAAAGCATTGAGAGGGGAGGCTTACCTTCCACCTCGTGGCCCCAAGGTGTGGAAATGGCGTTTGCCTGATGGCAGTATCCATGATTTGGAAATGGCTTCTTCCGGGCAAATGGAGGCTTGGCCATTGGTCTTGACTTCCATGTGCCTGCTGGAATGGCGTAAGCAAGGCCTTGCTGCAGAAGAGGCGGTGATTTATGTGGAAGAGCCGGAAGTCCATTTGCATCCGAGCGCCCAGTTGGAAGTCTTGCACATTCTGGCCTATTTGGTGAATCAAGGCATCCGCGTTGTCTTTACTACCCATTCTCCTCTGCTTTTGTTCTCGTTGAACGCCCTTTTGCGGGCTTCCGCGGTTAAAGGGAAAGATACGGCATTTGGAAAGAAACTGCGCCTTCCGCCAGAGGAATCGCGCTTGCAGCGCGAGCAAGTCGCTGTCTATGAAGTTGCCTTTGACGGTGTCCACAACTTGATGACGGAGGAAGGGGAAATAAATGAAGACCGCTTGCGGGAAGCGGAATGGACGGTTTACGAGTATTTCAACAGCATTCAAGCGGCTTTAGAGGCATTGGAGGAGACGGCCTGATGCCCTGCACTGGAGTAAAGCCTTACGACCCGCAGGCCTTTTCGGAAGCCAGAAAGGCGCCGTGCCGCTTTCAAGAAAGTGGGGTGCGGTTTGTAATCGGTGGCGAGGACGTGGCTTGTTATTGGTTGGATGGTGGCTATTTTCGCCCTCAAGATCGTTGCCTGTGCCCCGCGAGCAGTGGTTCGGGTGCGCATCGTTGCGATGGCGTGCTCATCGGCTGTAAGGGTGATGAGTGCTATGTGATCTTTCTGGACTTGAAAAAGGGTGCGGACGAAAATGCAGTTGAGCAGATTACCGATACGATTTGCTATTTTTGCCGTGAAGAGCCTGCAGGTGCTCGTCACCACGAAGCATGGGCTGGGCAAGTGAAGTTGAAGAAACACAAGGTGGTGGCATTGGTGATGAACGATAAGCCGCCCCGTCGTGCGGTGAAGCAGTGGAACGGCAAGAAAATTCACTGGCGAAGTGTGAGTGTGGGGCGCAAGAGAGTGTGGGCTTCTTTTGAGGAATTTTTGAGCGATATAGGGCCTGTGTGAAGGCCTTTTTGGAGGTAGACATATGTGGCACACTTACATCATTGCAGCCTCACTTGAGGACGCCCTCAAAGCCCTCGCCGAGCACGGCGAGCGGGCGCGCATTGTGGCCGGTGCGACCGATTTGATGCTGGAACTTCAGCGCAATGTGCGCTCCGGCGTAGAGGTACTGATTGACATCACCCGCATCCCCCGGCTGGACGAAATCGCCCTGACCGACGGCTGGGTGCACGTGGGCCCCGGCGTGCTGCACAGCCAGGCCGAGGCTTCGCCCATCCTGCGGCAATACGGCTTCCCCTTGGCGCAGGCCAGTTGGGGCGTGGGTTCGCCGCAAATCCGCAACCGCGCCACCATCGCTGGCAACCTTGTGACTGCCTCACCGGCCAACGACACCATCGTGCCGCTGATGGCGTTGGGCGCGCAGGTTACCTTGCGCTCGGTGAGTGGCAAGCGCACCGTACCGCTGAGCGAATTTTACACCGGCGTCCGCCGCACTGTGATGCGCCCTGATGAAATGCTGACTGAAATCGCCTTCCCCGCAATGAAGCCCAACCAGCGCGGCGTGTTCCTCAAGATGGGCTTGCGCCAGGCGCAGGTGATTTCGGTGGTCAGTGCCGCGGCGGTGCTCACCTTGGAAGACGGCGTGGTGCAGGACGCCAAAATCACCTTGGGCGCGGTCGCACCGACCATCATCCGCGCGCCCGAGGCCGAGGCTTACTTGAAGGGTAAAACTTTGGATGAAGCCGTTGCCGCCGAAGCCGGAAGGTTGGCCGCAGAAGCCGCGCACCCGATTGACGACCTGCGCGCTTCCGCCGAATACCGCCGCCGCATGGTGGCCGTGTTGGTCAAGCGCGCCCTGCTGCGCATCGCCGAGGGGCGTGAGGCCGAAAATTTCCCCGAACGCCCGCCGCTGCTGTGGGGCAAAGCCCGCCCCCAGCCCAACCCGCTGCCCAAAACCGTGGTGCTCACCGAAGAGACGCCCATTCGTTTCCGCGTGAACGGCCGCGAGGTGAGCGTGAAGGGTGCCTTCCGCAAGAGCCTGCTGCGGCTGCTGCGCGAGGAAGTCGGCTTTACCGGCCCCAAGGAAGCCTGCGGCGAAGGCGAATGCGGCGCGTGTGAGGTGTTTGTGGATGGCGTGGCCGCGCTCAGTTGTCTGATTCCTGCACCCGCGGCCTACGGCCGCGACATCGTCACCGTCGAAGGCCTGGCGCAGGGCGAAACCCTGCACGCGGTGCAGCAGGCCTTCGTAGAGGCTGGCGCGGTGCAGTGCGGCTTCTGCACCCCTGGCTTTGTGATGACCACCGTTAAACTGCTGGAAGAGCATCCCCACCCCGACCGCGAGACCATTCAAGAAGCCCTCAGCGGCAACCTGTGCCGCTGCACCGGCTATTACAAAATCGTGCGCGCGGTGGAACGCGCCGCCCGGGAGAGATAACCCATGGGCTTTTACCGTGGCGGCTCAGACCGCCCCGAAGTCCCTTCGTTTTCTGAGCGCACCCGCGCTCCTGCGTCGTGGGGGGGCATCGGCTGCCTGCTGGCCTTGCTATTGCCGGTGATGGCTTACGGCGCGGCGTGGTTGACCCTGACCTACAACGCCCGCTATCACTGGGTGGTCATACCGCCCGAACTCGCCCGTTCTCTCGGCGGGTTGCCCCTTTCGGGCGCGCTTTTAGTGTTGATGGTGGGGTACGGCATATTGCTGTATGCCTTTTACGCGGCCGTGTACGCGCTGCTTTACGGCCTGACCGGTCTCTCGCCTTACACGGTGTTGGACACCAACCGGCCGGAGCGCCGCGGTCGCCGCCGCACACCCTGGGGCGTATTGGTCGGCCCGCTGCTGGTGGGGCTTTCCCTCGTTGGGACGTGGGTGCTCTTGCGCGCCAACGCGCAGCATCACTGGTTCCTCATTCCGCCTTCGTGGCGGGTGCCGGGGCCTTTCCCCCTGGCGGGGGTGGCTTTTTTCGTGTTCGTGGTGCTGCTGGTGCTCTTTTGGACGTTGTGGTCGTTGCTGCAGGTTGGCGTTGCCTCTTGGAAACGCAAGCACGCCCCCCCGCGGGAAGACGAATTCCGCTGGTAGCGGATTTTCACAGGTTAGGCGACCATGGAACGCACCGTGCCCCGCACCGGCTCTGAGGAAATCGAACTTTATCTGCGGACTTACTATTCCTTGCTCCGCAGCACCGGCGAAGTGCCTATCCGCGCGCTGGAAGAAGTGCACCAGCGGATGGGGTCGCTGCTGCACCCCCACGCGGGGGAGCCGACGCCCGACCTGAACGCGTTTTTGTATAGCCTGCTGCGGCTCCCCGAATGCGCGGTGCAGGTGCGGCGGGTGGTGTTGGGGCAGAGCGCGGCTGTGTTTGCCCGCCACGGCCTGGGCGAGGTGGAAACCTGGCAGCCGATGACCGCGCGCGCCCGCCGTCGCCGTTGCTTCTGGGATGGCGAAGAGACCTTGGCCTGTTACATCGCCAGCCGCTCCGACATCGACGACGTCATCCCTCTGCTCACCGCATTCCAACTGGAATGGAACAAACTGCACGCCTTGCTGCGTGAGGCGCCTGCCGACTTGTTGCAAGCCAAGCCCGCGGACGATACCTTAGCCCGCCTTTTGCAGATGCCGCCCGAAGATTTGCGGCGGTTGCAACGGGTGTGGGGCAGCGCCTTCTGGGAGAACTTGCAGCGGGCGCGCGAGGGCAAGAAGCGTTTTTTCGTGCGCTTGCTTAGCGGTTCCCTCAACGAATACCGCCGCGCCACCTACGCCTGGTGGGCGCGTATCGAAGCGCGGGCGTCCGCGCTGTTGACGCGGCCCGTTTACTTCGTTTCCAGCAATCCCCACAGCCTTCCCAACCTGCTGAGCGGCTATGCCCTGCGCCACGAGAAAACCCTCAGCGATTTTGCCGCCCACGCCGCCGACCCGCTGCTGCGGGAAGAATGGGAAGCCATCTGGCAAGGCAACATGCCTTCCAGCAGGGAAAACTTCCTCTACTACGTCCTCAAGAAATACCAAAACACCCCCGAAGGGCGCGCTACCCGCGATGGGCAACTGGCGCACGAAGCCGCGTTGGGCATCACCCGCATCCCTTCGGAACACAGTTTCGACCTGGAAGCCCAGGCTATCGAAATTCGTCGCCTGCGCGGCCAGTTCGTCGACCCCCGCCTGCGTGATCTGCCCTGGGAGCAACTGGCCGAGAGCGACGCGTTCATCCTCAACATCGACTACCCCCTGGGGCTGGCGGCTTATCACGTGCTTTCCCAGGTGGCCGAGCGAGTGGGTGAGGTGCGCGGGGTGTATATCATGGGCAAGGCTGCGACCCTCAACGGCGCGGTGGGCGACGTGATGATTCCCAACGTCGTCCACGACGAGCATTCCCGCAACACCTACCTCTTCCCCAACGCGTTCAGCGCCCACGACGTCAGCCCCTACCTGGTCTACGGCACTGTGCTCGACAACCAGAAAGCCGTTACCGTGCGGGGCACCTTCCTGCAGACCGCGGGCTACATGGGCGTGTTCTACCGGGAAGGCTACACCGACATCGAGATGGAAGCCGGGCCGTACCTTTCCGCCATTTACGAAATGGTGCGCCCAAAACGTTACCCGGTGGACGAAATCGTCCACTTCCCCCTGGCGCGGCTGCCCTTCGACCTGGGCATCATTCACTACGCCTCAGATACTCCCCTGAGCAAGGGCAAGAACCTGGGCGCGGGCAGCCTGTCGTATTACGGCATGGATCCCACCTACGCCGCGGCGGTGGCCATTCTGCGCCGCCTGTTGAGCCGCGAAGCAGAGCGAATCGCGATGCGCAAATGAGCGATTTACGATTTAGGATTTGCGATAGTCCCCCTATCCTCCTATCCTTTCCCTCCGGAGGTTTTCCATGAACACCCTCGGTCGATCCCTGCGCCGCATTGATGCCGCCGACAAAGTGACCGGCAAGGCGCTCTTCCCTGCCGATATTGACCTGCCGAACATGGCTTACATGAAAATCCTGTTCGCCGGAAGGCCCCACGCGCGCATTGTGAGCATTGATACTTCTGCTGCGGAGGCGCTCCCCGGCGTGTTGGGCGTGTTCACCGCCAAAGACGTCCCCAACAACGAATACGGCCTGATGGAGCCCGACCAGCCGGTGCTCTGCGGCCCCGGCTCCAACAAGCCTTACGCCGACCGAGTGCGCTTCGTGGGCGATCAGGTTGCGGTGGTGGTGGCCGAAACCGAGGAAATCGCGGCCCGCGCCCGCGACCTCATCCAAGTGGAATACGAAGACCTGCCGGTGGTGACCGACCCGCGTGAGGCCATGAAGCCCGATGCGCCGTTGCTGCACCCCGAACTCGGCACCAACATTTTCACCCACGACCGTATCCGCAAGGGCGATGTGGAAGCCGCTTTCGCGCAGGCCGATGTCATCGTTGAAGCCGAATACCACACGCCCATGCAGGAGCATGCTTACCTCCAGCCCGAAGCGGGCGTGGCTTTCATTGACGAGGAAGGCCGCATCGCGGTTTACGTGGCCGGGCAGTGGACGCACGAAGACCGCGAGCAGATTGCCCACGCGTTGCAACTGCCCGAAGACCAAATCCGCGTGATTTACCCGGCCATCGGCGGCGCGTTCGGCGGGCGGGAGGATATGTCGGTGCAAATTGTGCTTGCCTTAGCCGTTTGGCGGCTGCATCAGCGCGGCGTCGTTCGCCCCGTCAAAATCATTTGGAGCCGCGAAGAATCCATCATCGGTCACCACAAGCGCCACCAGTACTTCATGCGCGCCAAATGGGGCGCGACCAAAGAGGGCAAGGTCATTGCCGCGCAGGTGGAACTGATTGCCGACGGCGGCGCGTACTGGTACACCAGCAACAAGGTGCTGGGCAACGCGGTGATTACCTGCACCGGCCCTTACGAAATTCCGAATGTGTGGGTGGACGGCTACGCGGTCTACACCAACAACGTGCCCGCGGGCGCGTTCCGCGGCTTCGGCGGGCCTCAGGGCAACTTTGTGGCCGAAATGCAGATGAACAAACTCGCCGAGGCTCTGGGCATGGATCCGGTGGAATTCCGCCTGCGCAATGTGCTGCGGGAAGGCAGCCTGATGTCGGTGGGCACGCCGGTGCCGCCGGGGGTGAGCATCGCGCAGGTCATTGAGGAAACCGCCAAAGCCGCGGGCTGGCGCAAAGGGCCTGAGGGCTGGTATCGCCCTGAAGACGCGGATGATGCGATTTGGCCGCATTGGAACGGCCTGCCCAAGCCGCACATCAAGCGCGGCATCGGTTTTGCCGCGGGCTTCAAGAACGTCGGCTTTTCTTTCGGCTTCCCCGAGAACAGTTGGGCGCGGGTGGAACTGGAAGGCGATGAGGAAATTGAGCGCGCGGTGGTCTACATTGCCGGCGCGGAGGTCGGGCAGGGGCACCACACCGCCATGCTGCAGATAGCGGCCGAAACCTTGGGCATTGCGCCCGAAAAGGTGGAAATGCGCGTCTCCGACACCGCGTTCACCGAAAGTTCGGGCAGCGCGTCGGCTTCCCGCCTGACGTTCATGGCCGGGCACGCGGTGAAAGGCGCGGCTGAGCGCGCGCTGTGGCGCTGGCAGGCGGGTGAGCGTCCAGTTTCCGTGGAATTTACCTACAAAGCCCCGCCCACCACGCCCTTCGACGAAGCCACCGGCTTCGCGGAGCCCAACTTCGCCTACGGCTACGTGGCCGCCGCGCTGGCCCTGGAAGTGGACACCGAAACCGGCGAGGTGCGGGTAGTGGACGTGATTTTGGGCAACGACGTTGGCCGCGCGGTCAACCCCCAGCAGGTAGAAGGCCAAATCGAAGGCGGCGTTGTGCAGGCCCTGGGCTGGACGCTGGTTGAGAATTTCATCCAGCAGGATGGCTACGTGGTCACCGACCGGCTTTCCACCTACCTCATCCCCTCGGTAAAAGACGTGCCCCCGCGCATTCGCCCGCTGATTCTGGAATACGCGGACCCGCGCGGCCCCTACGGCGCGCGCGGCATGGGCGAAATGCCCTTCCTGCCGGTTGCCCCCGCGGTGATGCACGCCATGCGCCACGCGGTGGGCGTGTGGTATCACGACTTCCCGCTGACCGGCGAGCGGGTGCTGGCCGGGCTGGAAAAAGCAGCGGCTTAGCGCGGAGGTTGCCATGACGCCTACGACTTCGCCCAAGCCCTCGGCCGGCGTGTACGCCGCACTTCCCTGGGGGCGGACGTGGTACCAGGCCGCGGGGCCGGAAAGCGGCCTGCCGGTGGTGTTGATCCACGGCTTTTCCGTGCCTTCCTGCGTGTGGGATGGCACGTTCGAACATCTGGCCCAGGTCGGCTTCCGTGTCCTGCGCTACGACCTCTACGGCCGCGGCCGCTCTGCCCGGCCAGCCGACTGCCTTTACGATTTGCCCTGCTACCTGGCGCAACTGGCCGCGCTGTTAGAGGAAGTGGGGTGGGCTAACCGCCCCCTGAGCGTGGTGGGGCTTTCCATGGGCGGCCCCATTGCCGCCGCGTTCGCCGCTGACAACCCCGACCGGCTACGCGCGTTGGCGCTGATCGACCCGGTGGTCGCGGGCGTGCCCTTGAACTGGAAGCAGCGTCTGCTGACCGTACCCTTGCTGGGCGAAATGCTGCTCCGCTGGCTGGGGCCGCGCGTGCTCGTCCAGGGCATCCGCGCCGATTTCCATCGGCAGGAGCACCTGCCTTCCCGCTTGCTGCGGGGCTATCGTTCGTTGATGGATAGCGGCTTTTTCCGGGCGCTGCACCGCACCATGCGCCACGGCATGTTGGGCGACCAGCGCCCGGTGTTCGCCGCGTTGGGGCGCACCGCGGTGCCGGTGCTGGCCGTCTGGGGGAAGGAGGATGCCACGGTGCCCGTGGCTCAGGCCGAAATTTTGCGCCAACTTGTGCCGCAGGCCCGCATAGAAATCATCCCCGAAGCGGGGCACGTGCCCCATTGGGAGCAGCCGGAGCCGGTTCACACGCTGTTGAGCCATTTTCTGGCGCCATAGGAGGCAAACCATGTCGTATCGCTATGTGGTGTTGGGAGCCGGCCGCCAGGGCACCGCGGCCGGTTACGATTTTGCCCTGCACGGCGACGCCGCGCAGGTGGTCATGGCCGACGCGGATTTGGCGCAGGCCGAACGCAGCGCGGCGCGCATCAACGCCTTGGTGGGGCGGGAAGTGGCCGCGCCCGCGGCGGTAGACGCTGCCGACCAAGCCGCGCTGCGCCATTTGCTGGCACCCGCGGACGGCGTGCTCAGCGCGGTGCCTTATTTCTTCAACCTGGGCATCACCCGCGCCGCCATCGCCAGCCGCACCCATATGACCGACATCGGCGGCCACACCCAGACCGTTTTCGAGCAACTGGCGTTGGACGAAGACGCCCGCGCCGCAGGCATCAGCGTCGTGCCCGACTGCGGCATGGGCCCCGGCTTGATCAACACCATCGGCGCGTATCTGGTGGAAGCCTTCGACCAGCCGCGCGAAGTCCGCATTTACGACGGCGGCCTGCCTCAGCACCCCCAACCGCCGTGGAACTATGCCCTCACCTTCCACATCAACGGCCTGACCAACGAATATTACAGGACCACCACCCTGCTCATCGGCGGCGAACTCACCGAAGTGGAAGGGCTGACGCAGTACGAGCGGCTGGAAATTCCCCCGTTGGGCGAACTGGAAGCCTTCATCACCACCGGCGGCGCTTCCACCGCGCCGTGGACCTTCCACGGTCGGCTGCAGACCTACATCAACAAAACCCTGCGCTATCCGGGGCATTATGAGTGGTTTCTGGCCTACAAAACCCTGGGCTTGTTTTCGGAAGCCCCCATGCAGGTGGGCGATTGCACCCTGAAGCCGCGGGATTTCTACCATGCGCTGCTGGCGCCGAAAATCACTGCGCCGGAGGGCTTGCGCGACGTGGCCGTCATCCACGCCATTGGCCGCGGCAGGCGCGGCGGGCAGGAAGCCGAAACCGTGGTCGACGTGCTGGACTATTACGACGAGGCCACCGGCTTCCGGGCCATGGAACGCCTGACCGGCTGGCACGCCGCGGCCATGCTGATTTTCCAGGTCAGTGGGCAGGTGCCCGCGGGTGCGGTGCCTCAGGAAACCGCGGTGCCACCGGCGGCCATGCTCGACGCACTGCAGGCGCGCGGCATTGCCATCACCGTGAAGCCGTCATAGCCGCGGGCAGCCCCGGCCCGCGGCTCATGGGAGCCATTGCACCACCGCGCGGTCGCTGCCCTTGGGCCAACGGAGCACCACTTGCCCATCTCGGCGGAGGAACAGGGCGCGGCTGGCATTCCCTTCAGCGTCGATTTCTTCGCATAGCCATCCGCTGCCGTCTGGCGCCCAAACCCTGCAATTCAGTCGGGGGAAAGTGCCCACTTTCAGGAATTTACCGTTGGTCTGCCAGAGGTAAAGGTTGGTTTGGAAGGGATAGGCGTACAGCGGCTTTTGGTAACTTCCGCCGTCGAAGCGTTGCGCAGCGAAGGCCAGTTCACCCTCGCGGGCAGGGTTCCAGCCGATGAGAGCGATGCGGGTGTAGCCTTGCACGGCGTCACCGGTTCTCAGGCAGCGGGGCTGCGCGCCGACGGCTTCCCAAACCTGCCAGGGCGAGGGCAAACCGGTGACCAGATTGACCAGCCAGTAGCGCGCGAACCCGCCGAGGGCCTTTCCTCCCACGGGTTTGCACGGAAGTTCCTCGCCCATCAAGAGCCACGGCGGCGACCACGCCAGGGGCATCAGGGCTTGTGGGTCGGCCCCTCGAGGCGGGTGAATGCGGGGGTACACGCGGCTACGAGCCTGCTGCCGGAAGTCCCAGGCGCACCATTGGACGAAGCCGTCACCGTGGCCGCAGGGGTAGAGCGCCTTGTGGTCGCGGAAAAAGACAGGGCTCTCGATGGGCAGGCGCTGCCAGCGAAGCCGCGGTTTCAGAGGGGCCTGCGCCCAACAAGTATCCGTCTCGCCTTTCACAGGGCAGGGGCCCAGCAGCGCCACGATGGTTTTCCCCACGATGTGGGCGTGAGCCGCGGCGCAAGGCAGCGCCAGACGCTGCCCTTGGTCGGGCGCGTCGTTCCCTGGCTGGGCTGCGACGAGGGCGTAGGTGCACCCTTTTTGGCCGGAATGTAAGAGAAGCCATCGGCCAGGCAGCACCGACCGCGCGGCGCGCTCGGAGGTCGGGCGGGCCGGGGCGTGTTTCAAAAGCGAGCAACCGGCAAGCAGGGCCAAAGCCAGCAACACAAGGCTGCGGTAGCCTTTTTTCATGGCCTGGTCGTTTTTGGGGTGGATTTTACCGGATTTCCAGCGCCTCGACCTCGTAGGCCGTCAGCAATTTTCCGGCCACTTCTTTGCGGAAGCGCAGCAGGATGCCCGTCTGGTCGTCCACCCACGCGGTAACCACCGCCCCGCCCCCTTCGTCCAGGCGGACGCGGGAGACAGTGCGCCCGAAAAGGGTTTCTTGCCCTTGATAAACGAGCGCCTTGCCGGTGGTAGCCTGCTGGGCCAACCAGGTGGGGAAGAGCATGTCCATCGCCCGGGCGGGAATCAGGCGCACCAGGGGGTGGTCGATGACGTAGCCCGGTTGAACAGCATCCAGGGTGCGGGGAAGCCACGCGAGTTCCCGTTGGAACCGGTCTGCTGAGGCTTGGTCGTCGCGCCTCCCTGTTTGCGTTGCGTTTGCCTTCCAGGCGACCTGATAGCGAGGCTGGGATTGCCCTTCCAGAAATTGGCGATAGGTGACAGCCCAGGGTTTCTGGATGTGGATTTCTTCGATGAAAGTGGTCTGCCCCTGCGCTGCACCGGGTGCGGCGGGGGCTTGGGGGTTTGCCTGATAGGCGTATTCCGTGTAACGCGCTCGCACGTCGAGGCTTTGCCACAGGCGGTCGCTGTTGAGCATCAGTCGCAGCACCCGCTGGAGCCGAGGGTCGTGGATGGAGAGCCGTTGGGGGTGCTCAGCGGCTGGGTCGTAGGCTTCGGAGATGCGGGGCGTAGGCGGCGGCGAGGCCGCGGCGAAGAGGAACACGGCCGCGAATGCGCCGGCGAGCAGGGTGCCCCCCAGCAGGATTTTCGCGAAGAGCCTTTGGAACAGGGACATGAGCCACCTCCTGATGCGATGCACGGGAAAGCACCGGAAGTCCCTTTCGGTATGCATTGTATGCACCTTGCTGTGTTTTGTCAAACGCGGCCTGGAGCCCCCTCGGCGGCGATGCGCGTGCCCGTGGGACGGCCTAAGAGGGCGGCCTGCACGGTTTCGGCCGCGCGGCCGTCGAAGATGTAAGCCTCGATCTCCGGCTGGGCCGACACGATGCGCAGCAGGTGCGCTACTTTCCCGGCCATCCCGCCGGTGACGTCGGCCCCGGCTGCGCCGTGCAGCCCCCGCGCCACGCGCGCGGCGTTTTGGGGTGTGACTTCGGCAATCAGGCGCTGTCGTTGGGGGTAGTCAGCCCACACCCCGGCTTCGACTCCGGCGACGAGAATGCGCCGCGGGCGCAAAGGGGGTGCGAGGGCCGCAAACAGCGCCTCGGTGGATGCAATGGCCGCCCGCGGGGCATCCCCTTTCCCCAGCACCACATCGCCATAGACCACGGGCACGAAGCCTACGTCCAGCGCCCGTTGCAGCGCGGTGAGGGGCCAGACCAGGCGGCCGTTTTCCCAATAGGCCGCGGCCGAGGGCGGGAAGGCCAGCGCGGGCACGCCCGCGCGGTGCAGGGCCGCGACGACTTCGTGGTTGAGCCGCCGCGCGGCCAGCCATACCTGGGCTGCCGCCCGCACCAGCGCGTCGGCGGGCAAATCGGGGCGGAAGCCGCTTTCGCGCGCCGCCCAGTGCCCAAACGAGCCCGACCCGTGGCCGAGGAGCAGCCTTTGTTCAGGCCGCACGCGGCGGGCTGCGGCGATGGCCTGGGCCAACGCGTCTAAGCGCTCGCGGCGCAGGGCATAGGCGCGGCGCTTGTCGGTAATCAGCGAGCCGCCAAGTTTGAGGAAAACCATGCTTTTGCTCCGAAACAAAGGCGCAGGGGGCGAGGCACGCCTTGCCCAGATCGAGGGGCAGAGACCTCAGCCCCTCGATTCAGCCCACACGCACCACCAACCCTTTGAGGTAGGCGCTTTCGGGATAGTTGAGGGCAACGGGGTGGTCGGGCCCCTGGCTCAAGCGTTGCAAGATGCGGGCTTCTACCCCTGCGTCTACCGCGGCGTCGGCCACGATTTTTTGGAAGAGCGCGGCATCCAGCCCGCCGGAGCACGAGAACGTCACCAGCAGGCCGCCCGGTTCCAGCAGCAGCAAGGCCAGGCGGTTGATGTCTTTGTAGCCCCGCGCCGCGCGGGGCACCTGGGCTGCGGTGGGTGCGAACTTCGGGGGGTCTAAAATGACCATGTCGAACCGTCGTCCCTGGCTGCGGAAGGTGCGCAGCACCTGAAAGACATCGCCCTGGAGGGTGGCTCCGCGCTCGGTCGGCAGGCCGTTGAGCGCGAGGTGGCGCTGCACCTGAGCGAGGGCGTCGGCCGATGTATCCACCGAGAGCACGTCGGCGGCGCCCCCGGCCAGCGCGTAGACTGCGAACCCGCCGGTGTAGGCAAACGCGTTGAGCACCCGCCGCGCGGCCGCGTGGCGCTGCACCCAGGCGCGGTTTTCCCGCTGGTCGAGGTAGAAGCCGGTTTTGTGGCCGCGGGCGATGTCTACCTCGAAGGCGTGGCCGTGCTCGGTGATGCGCCGCGAGGTTTGCGGCGCGCCACGCAACGCCCCCTGCCGCAGCGGCAGCCCCTCCAGGCGGCGCACTTCCGCATCGGAGCGTTCGTACACATGCTCCAGGCCGGTGGCCTCTTGCAGCGCGGTCACCAGCGCGTCTCGCCAGACCTCAGCCCCCGCGCTGAGGAATTGCACCACCAGCGTGTCGTGGTAGCGGTCGGCAATCAGCCCGGGCAGGCCGTCGGCCTCGGCGAAAACCAGCCGGTAAGCGTCGGTGTCGGCGGGAATCCACCCTTCCCGGCGGGCCAACGCGGCGCGAATGCGCTGGCGGAAGAAGGCCGGCCCGACCACCGTGGCTTCTTCCCAAGCCCAGACGCGGGCGCGGATGCGCGACGTCGGGCTGTAAGCCGCCCAGGCCAGAAAGCGCCCGCGGCTGTCGGTTACGGCCACGGTTTCGCCCGCCGCGGGGCGGCCTTTGACCCGCGCCACCGCGCCGGAAAACACCCACGGGTGCCGACGCAGCAGGGATTTTTCGCGTTGCGGTTTGAGAATGAGCGTTGCCATAAGCCGAAAGAGCCAGGATAGCGGCGCAAGGGAATGTGCGGGCTGATTATAGCACGCGGCGCGTAACTACCTACCCTGCGCCGAAAACGAGGTTGACAAGCAATATTCCAATAACTCTGCCATGTCATGAAACGACATTACACCTTGCTTGCCCTCACCACTCCCCCAGAGCCGCTCCCTTCGTCTTCGCTCAGGGGAGCGGCTCAGCCCCCTCTCCTCTCCCATTGGGAGAGGAGAGGGGGCGCGCAGCGGGGGTAAGGTGAGGGCGAAAAGCCACTGCAGCGCTTCTGGGTAGGTAATTACCGCGGCGCGGCCAAAGTTTGATATAATGCAACCATGGTGCAGCGCCCTCGGGGCGCGGTGTTTCCCGAGAAATCATCACCCCTCGCGTCGCGGAGCATATCATGAGCAGTTGGCCCAACAAGTTTGTCATCGGCCTAACCGGCAATATCGCCACCGGCAAGAGCCTGGTGCGCAAAATGTTGGAGCACTTGGGGGCTTATGGCATCGACGCGGACGCGTTAGCGCACCGCGCCATTGCCAAAGGCGCACCGGGCTATCAGCCCTTGGTGGATACTTTCGGCCAGTGGATTTTGCGTCCTGACGGTGAAATCGACCGCCGCAAATTGGGGCGCCTGGCCTTTGCCGACCCGACCATCATGCACCAGTTGGAAGAAATCATCCACCCGCTGGTGCGGCAAGCCGTTCACTTGTTGGCGCGGCGTTCCAAACGGGCGGTGATCGTGATTGAAGCCATCAAACTTTTAGAGGGAGAACTGCACAAGCACTGCGATAGCATTTGGGTGGTGGTGGCGCCGCCGGAGCAACAACTGAAGCGCTTGGTGAGCAAGCGGGGACTGAGCCCTACCGATGCCCGTCTGCGTATCACCATGCAGGGCGACCCCAAAGCCAAAATTGCCGCCGCAGATGTGGTGATTTACAACGACGGTTCTTTTGAAAAGACCTGGGAGCAAGTACGGAAAGCCTGGCGTTTGGTGGTGCCGGAACAGTACCGCCGCGCCCGACCCAGCACCATGGCCCGCAGCCGCGCCGCGGCGGGCAGCGTGACCGCGCATTGGGTGGCAAAAAAAGCCGGCCCCAAAGATGCGGCCGCGATCGCCGAATTTCTGAGCCAGCATACCGGTCGTCAGGTGCGCCGCGCGGAGGTGTTGGCTGCCTTTGGCGAAAAAGCCTACCTGGCCCTTTTGGATGGTGACCAGGTCATCGGCCTCTTGGGCTGGCAGGTGGAAAACCTGGTCGCCCGCGTCAACGAGTGGTATCTCTCGCCCCAAGTGCCTTTAGAACCGGCGGCTAAAATGCTGTTGGAGGCTATGGAAGCAGGCTCCCGCGAATTGCAATGCGAAATTGCCTTGCTCTTTTTGCCCCCTGACCTTGCTCGCTACAGCCTCTGGCAGCAATTGGATTATCACCGCAAAGACGTGAGCGACCTGACCATGCGCGCCTGGCAAGAGGCTGCGCGCGAGTCGCAGCTCCCGCACACCGTGATGTTGGTCAAGGTGCTGCGCTCTGACCGGGTGATGCAGCCGCTCTGAGCAGTCGCTCTGCGTCGCTGCGGGTAACTATTCGGCCTACGGATGACGTAGGCAGAAAACCACAGAAGACACAGAAAGCGGGAAGTAAGGGCGGGATGCGGGATGGGGGAAGCGGCGAAGGGCCGAGAAAATGGGGAGGCGTCGGGTTGCTTCGTCGCTCGGCACCCAAAAGTCCGCGTCTATCCGCCATCATCCGCGTACATCCGCGGGCTGTTTTCCAAAGACTGAACAGTTACCGCTGCGTTGAAAAAACAGCGCCAGGGGTTCAACCCTGGCGCAAGGGGGGGGAAATCTTTATTACGACTCGCCGGGAGGCGTGTCTTGTTCCAATGCGGCTAATTCGTTCTCGATTTCGGCCAGGCGCTGTTGCAAGTGGGCTTTGGCTTGCAGCAGCCAGGCTTTGCGTTCCGCCGGGGGCAGATCAACGCCCCAACGCCTGGCCCAGGGAGGGGGAGCGCCCCAGAAATCGAAATCTGCCGCGGGGTCGGAGCGCCAATCGCGGCGGGCGAAGCCGGGGCTGTAGCCACGCCCGAAACCCCGTCCGCCTTGTCCACGGCCGAAGCCGCGTCCGAAACCTCGTCCGAACATCGTACACCTCCTTGAGATTGGGAGTAACTGTTCAGCTCCGAGGAAATGGGCCATGAATAACACGGATGCGCCCGGATTTTTAGGTCGCCAAGTAACGCAAAGAGCGCAATTGCGTAATCGGTGGTTTCTCTTGCCCGGGCTGAACAATGACGATTGGGGACATAGGATATAGTGAACGGCGAATAAGGTGGTGCAAAAAAACTGGCCTTACCGACATCGCCCGCGGCAACGGCGTCGCCGCCTCCGCCCCCCGCGGGGAGACGCCTCGGTGGGTAGGGCCGCACCTAACGCCTGGAGCAGGTCCAACACTTGCGGAATTTTGGTGCTGCGGAGGGAATACCGCACGGCCATGCCTTCACGCTCGGCCTGCACCAGCCCCGCCGCCCGCAGCACGGCCAAGTGCTGCGAGATATTGGCTTGCCGCCGTCCTAACGCTGCGGTCAAATCCATGACGTACGCGCCGCCTTGCGCCAAAAGCGCCAAAATCTGCAGCCGGACGGGGTGGGCCAGTGCGGCAGCAATTTCGGCGGCTTGCCTGGCCGCGAGGTCGTTTTCTGTCAGCATCGCGCCTCCTTATTCGTTGTTCTGAATATACTCCACCTCTTGGGCTTTGTCAAGGGTCTACGGGCATCGTTCTGCGTTCCCCGCCTGCAGCATTTGCGAAATCTCTGCGGTTTCTCCCCGCTCAGGCTGAGCAGTTACTTCCCGGCCGCCTCATTGAGTTTCTCCTTTGTTTCCGCTGAACAATTGTTCTGCCGTTTGCAAAGCGGTTTTGCGCCGTCGCGCCGTCTTTCTCGTTCTCTTAGAGCGCACTCTTTGCTATACTAATGAAGGGTGGCCGTTCCACCCTGCGTCGGATGCTGGCGAACCGGCGTTTTGCGAGGTTTCCCAGCGAGGCTTTCGTGCCTTCGCCAATTAAGGAGGTTCTCTATGCTTGCTTCCAAGTGGTTGCTCTTGCTCGTTTTCATTTTGGGCGTACTTCTGGCTTGCTCCTTGCCCGCAGGAGTGGCACAGGCGCCGCAAAGCCCTACGCCCGACCTGGGGGTAACCATGACGGCCTTGGCCTTGCAGCAAACCCAAACCGCGCTACGCTTGACCCAGCAGGCCCTGGCCGCGGCTTCACCTACGCCGGTTCCCCCAACGCCAACGCGTCCGATTCCCCCCAGCCCTACGCCCGCCGCCACACCGACCCTCGCCCCGCCCACGCCGACAC
>JALUDX010000019.1 GCA_027053355.1 Anaerolineales bacterium | reverse complement strand
GGGGAATAAAGGGGGGCGGGGTGAGGGTAAGATAGAAAACTATGCGGTGAGATTTGTCAGTCCACCAGTTTTCGCTCTGTGAAATCGGTAGATGTTTCTTTCTGCGAAATCTGCGTAATCTGTGGTTTTTCTCTGCTAAGGCTGAGCAGTGTTCACGGGTTGTAATGCCGCGTTTGTGAACTGGGCGTAATCTTCCTTGAATATCAATTCAATGTCACCGATGGGGCCATTGCGGTGCTTGGCCACGATGACTTCCGCGACGTTTTGCCGCTCGGTCTCTTTGTCGTAAATTTTATCCCGGTAGAGGAACATGACCACGTCGGCGTCTTGCTCTAACGAGCCCGATTCCCGCAGGTCGGAGAGCATGGGGCGTTTTTTGGTGCGTTGCTCCACCGCGCGCGAGAGTTGGGCGGCGGCCACCACCGGCACGTTGAGTTCCCGAGCCAGGCCCTTCAGGCTGCGGGAGATGTAGGAGACTTCCTGCACGCGGTTTTCGGTGCGGGTGCCGCTGGTCATCAGTTGCAGGTAGTCGATCATCACCAGGTCGAGGCCGTATTCCATGTGCAGTCGGCGGCACTTGGAGCGGAGTTGGGTGGGGGTGATGGCCGGGGTGTCGTCGAGGAAGATAGTCGCGCTGCTGAGGTTGTCTGCGGCTTCGTTGACTTTCTGCCATTGCACGTCCGAGAGTTTGCCGGTGCGCAGGTCTTGGGAGTTGACTTCGGCTTCTTGGGCGAGCAGGCGCTGCACTAATTGCTCGTTGGGCATTTCCAGGGAGAAGATGGCCACGTGTTTGTGCAGGGAGAGGCCCACGTGGCGGGCGATGGTTAGCAGGAAGCCGGTTTTCCCCATGCCGGGGCGGCCGGCCACGATGATCATGTCCGAAGGTTGGAAGCCTTCCAGCAGTTTGTCTAAGGCCCGGAAGCCGGTGGGGATGCCCGCGGCCTGGCGGCGGTTGGTGCGCAGGTCGTCCAAGTAGTCGATGTATTCGCGCAGCACCTCGGTGAAGGGGCGCACCCCGCGGCGGATGCGGCGCTCGCTGACGTTGAACAGGGCTTTTTCGGCTTCGTCCAGCGCGGCTTCGACCGAAAGGTCGTTTTGGTGGGCCAATTGGGCGATCTTCTCGGCTGCGGCCAACATGCGGCGCCGCACCGCGGCTTCTTCGACCAGGCGGGCGTATTGCTCCGCGTGGAGGGAGGAGGGCACAATGGTGGTGAGGTGCGCCAAGAAGGCTTGCCCGCCCACTTCATCCAGGTGGCCGCTGCGTTTGAGTTCTTCGGTGACGGTGAGGATGTCGACGGGTTGGTTTTCTTCGCTGAGGCGGGCGATGGCCTCCCAAACCCAGCGGTGCCGCAGGATGAAGAAGTCGTCGGCCTTGAGAATTTGCGCGACGTCCGCGTAGGTTTCGGGGTTGATGAGCACCGCGCCAAGCAACGCCTCTTCGGCCTGGGCGTCGTGGGGGGCAAAGGCGGTCAGGGAATCGTCGGGCGGCTGCAAATCGGCGCTCATTCGTCCTGTTCCTCATCCGGGGGGGGCGGGGAAGGG
>JALUDX010000018.1 GCA_027053355.1 Anaerolineales bacterium | reverse complement strand
GGCCGCCCGAGGCTTTGGCGGTTTTGTAGGTGTCCGGCGCGTCGCCGTAATCTTTCATCTCGGGGCGGAAACCGAAGTCTATGCTTTCGTTGACCTGATTGTCGGGGAAGTTGTTGGCAAAGCCCGCGTTGCCGGTATCCTGATTGCCGTTTTCGCCGGTCGGCAGCGTGGTGGCATCGGTGATGGTAAACGGCGAAGCCACAAAGCCGTTGGTCACCGGCAAGCCGTTGGAATCGTGGAAACTGTCGCCCTGATTGGGCTCAACGGCCTCGGGCAAGCCAGTGGGGGCATTGGCAAGTTGTACCTGATAGGTATTGCCCGCGGTCAGGCCGCAGAAAGAATACACGCCGTCGCCGTCGGTGGTAGTGGTGTAAATTTTGTCGTCGTTTTGGGCAGTCTGGTTGGGTGCAGTATCTATGCTGCCATCGGGGCCGGCCCAAACCAGGCGCACCTGCACGCCGCTCACGCCGGTGTCGTTGGCATCCTGTTGATCCTGCGTGGTGCCGGTGCTGTCGTTCCACACCAAGTTGCCCACGCAGGCCAGCGGGGTCATGTAATCTTCAACCTCACCGTCGGGAGCGCTGCCGCCCCAATCGGAGGCCGAGAGCGAGGCCGTGGTCAGGCGGAAGCGGAAGTAAGCCTTGCCGCCGCTGAAGGTCGCCGTGCTGGGCACGGTGAAGCAGAGTGTCTGGTTGTTCGTATCGCCGGTGGCGATGGTCGCCGAACCGCCGTTGAAATCGCCGGTATTGACCTGCTCGGTGGCGTCAAAATGCCCATCGCCATTCCAGTCAAACCAGCCGTAGAGATGGGCTGTGTTGCCGGTTTCGTTGTGCGCCGACACTTGCACGCAAGCCTCAGCGCCCGGAATGAGCGGTGTGGCAAGGGTTATGCCGTCTTCGTCGTCGCCGTTGCCGGTGCCCGTGCCTACGGGTTGGTCATCGTCAAGGGCTTGGTGGGTATCGTCCACGCCGTCCACAAAGCCGTCGTTGTCCGCGTCTACCTTGGCGCCCAAGAACAGGTCTACGGTTCCGTTGAAATCCCCATCCATCAGGATGTGGGAAGCGCCGCCGCTGGCCTTCAAAGTGTCGTAGGAATCGGGCAGGTCACCGTAATCGCGGGAAATCAGACATCCAGCACCATCGTTGACGATGGCAGGCTCACTCCCCACGCCCCGCAGTTCGAGGGCGGGAGTAGGATCCGCAACGGCGACCCGATAAACCCGGTAAGGGCCGTTCCCGGAAGAATCGGAATTCACCAAAGCATACAGATGGCCGCTCTGGTCAAAGACCGCTCCGCCTTGCTGGTTGGGGATGGCCGCCTGCAGGTTCTTCACGGTGATCACGCCCGTGGCAGGGTCAATTCGGATGAGTTTATTACTGTTTACCCGAATGGCGTAAAGTTTGCCGTCTTGCGGGTTGAAAGCAAAGTCCGCGGTTGACAAATGCGCCGGCGAGCCGCCCTCTGTCAGATGCACCACGCTAAAGGTCATGGTTTTCAGGTCAATGACCGCGATGTCGGTATTCTGCGCGGCGGGGCTGGCACTGCCCACATAGTATTTCCCGCCCCGGTCAACATCACCGACGTTCAAGACATTTTGCGCTTTGAGAGGCTCACCCTGATGGATGGTATTGCCTTGGAAAGTGACGTCGCTGGTAGCGAGCACCTCACCCAACACCTGAAAACCACCGGTATTGGGATTAATGCGAGCGAGGTTAACCAAGAATGGACGCGGGGAGTTGGGATCCCACGTCATGGCGTAGATGTAGCCGTCTTGAATGTTGAAGCCGATGGCGTTCAGGTTGGTAACGCCAGAGGTCAAATCCTGCACTTTGGGCGAAGGGCCGCTATCGTGCGGCACCTCGCCGATGGGGTTGGTGCTGAAATCCAACTGGTCAAAGCGGAAGCGGTAATTGTTGGCGGGGTTGGCGCGCGTCTGGTAAAAGGCGTCATTGCACTGAGGCACGCCGGGGAGGAAGTCGCGGATGGTGATCTTGTAATCTTCCACCTCACCATCGGGCGCCGCGCCCGTGGGGCCTAAGTTGGCTGCGGTGCTCAAGCGGAAGCGGGCGTAAGTGTCGCCTGCTGTGACGTCGGTGGGGATGGTCCACTCAAGCAAAGCGGTGGTGTCGCCGCCGTGCAAAGTGGCTACAGCCAGTTCGTCGGCGTCAAAGGTGCCGTTGCGGTCAAAGTCAATCCAGCCGTAGAGGTAAGCGGTGGTGATGGCGGGGTCAACGTGCACGCTGGCTTTCCAGCGGCGGACGAAACCGCCATCCGCGTTGGAAATTTCGGGCTGGGCGGCAATGTCAATGCCGTCTTCGTCGTCGCCGGCGGTGGCACAACTGCCCTCGGTGTGGTAGCCCGTATTGGTGTCGTCGCCATCGGCATTGGCGGAAGGCTGCCCGTCCACATCGGCGTCCACGCAGTCGCCCATGTAAAGGCTGGAGGTCACGATGTGGCGCGCCCCATCCTGTGCGAGCGTGGTGGCATTGTAGGAATTGGGGGCATCGCCGTAATCGGTGTATTGGTAGATTCCGGCGTCCCAAGTAGTATCATTATCGCCCGAAGAAAGGGTAATGCCGCCGGTGCAGCCCGTGGTGGGATCGGCGTCGCTGTCCTTGGAATTGTCGCTGCCCTGATTGGCTGCGGTGAAGACAAAACCGGTAGGCAAAGCGAACTTCACCGAATACGTGCCGGGGGTGAGGTTGTTGAAGTGGTAATTGCCGTTGGCGTCGGTGGTCGCTGTGGCCACAGCCGTGCCGCTGCAGTCGTTTGTGGAATAAAGCGTCACGCTCACGCCCTGCACGCCGCTTTCGCCGGGATCCTGGACACCGTCGGCGTCTGTATCATGCCACACCAGGTCACCCAGGCTGGCAGGCTGGTACAGACCGGCGTCAATGCTCGGGTCGTCTTGACCTTCGGCCAGGGTGACGCCGCCGCTGCAACCTGTGGTGGTGTCGGCATCGCTGTCTTTGGTATCGTCGCCACCCTGATTGGCCGGGCTGAACACATACCCGCTGGGTTTGACAAATTTCACCGAGTAGGTGCCGGGCGCCAAATTGCTGAAGGCATAATTGCCGTTGGCGTCGGTGGTCGTGCTGGCCACAGCGGTGCCGGAGCAGGCGTTGCCGTTGTACAGTTCCACCGTCACGCCAGAGATTCCGCTTTCCCCAGCGTCCTGAACACCGTCCGCATCCTCGTCGTGCCACACCAAGTCGCCCAGGCTGGCCGGCTGGTACAGACCGGCGTCCACGGTGGAGTCGTTTTGCCCCTCCGTTAGGGTGACCCCGCCGCTGCAGCCGGTGCTCGTGTCCGCGTCGCTGTCCACGGCGTCGTCGCTGCCCGCATTCGCCGGGCTGAACACATACCCGCTGGGTTTGACAAATTTCACCGAATAGGTGCCGGGCGCCAAATTGCTGAAGGCATAATTGCCGTTGGCGTCGGTGGTCGTGCTGGCTACTGCGGTGCCGGAGCAGGCGTTGCCGTTGTACAGTTCCACCGTCACGCCAGAGATCCCGCTTTCCCCGGCGTCCTGAACACCATCCGCGTCCTCGTCGTGCCATACCAGGTCGCCCAGGCTGGCCGGCTGGTACAGACCGGCGTCCACGGTGGAGTCGTTTTGCCCCTCCGTTAGGGTGACGCCGCCGCTGCAACCTGTGGTGGTGCCGGCATCGCTGTCTTTGGTATCGTCGCCACCCTGATTGGCCGGGCTGAACACATACCCGCTGGGTTTGACAAATTTCACCGAATAGGTGCCGGGCACCAAATTGTTGAAAGCGTAATTGCCGTTGGCGTCGGTGGTCGTGCTGGCTACCGCGGTGCCGGAGCAGGCGTTGCCGTTGTACAGTTCCACCGTCACGCCCGAGATCCCGCTTTCCCCAGCGTCCTGAACACCGTCCGCATCCTCGTCGTGCCACACATAGTCGCCCAGGCTGGCCGGCTGGTACAGACCGGCGTCCCACTGGGTAGCGTTGTCGCCGACGTTCAGGGTAATGGCCCCGGTACAACCAGTCGTGGTGTCAGCATCGCTATCTTTGGTATCGTCGCCGCCCTGATTGGCCGGGCTAAAAGCATAGCCGCTGGGAAGCACAAATTTGACCGAATAAGTGCCTGCTGCGAGATTGTTGAACGTGTAGTTGCCGCTGGCATCCGTGGTTGTCGTTTGAGCGGGCGAGCCACTGCACGAACTGTTTTGATAAAGTTGCACGGTCACATTGGGAATACCGCTCTCACCCGGATCCTGAATCCCATCTGCGTCCTCGTCATGCCACACCAGGTCGCCCAGGCGGGTAGGCTGGTACATGCCCGCGTCCCACTGGGTGGCGTTGTCGCCGGCGTTCAGGGTAATGGCTCCGGTACAACCGGTGGTGGTGTCGGCATCGCTATCTTTGGCATCGTCGCCCTGATTGGCCGGGCTGAACACATACCCACTGGGTTTGACGAACTTCACCGAATAGGTACCGGGCACCAAATTGTTGAAGGCATAATTGCCGTTGGCGTCGGTGGTCGTGGTGGCTACCGCGGTGCCGGAGCAGGCGTTGCCGTTGTAAAGTTCCACCGTCACGCCGGAAATGCCGCTTTCGCCGGGATCCTGGACGCCATCGGCGTCTGTATCATGCCACACCAAGTCGCCAAGGCTGGCGAACTTTTGCTCCGCATCTTCTACTTCCCCATCACTGGCCTGTCCTCCCCATTGGGTATCGCTCAGGGAATCCGTCGTCAACCGGAAACGCATAAATAATGTGTCGGTAAAGGTAGCCCCGCTGGGCACAGTAGTGCAAAGTTCATGTCCCGTCCAATCCGTATGGGCAGGGATGGTTCCTAAAACAAACGCCTCATCAGAATCAGCCGTGGAGCCTGTACCAAAATTCCCATCATTGTTCCAATCCGCCCATGCATAAAGGGTGGCCGTGCTACCCGTGGCATTATGGGCGGTTACGCTGAAGCACGCCTGTTGACCAGGGATTGCCGGTGTCGTAAGGGTAACACCGTCTTCATCATCACCGGCTTGCGTGCATGTGCCCACCGTAGTCTGAGGCGTAGTATTAGAAGGAGCGTTGTCATCACCGCCGCTTGAGCCTGCGCCCGCCTGAGCGTCAGGCTTGCCATCTGTCTCTGTATCAATGCAATTGCCTAAGTAAAGGTTATCATTCAACAAGTGGCTCGGCCCAACGCCTTCGCCACTATTGTTGGTTTTATCCGTACCATAACTATCCGGCAGGTCACCCCAGTCATAAAGTTTAGGGGTATAAAAGAAGCGGTTAATGGTGTTCCCCGAACCCGTGAGATATACATGCTCGCGGGTCACATACAACCCATGAGTATTCACAATGGTGGGGTTTGCGTTAGGCCACCAAGTTGTACGTTGCGCGTTGTCCGCGGTTACTGAGGCCGTATCACTGGATGAGTTAACCGAGACGCCGTTTAGTTGGGTCATATTCTTCCAAGCGATAGCGACATCGGTTTCGTTGACATAGCCTATTCTCGCGGAAAGCACGCCGACCGTAACGCTTTGTCCCCCGGTGTGGGTAGGAGCCCAAGAAGGGTTAACGCTTAAAGAGGGCAAATCAAGAGCCGCCAAACCGTTACGAGCGTAGCCCCCCACGTGGGTAAAGTCGCCCAACATGTAAAGCCGCGTTCCCGGGTTGGGAGACATTGAATACACAGCATTGTCAAAAGTAGGGGCGGAAAGCAAGGTGTTGGTAGCGGGATCTAAAGCGGCAAAATAATTGCGCGTGCCCATAAAACCAGTAAAAGTGCCGCCGATGAAAAGCATATCGGCGGTCTCATCGTATACCAGCGAATAAACCGTGCCATGATTGTCAGAGAGAACAAGCGGGAAACTCGTGGAAGAAGGGGTAATACCGCTAATATCGTAAGCGCGATAGCCAAAATTACCCCCCACGTGCAGAATGCCCCGGTTACGATCCACCGCCACGGCGTGGACATCGTTGCTCAAAGCCGGATCCCAGGGAACCAAATTGCCGGTGTTCAGATCAATAATAGCCACATAATGATGAGGAGCCCCATCAATAGAAGCAAAACGGCCACCAACAATCAAATAATGAGAGTAATAGTCCAGGGAAGTTCCCCAATCCCAACCACTAACACCATCGCCAAAATCGTATGAACGGCCGATAGGGGTACATGTATCCGGATCTATTTCTGCCAGTGAGTCATAAGAATAATTGGTGCTATTCTTTGTTAAGGTATTAAACGCTCCCGCAAGGAAAAATCGCCCATTGGGCAATTGCAGGAGCGCTATTGTACCCATGTCACTCGTTGGACAATCACCTACAGGATCGTCCGGCAATGTGCTGGTCACCAGACGAAGAGGTGCATCAGCAGCAGAAAAGAGCACCCCATTAACAGATGGCCCGCCCGCCGGTGAATGGGAAGGCCCACCCAAAGCAGTGTCTGGCGAGTTGATCGCTCCCGCGGCATTAACCAAACTTGGGCCAGCCGCAATGAGAAGGGCAACGATAAACCCAAACACGATGACGAGCCTAAAATTACGCGACATTTTTCACCTCACTTTGTGGGCTGACGGGGTCTCCGTTAGACAAAATCAAGTTTTGTTCAGCGAACAAGTTTCGTTATACACTCTATGGCTTTGCGCGCCTTCATGCGTTCAGCCAGCGCACTGCGGCGGCCCTCACCTGCTTGGCACCAATTATTCCCTTTTTCTATTGCTAACTCAGGTTACGCGGTTGAACATTCACATTGAGCGCCCTCACCTTACCCGCTGCGCTCCTCCTTTCCTCTCCCACTGTGAGAGGAAAGAGGGCTGCACCGCCGCGGAGCAAAGCTCTGGCGGAAAGGCGAGGGCGTTAAAGACCAAATCACCACGAACCGCCACTCCGGTTGGTTCCATCGGGTAGGCAGTTACATAAAAACGACAAACTGCCCTTGTCGCATCACCGCTTGTGGCCCAGCGCCCCAGCTTAGGCATTCCAAGACAACATGCACATTCTACCATAAAAACGCCCCAAGTCCCTCCTTTCGGCAACGTTTTGTAATTACCTACCCAGAAGCGCTGCGGGGAGCCCTGGGCCTGTAAATGCTCACCCAGCGAACACGGAGAACACCGAGGACACGGGGAGCGTATTTCCCTGCGCAAGCGCTTTTTGGAGTGCGGTGCCTTGGCACCGCTTTGGAAAGCGGCGACTCGTCGCCGCACTCCAAAGAAAACACCGCCGACAGAGGCGTTTTGACACCGCGTAGGTAATTACAACGTTTTTTTATTTGCTGAACACGAAATTTACGCACTGTATTCCGCCTTTTTTATTTGCTTCACCGAACAGCCTCTGGGCGCCAGCCGCCGGCACAGGGCAAGGGGAAAACTTATGCAAACGGCTACCAGATGCTAAACTGAGGCAAGGCAACGGGGATACTACCAAGCCTCTGTCCGCGCCTCCAATCTGAACATCCAACTTCAATGTCTGCCGCGGCAGGCCAGCGAAAAACCGGCGGGCTTTGTGCCCGCCGGTTTGGGGATGGTTTTTCGGGCCAGCGTCAATCGTTGTAGCGCGCTCGCGCCTTCTCGACCACAGCGACCACTTCGGGCAGGTCGATGCCCAGTTCCTTCAGTTTTTCTACGGTGGGGATGCCGTGCTTGTCCCAGCCGCGGCGCTCGTACGCGGCATCCATCAGTTTTTCGTATTCAGCGTAGCGGTGTTTGCGCAGTGCGGCCACTTTTTCTTCCGTGGTCATCGCGTCCACATCGTGGCCGAGTTCCCGCAGTTGCTTGTCGTAGCGTTCCTGGCGGGATTCGTACTCTTCCACGGTCACGGGGCCCATGGCACGGTAGGGCACGTAGTCGTATTCCCGGGTGCCGTAGCCCAAGCGCACCGCGAACACCCGCTGGAAGTTGTACACCTTCTCGGACTCAAAGATCAGGTCGCCGGGCGTCACCTTCTTCCCCAAAATGCCTTCGTAGAGCCAGGTGTAGTTTTCCAGATGCTCAGGCACTTTGTGCGGCTCGTCGGTCTTGTCGTTGCCTGCGGGGATGATGTCGTTCCAGGGCAGTTTGCACAGGCCATGCAGGCTGAACCACGTCCGCCACATGGGGAACCAGTGCAGCGCCTCGGCCTTGTCTTCGAACGTGGGCAGTTGTTTGTTGACCTGATCCATGAAAATCAGCCAGGCTTCGTCGTGCTGGCCGCCTTTGAGGGTGAGGCCGTAGCCGCCCTGCTGGGCGATGGATTCTTTGGTGACGTATTCAGAAATTTCCATGCCTTTGTTGTGCATGGCGATGTCGGCGAGGAACTGGCGGTCGGCGCCGTACTGGTCGGCGAAGTAGTCCACCAGGTAGCGGGTGCCCTTGCCGACGAGCAGGCCAAAGCCCTCACCGCGGGCCATCTGGTGCAAAACTTCCAGCACGGCCGCGGTGTTGCCCCAGGTGAGGTCGAGGCCGCCGGTGCGCTCCGCGTTCAGGATGCCCTTTTCCCAGCATTCCATGCAGAAGGCCACGGTGTTGGCGAAGGAAATGGTGTCGATGCCGTAAGTGTCGCAGTAGAAGTTGATTTCCAGCACTGCGAGGGGGTCGAACGTGCCGATGTTGGCGCCGAACCCGGCCGCGTTTTCGTATTCGGGGCCATCGACCAGCACGGCCTGGCCCTTGAAGGGGCCGGTCTGCAGGTGGAAGTGATCCACCCCGTGGGAGCAGGAAAGTTGGCAGCCCGCCCAGCAGCCGTCGGGCATCCCCTGGCTGAAGAGGTTCTTCCACACGGTGGAGTCGATTTTGGGGGTGTCGGGATGGGAACCAAATTTGTAGTTGTGCACCGGCAGCAGGTCGAAGTGATCCATGATTTCGACCAGGTAGGGCGTGCCGATTTTGCGCATCTGATTTTGCTTGTCGTCCAGTTCCCAAATTTCGGTGTTGATGCGCTTGCCGGCTTTTTTGACCAGCGACATGTCGGCCGGGTTGTTGGAATCGGGGCGCAGGTTGCTGAAGCGCACCACGATGCCTTTGAGTTTCTTGTCTCGGAAAACGGTGCCCGAACCGCCGCGCGCGGCCTGTTTGACGCGCATTTCTTTGCGGCGGACGTCGTACCAACTGAAGTTCAGCGCGCCGTAGTCGATGTGTTCGGACGCTGGCCCAGCGGTAATGGTGGAAATGGCCAGTTTACCCTTCTTGCTGTCGCCTTTGTACATTTCGGCGAGTTGCTCTTTGAGTTCGTAAGTGTCTAAGGCTTCCAGCGGAGCCGATTCGATGGTCACTTTGCCGTGGTCGCCGTCGATGAAAATGATGACGTCTTCCTTGGCTTTACCTTGAATTTCCAGCACGTCGAAGCCGGAGAATTTCATGTAAGGCCCGAAGTAGCCGCCGACGTTGCTGTCGACGATTTGTTTGGTCAGCGGCGAGATGAACACCACGGTAGACTTGCCCGAACCGGGATACGCGGTGTTCCCGGAAATCGGGCCGCTGGCGATGAGCAGTTCGTTTTCCGGGTCGTCCCACTTCGTATCGTCGTCGACCGCGTTCCAGAGCAACCACAGGGCGAAGCCCTTGCCGCCGGTGAAACGCTCTTTCATCTCCTGGGTGACGGGCTTTTCTTCGATGGTGTAATCATCCAGGTTGATGTAGAGGGTACGGTTGGCATACCCCCGTTCCACCGGGCGCAGTTCGTAAGTATATTCGGCCAAAATTTTATGGGCCTTTTTCAATTCATCCACGGCAACAGCCATCGGGAACCTCCTGAAAAGAATAAGCGGTGGAAACGCCAAGGTAATTATAGCAGATGCGGCAAGCGCGGCGAGGCATCATAAGGAAGCGAGCCGGAGCGTAACTGTTCAGCCTCGGCGAGGGAAAACCACAGATTACGCAGATTCCGCAGAAAAACATCCTCAGATTTCACAGATGAGCCCAGATTGAACACGCGTAACTGTTCAGCCTCAAAGAGGCGCTACGGATGACGCAGGCAGAAAAACACAGAAGACACAGAAAGCGGGAAGTCAAAGCGTGATCCGGGATGCGGGAAGAGGCGTGATGCTGAGGCGTTGGGGCCGATGGGGGTTGGTTACCTGGTTGCTTGGGTGCTGGTTACTTGGGTGCTTTTTCTGTGCCCTCGGCGCTCTAAAATCCGCGTCTATCCGCCATCATCCGCGTTCATCCGTGGGCTGTTTTCCAAAGAGTGAACAGTTACGAACACGCTCTTTTCCGCTGCTTAGCGCAAAAATCCGCGGGAATCCGTTGCCACCCGCGCCATCCGCGGCCGATTTCCTCAAGGCTGAATGGTTACGCCGGCACAAAAGCAGGGGCGAACGGCGGTTCGCCCCTGCGATGTGCTCTAAGGTAGCGTCAGCCGCCGCGGGAAATTACTTCCCTAATTTCTTCTTGAACGCCTCGTTGAGCGCGGGCACGATTTCCCACAGGTCGCCGACCACGCCGTAGCGCGCCAGTTTGAAAATCGGCGCTTCGGGGTCGGTGTTGATGGCTACGATGATTTTGCTGTTGCGCATTCCGGCCTGATGCTGAATGGCGCCGGAAATGCCGCAGGCAATGTACAGGTCGGGGGAAACCACCTTGCCGGTTTGCCCGACTTGATGATCGTAGGGGATGTAGCCCGCGTCCACCGCGGCGCGGCTCGCACCCACTGCCGCGCCCAAAGTTTCAGCCAGTTCGCCGATGAGTTTGAAGCCCTGCTTGCCGCGCCAAACCTCAATTTCGTTCTCATCGGTGATGTCGGGCGGCGGCTGCAAGCGCGGGTTGTTGGAAGTGCCGCGGCCGCCCGAAACGATGATCGCCGCTTCGGTCAGGCTCACGCCGCCTTCGGTGGTGGCGTATTCCACCACTTTGGTGGCTATGGCGTCTTCGCTCAGCGCAGCAGGCACGCTGATCACCTCGCCGCTGCGGCTTTCATCCGGTTCGGGCTTGGCAAAGGCACGCACGCGCAGGGTGATGATTTGCGGCTCACCTTCGGCCACGGCTTTGGCTAGCAATTTGCCCGCGTAGACGGGGCGCGTGGTCACGATTTTGCCGTCTTCCACGTCCATGTCAATGATGTCGGCAATCACGCCCGCGTCCAGCGCCGCGCCGGTCATAGCGGCCAGTTCACGCCCGCGGGTGGTGGTGGGGAAGAGGATTACCGCGGGGTTGTGCTCCTGCGCGGCCTTGGCTAAAGTTTCGGTGTAGGGTTCGGGGCGGTAATCGGCAAGGGTGGGGTCGTCGGCTACGATGACCTTGGCCGCGCCGTAGTGGAAGGCGCGCTGCACAGCGTCGTCCATGCCGCTGCCCAAAATCACCGCCACCACCTCGCCGCCCAGTTTCTCGGCCAACATCTGCGCCGCACCGATACCCTCCCACGAAGGCATCAGCGGTTCGCCTTTGAAATGGTCAATGTAAGCCCAAATCTGCTTGCTCATAGCACCTTCTCCGCAAGGATTTTGTCGGCAAGTTTCTCGGCAATTTCTTCCGGCGTGTCGCCCTCGATGAACTCGCACTGCACCTCGCGCTTGGGCGGGTTCATCAGTTCGGGCAAGCGCACCTTGACCGCGGGGGCTTCAATGCCCAAATCGGCAAGGCTCCACACGGGCACTTTGGCGCGCGCGGCCTTGCGGATGCCCATGAACGAGGGGTAGCGCGGCTCACCAAAATCCTTAGCCACGCTGACCACCGCGGGCAATTGGGTGGAAAGCACTTGCCTGCCTTCCTCAATGGTGCGCTCCGCAGTGAGTTTCTTGCCGTCGGGGTCAACTTCCCGGAAGGCAGAAACCAAGCCGATGTAAGGCCAGCCGAGCAAGCGGGCGGTTTGGGGCGGGGTGAGGCCGGTGTCGCCGTCAATGGCCTGCCGACCGAAGAAGACCATATCCACATCGCCGATTTTGTTCACCGCAGCGGCCAGCACTTTAGCGGTGCTGAGGCTGTCGTCTTCGGCGAGGGCGGGGTCTTCAATGCGGATGGCGTCGTTGCAGCCCATGGCGAGGGCGCGGCGGATGGCCTCCATCGCGCTTTCATCGCCCATGCTGATGACGGTCACCGAGCCGCCGTGCGCCTCTTTGGTCTGCAAAGCGGCTTCTACGGCGTACTCATCCCAGGGGTTGAGCACCAGCGGGGCATCGCCCCAAGTCACTTTTCCCGACTCGTCCACCTTGACGGTGGCCGCGGTGTCGGGTGTGACCTTGACGAAAACCACGATCTTCAAAGTACACCTCCTCCATCCATTTTGGGATTGAGGGATTAGGGAATTGAGGGATTAAGGGATTGGGAAGGCTTCCCGCCTAATCCCCAATCCCTAATCCCTGAATACCTAATCCCTCCTCATTCCTCCTGCCACTCCTCTGGGTCGTAGGGCGGCAGTTCAAGGCGCAAAGGTTTGTCGCGGCGGTAGCCGAGGGCGTAGTCGGCTTGAATGAGGGTGTGGATTTCGTTGCTTCCTTCGTAAATCATCGCGCCGCGGGCGTTGCGCAGGTAGCGTTCCACATCGTATTCGTCGCTGTAGCCGTAAGCGCCGTGGATCTGCACGGCTTCGCTGGCCGCGCGGAACGACGCTTCGGTGGCAAACCATTTCGCCATAGAAGCCATGCGCGTGGCGCGGATGCCCTGATTCATCTGCCAACCGGCTTGCAGGTAGAGGGCGCGCGCCATTTCGTAATCGCGCGCCATGTGCGCGATTTTCTGCTTGATGAGTTGGTGCTGGGCGATGGGCACGCCAAAGGTTTCGCGCTCACGGGCATAGCGCACGCTGGCCTCCAACGAAGCGCGGATGAGGCCGGTCGCACCCGCGGCCACGGTGTAGCGGCCGCGGTCAAACGCGCTCATGGTGATTTTGAAGCCTTCACCCTCCTCGCCGAGGCGGTTTTCCACCGGCACTTTCACATCCTGAAAAGCAATCCAGCCGGTGGAGCCGGCGCGCACGCCGAGTTTGCCCTTGATGTCCCCGCGCTTGATGCCCGGCGAGTGCAGGTCAACGATGAAAGTGGAAAGCCCGCGGTGCGGCTTTTCGGCTTCGGGGTTGGTGCGGACGGTGACGATGGCGTAATCGGCCAGGGACGCCAGCGAGATCCACATTTTTTCGCCGTTGAGGATGTAATAATCGCCCTCGCGGCGCCCCGTCATCTGAATGTGGGCAAAATCCGAGCCGTGGCCGGGCTCGGTGAACGCGCCGCAGCCGATTTTCTCGCCCTTGGCGAGGGGCACAAGGTATTTCTGCTTTTGCTCTTCGGTGCCCCAGTGGAAAATGGTCTGCGCGCACAGCCCCATGTGCACCGACATCACCACCCGCAAGGTGGAATCGGCCGCTTCCAGTTCCTCGCACACCAAGCCGAGCGAGATGTAATCCAGCCCCTGACCGCCGTATTTAACAGGAATGCCCACGCCTAAAATCCCCAATTCGGCCATGCGGGGGATGAGCGGCGCGGGCTCGTGTTTGCGGTCGTATTCCCGAATTACCGGAACGGCTTCGGTGCCAAACCTACGCACCATGTCCACGACCATCTGGTGCTCTTTAGAAAGTGCAAAATCCATCTCAGCCTCCATCGGCGGTGAAGTTTTGTACATTATACCATGCGGCGGTTTTGCAACGCCCTAAATAGAACATAAACTAAACAGGGGCGCCGGCCGTCACGGCTTTTGCCGTGAAATTCGTCACCCTGGCTGCTCTGGGGCTCTGGGGGAGGAAGGCGCGCGGTCTGCAGTAGAGTGGTAGAATACGATGGCCTGAAACGCGCCTGCTGGCGCCGCGTAGCACGTCGCCAACGCAGACATCCCCCGTTCCCCCGGCCAGCGGGCGCGAGCACTCACCCCATCTGTCCCACAATGGAGGAATACATGACGCCGATTCGCACGCTCATCATGGGCGCGGCGGGCCGCGATTTCCACAACTTCAACGTCTTCTTCCGCGACAACCCGGATTACGAAGTCGTGGCCTTCACCGCGACCCAAATCCCCAACATCGAAGGCCGCACCTACCCGCCCGAACTGGCGGGCAAGCAGTATCCGCAGGGCATCCCCATTTACCCGGAAAGCGAACTGAGCCGCCTGATCAAGGAACTCAAGGTCGACCAGGTGGTCTTCGCTTACAGCGACGTGCCCCACGAGTACGTGATGCACAAGGCTTCGGAGGTCATCGCCGCGGGTGCGGATTTCCGGCTGATGGGGCTGAACAGCACCGTGGTGGCCTCCAGCAAGCCGGTGGTTTCTATCGGCGCGGTGCGCACCGGCTGCGGCAAGAGCCAGACTACGCGGCGGGTTTCCCTGATTTTGCGCGACCTGGGCTACAAAGTGGCCGTCATCCGCCACCCCATGCCCTACGGCAACCTGGCCGAGCAGGCCGTGCAGCGCTTCGCCACTTACGAAGACCTGGACAAGTACAAATGCACGATCGAGGAGCGCGAGGAATACGAACCGCATTTGGACAACGGCATGATCGTGTTCGCGGGGGTGGACTACGAAGCCATTTTGCGGCAAGCCGAGCAAGAGGCCGACATCATCCTCTGGGATGGCGGCAACAACGACGTCCCGTTCTACAAGAGCGACTTTCACATCGTGGTGGCCGACCCACACCGCCCCGGCCACGAGTTGAAGTACCACCCCGGCGAAGCCAACGCCCGCCTGGCCGACGCGTTCGTCATCAACAAGGTCGACACCGCCGACCCGGGCGCGGTGTTAGAAGTGCGTGAAAACCTGCACGCCCTCAACCCTCGCGCGCCGATTCTGGAAGCCGCCTCGCCCATCTTCGTGGACGATCCCGCGGCCATCCGCGGCAAGCGGGTGCTGGTAGTGGAAGACGGCCCGACCCTGACCCACGGCGGCATGGCCTACGGCGCAGGGTGGGTGGCGGCCAAACGTTTCGGCGCAGCAGAAATCGTCGACCCGCGGCCCTACGCGGTGGGCTCCATCCGCGATACCTACGCCAAATACCCCACCACCGGCGCCGTGCTGCCCGCGATGGGCTACGGCGAAACCCAAATCCGCGAACTGGAAGAGACCATCAACCGCGCGGACGCCGACCTGGTGATCATCGGCACACCGATTGACCTGCGCCGCGTGCTGAAAATCGACAAACCCAGCGACCGGGTGCGCTACGAGTTGCAGGTCATCGGCACGCCCACGCTGGAAGACTTGCTGAAAGCCAAGTTTGCCCCTAAAGCATAGGCTGGACAAATCTCTGCCGGCAGTGTAGAATAAATGTAGCGAAATTCGCTACATTTATTCTTTTTGTAGTGTAACTGTTTAGCCTTTGGGAAACTGCCCACGGATGAACGCGGATGATGGCGGAGAGACGCGGATTTTAGAGCGCCGAGGGTACAGGAAAAGCACCCAAGTAACCAGCACCCAAGCAACCAGGTAACCAACCTCCATCGGCCCCAACGCCTCAGCATCACGCCTCTTCCCGCATCCCGGATCACGCTTTGACTTCCCGCGTTCTGTGCTTTCTGTGCCTTCTGTGTTCTGCCTGCGTCATCCGTAGCGTCGCTTCGAGGCTGAATAGCACTGTTTTTCGTTCAATCTGTGCTCATCTGTGAAATCTGCGGATGTCTTTCTGCGCAATCTGTGGTTTCCCCTTCTCAGCAAAGGAAAGGCCATGCGTTTCGTTTCCTACCGCGTCCTCCGCAACACCAGCGGCGTCATCCGGGAGCAATTGAAAAAAGACGGCTACCTGGTCATCACCGGCAACGGCGAGCCTTTTGCCGTCATGCTCACCGTTTCGCCCGATGACCTGGAAGAAACCCTGTTGCTCCTCAAACGGCTGCGCGCTCAGCAAGCCGTCAGCGTCATGCGCGGCGAAGCCGCCCGCCGCGGCCTGCAGCACCTGGACGCAGAAGCCATCGAGGCCGAAGTGCAAGCCACCCACCGCGGCCAGAGTTGAGCCATGCTGCTGGTGCTGGATACGAACGTCTTGGTTTCCGGCTTGCTCAACCCCGCGGGCGCACCCGGCCGCATCGTGGACTTGCTCCTCGCGGGGCACCTCCGCCTGGCCTACGACGACCGCATTCTGGCCGAATATCGCGGCGTGCTTTTGCGGCCACGCTTTGGTTTCCCTCCCCAGGCCGGGGAACATTTGATAGACTACATCACCTACACCGGCGAGGCCGTGCTCGCCCCACCGTTAGACGTCGACGCGCCCGCCCCCACCGACCTCCCCTTTGCGGAAGTGGCGCTCGCGGTGGCCGCCTGCTGTGTAGTCACGGGCAACAAAGCCCACTTCGGCTTCCTGCAAGCCCCGCCGGTGCTGTCGCCCGCCGAATTCCTCCGCCGCTGGACACGCTCGTCGCCTGGATAAGCCTATGCCCGAATTCCCCGAAAACTACCGCGCCGGCTTCGTTGCCCTGGCCGGCCGCCCCAACGTGGGCAAATCCACGCTGATGAACGCCCTGCTGGGGCAGAAAATCGCCGCGGTCTCCCCCCGGCCGCAGACCACCCGCAAGCGCCAGTTGGGCATCCTCACCACCGAGCGGGGGCAAATCGTGTTCGTCGATGCCCCCGGCATCCACAAACCCCACCACAAACTCGGCGAGGCCATGAACCACGAGGCGCTTTCCACGTGGGAAGGCGTGGACCTCATCCTCTTCATGGTCGATGGCGCCTACCCGCCCCACCCCGAAGACCGCCTGGTGGCCGAATTCCTGCAGCAGACCGCCCAAAACCTGCCGGTGCTCATCGTCTTCAACAAGGTCGACCTCACCCCCAAAGACCGCCGCGCGGCCTACCAGGCCATGTACCGGGAACTGCTGCCCACCGCGCCGCTCATCCCGATTTCCGCGCTCACCGGCGAGGGGCTGGACGCCCTGCTGGACGCCATTTTCGAGCGGCTGCCCGTCAGCCCGCCCTACTACGACGAAGACACCCTCACCGACCTCACCGAGCGGGAAATCGCCGCCGACCTGATTCGGGAAGCCGCACTGCTGCACCTGCGCGACGAAGTGCCCCACGCGTTGGCCGTGCGCATCGACGAATACAAAGAGCGCGGCGAGCGCGGGGCATACATCGCGGCCACCCTGTTCGTGGAACGCGACTCGCAAAAGGGCATCGTCATCGGCAAGGGCGGCGCGATGCTGAAGCAGATTGGTAGCACCGCGCGGCAGGCCATCGAAGCCATGAGCGGGCGCAAAGTGTTCCTCGACTTGCGGGTGAAGGTGCGCAAGAATTGGCGCAACGACGCGGCCACCCTGCGGCGTTTCGGCTTCCGCCTGCCGCCCACGACCAAGGAGCGTTGAGCATGTGGACAACCTGGGTTGGTGCAGCCATTGCCATCGCATTGTGGGACTGGCTGGCGGTGGCGCTCGACCGCCGGCGCATGGGCTATTTCACCAAACCAGCGGTGATCGTGGCCTTGTTGGCCGCGGTGCTCACCGGTATCAGCCGCTTGGGGCACCCTGCCATGGCGCTTTCGTGGGCGGCGGTGGCGCTGCTCTTTTCTCTGGTGGGCGACGTGCTGCTCATGCTGCCCAAAGCGCGCTTCGTCGGCGGGCTGGCCGCCTTCCTGCTGGCGCACCTGGCTTATCTGGTGGCCTTCAGCAACGGCTTGCCGCCCTTCAACTTGTGGACCGCGAGCATTGCGGTGGCCGTGGGGCTGCTGGCGGGGAAATTTTACGAGCGTCTGCGAGCCGCGCTGGTTGCGCAGGAAAAATCCTTCCTCATCAAGCCCGTCGCCGCGTACACCGCGGCCATCAGCCTGATGGTGCTGGCCGCGCTGCTGCTGCCGCTGCGCAGGCATACCCCTTCCGCCGCCGCACTCACCGTGGCCGCGGGCGCTGCCCTTTTCCTGGCCTCCGACGCCTTGCTGGCCTGGGATCGTTTCGTACGCCCTCTGCCCCGCACCAAGGTGCTGCGGCGCAGCCTCTACCACTTGGGACAAATCGCCATCACCACGGGGCTGCTTTTGCTGAGCCACGCGCCCTTGGCCTAACCCGACGTATGTTATAATCAAGGTAACCATGCTGCAACGGCAGCACGACCGCTAACGAGAAAGGAGTATGAGAATGGCTAAATTAGAAGTGATCGAAGGCATTGCCGAAGTGTACGCCGGCAAACTGCGCGCCGCGGGCGTGCGCGGCACCAACGACCTGCTGAAGAAAGGCGGCTCCAAAGCCGGGCGCAAAGCCTTGGCCGAAGCCTCCGGCATCAGCGAATCGCTCATCCTGGAATGGGTCAATCACGCCGACCTGTTCCGCATCAAGGGCATCGGCCCCGAATACGCCGACCTGCTGGAAGAGGCGGGGGTCGACACGGTACCCGAACTGGCGCAGCGCAACCCTGAGAACTTATATGCCAAACTGGTCGAGGTGAACAGCGAAAAGCAACTGGTGCGCCGGTTGCCCACGCTGGAAATGGTCAAAGCATGGGTGGCCCAGGCCAAGACCTTGCCGCGAGCCATTGAGTACTAAACACTTTTTATTGCACCGGCAGGGGCGCGGGGAAGCCGCGTCCCTGTCGCCGCGTCTATGCCCATGATGGACGAACATCTTTCGCGCAAGCACCGCGGGGCTATCCGCCGGGGGCCGGGGCGTCTGAACCTCAACCCCGAAGACTTGGCGGCCATTTGGCAGCGTCAAGAGACCGAGGGCAAAGGGCTCATCGGCGGCGACCCCGCGCGGCGCCCCTTCTGGCGGCACCCCAAACCCCCGGAACCCGCACCCTGGTATCGCCACGGCCTCGCCTCGCCGGAACACCGCCAGCGGCTGCACCGCTTCCTCACCACGGCCCCGCTGGAAATCGAAATCGGCGCTGGCGACGGGCGGTTCATCCTCGCCTGGGCGCAACGCCACCCGCAGCGCCATTTTTTCGCCTTCGAAGTGCGCTGGAAGTACACCCACCGCATTTACGAACGCAGCCAACGCTTGGGGCTGCACAACCTCTGGGTGAGCGACAACGACGCGCGGGTGGTCATCCCCGAGGTGGTGCCCGAGGAAAGCGTGGCGGTGTTTCACATCCTGATGCCCGACCCGTGGTGGAAGCCCAAGCACCAGGCCAAGCGGCTCATCGCACCCTGGTTTGTGGATGTGCTGGCGCGCAAACTTCAGCCGGGCGGCATTCTGCGGGTAGAGACCGACGTCGAGGGCTATCCGGAATTCGTGCGCCAGGTGGTCGAAGCCCATCCGGCCTTTGCGGCCCACGACCCCGCGCTGGGCGAGCGTTTTGCGGCCGCGCCGTTGAGCACGCGGCAAATCTGGTGCCGGGAACACGGGGTGCCCGTGTACCGGCTTTTCTTCCGCAAACGTGGAGACCAAGAACGGGCGTAACTGTTCAGCCTTGGCAAGGAGAAACCACAGATTACGCAGATTACGCAGATTCCACAGATTGGCACAGATTGGCACAGATTGGCACAGATTGGGCGAAAAACTCAAAAAGCCCAACGATCCCCTTCGCTTCTTGACAGTCTGGCGTTTCCCTCTTTGCGTCTTTGTGTTCCTTTGCGCACTTTGCGTTACTTGGCGACCTGAAAATCCGTGACGCGCCGTGTCATCCGTGGGCTATTTCCTTGTGGCGGAACAGTTACGAACGCGCATATTTTGCTTGACCTGCACCGTAGTTGCGGATATAATACGCCCGCCAACACACCCCCATGATGCGCTGGTGCTGGAATTGGCAGACAGGCGTGGTTGAGGGCCACGTGCCCATCAGGGCGTGCGGGTTCAACTCCCGCCCAGCGCACAGAAAAATGCGGCCGCGAAATTCGCGGCCGCATTTTCGTTTTCCGGCGTAACCCCTCAGCCTCGGCAGAAAGAAACCGCAGATTGCGCAGAAAAACGTCCACAGATTTCTGGTTACCTGACACAAACTTGAACGGTTTTCTAACTTTTGCCTTTACCCTCACCCCGCCCCCCTTTTCTTCCCCCCTCCCCTCTCCCAGGCTTGGGAGAGGGG
>JALUDX010000017.1 GCA_027053355.1 Anaerolineales bacterium | reverse complement strand
CCTCGCAGGTCACTAAGGTCAGTACATCATACTTTTCGTGCTTCAACAGCATGTGGCGCGCCGCCCAACTTTGCGCCGGTAAGCGCTTGTTCTCCCGCACTTCGTACACATACACCTGCCCCCAGGCGTGGATCTCAATCCGGTCACCATAGCGCAGGTCTTTGAGGTGCACGAACGGCCCCGGGGTGTTGTCCGCGTTCCACACATGCGCTGTCAGCACCGTATTCCCGGCCCAGGTGGGGAAGGCCGTACCTTCCAGCCAGCCCACTGCGTTCCCTAACCAGGATACATCCCAGCCGTCTTCCGTCAGAGGCACACCCACAATGGGTAGGTCAAGCCCCAAGGATGGAATCGTCAGCCGCATGTCCAGCCCGGCATAGGCTTTAGCGGCCGGCTGCTGCGGCAAAGCCGTGACCACCCCGCGCGGGAAACCCGTCTTGGGCGGAACGGCGCGGTGCACCACGAAGTCATAGATGGCGTCATGGCCGCCGTTGAGGTGGTTGCCTGCCAGGTCGGTGATGGACGTGGTGCCGCAGACAAAGAGCCGGTAAGTGCCGTCGGGCAGGGGCACGCCGTTGTTGATGTGCACCGTAGCCGTGAAGGTGTCGCTGTCGTAGGTTACGCTGTTCACGGTGATTTGGGTGTCGTCGGCCTGCACGCCGCCCGCGCAGGATGTGGTGTCAAAGGCGCCGTTGCGCCCCCGCTCCACCAGCAGGTAGTTGGCCGGATTAGTCACATCGTTGGGGTTGGTGTTGCCCGGCGGGTCGGCCACGACACTGTCAAAAGTTACCTGGAAAAAGATAAACCCCTGGGTATAAGTGGAAACCAGAGTAGTATTGGCCACCGTCGGCGCTGTGGCGTCATAGGTAATGGCGAACTGGGGTGCGGCCTCGTTGTCGTTGCCTGCCGCGTCCTGGGCTGCGCCGGCTGGGATGTCCACCGTGACCTGGCCGTCGCCATTGGGCGTGATGTCCGCGGTGTACTGGGAAGCCGAGACCGGGGTGAAGTTGCCGGCGGTGCCGTTGCCTACCGTCAGGTCGCTCACATCGAAGCCGTTCACCGCCTCGCTGAAGGTGATGGTGATGGGAATGGGCGAGGTGTTGGTCGGGTCAGGCGCCGTGCTCGTGATGGCCACCGTCGGCGCCGTGGCGTCGTAGGTAATGGTGAACTGCGGCGCGGCCTCGTTGTCGTTGCCCGCCGCGTCCTGGGCTGCGCCCGCCGGGATGTCCACCGTGACCTGGCCGTCGCCATTGGGCGTGATGTCCGCGGTGTACTGGGAAGCCGAGACCGGGGTGAAGTTGCCGGCGGTGCCGTTGCCTACCACCAGGTCGCTGGCATCGAAGCCGTTCACCGCCTCGCTGAAGGTGATGGTGATCGGGATGGGCGAGGTGCTGGTCGGATCCGAGGCCGTGGTTGTGATGGAGACGGTAGGCGCGGTGCCGTCGTAGGTAATGGTGAACTGCGGCGCGGCCTCGTTGTCGTTGCCCGCCGCGTCCTGGGCTGCGCCGGCCGGGATGTCCACCGTGACCTGGCCGTCGCCATTGGGCGTGATGTCCGCGGTGTACTG
>JALUDX010000016.1 GCA_027053355.1 Anaerolineales bacterium | reverse complement strand
TTGCCATGAGGTATCCTCCTGTAAAAATCGGAAAATTTCCTCTTTTAGGAGGGTACCTCAGCTTTCCCCTCAGGGGGTACGACTTTTTCGGACTCCGGAGGGGTACGAGATTACCGGATTACGCACGGTGTATCACGATACGGAAGGCAACACGCTGTTCCGACATGGTCACAGCAAAGACCACCGGCCTGATCTGGCTCAATTCAAGGTCATGCTGGGCACCTTAGACCCTTTAGGAATGCCCCTCGCAACCCTGGTAACGGCGGGCCATCGGGCGGATGATGGCTTGTACATCCCTGTAATTCAGCGAGCGCAGGCCGTCATCGGGCGGGGCGGGCGGTTATACATCGGCGACAGCAAAATGAGTGCCTTAGCCACCCGTGCCTTCCTACAAGCCCACGGCGACGCTTACCTGGTACCCTTGCCCCAAACGGAGAAGGTGAAGCAATGGCTGCCCCAGTTGCTAGAGCCGGTGTGGGCCAAAGAGCAGCCCTTGCAACCTGTGTGGGCTCCCGAGGAGGAAGGCACAAAACTGCTGGCCCTGGGCTTTGAGACGACTCGTCAACAACAAGCAAGGGTCGATGAGCAAAGCGTGGTTTGGGAAGAACGGGTGCTTGTGGTGTATTCGCCGTCCCTGGCGCGGCGGGCCCGACGGGGACTTCGGGAACGGCTGGCGCACGCCGAGGAAGCCTTGCAGGCATTGACCCCGCCTCGGAGGCGTGGGCGACGGCAATGGGAAGACCTGACTGCCTTGCAGGAAGCCGTCCAGCGGATTCTCAAACAGCAAAGGGTTGAAGGCTTGCTGGAAGTCACCTATGAAAGAGAGGTCGAACAGCGCTTTGTTCGCCGGTATGGCGACCATCCAGCGCGCACGGAAGAGCGTGTGCGCTACATTGTGCATGTGCGGCGTAAAAAAGAAGCGATTCGGGAAGTGCGGCGTCGGTTGGAATGGCGTCTGTATGTGGTGAATGTTTCGGCAAAACGGCTTTCCCTGGCGCAAGCCGTCCAGGGATACCGCGGAGCGCCGCTGGTGGAACGCAACTTCAGCCGTTTGAAGGGACGCTCTTTAGGGTTGCGGCCCCTGTATGTGCAGCGAGAAGACCATGCCAAAGGGATGGCCCGTTTGCTGTCATTGGCGCTCCGGGTTTTGACGCTGGTGGAATATGTGGCGCGGCAGAAGTTGAAAGCCAGCGGAGAGCGTCTCAAAGGCCTCTATGCCGGCAACCCACGGCGGGAGACGGCCCGGCCCACCACCGAGCGGCTGTTGAAAGCCTTTTGCGAGATCACGTTGACCATTGTCCGTCTTCCCGATAGAACGATACGGCACATCACACCTTTATCTGAAACTCAGCGCCGCATCCTGGCGCTCCTGGGGTTCCCCGTCTCAATTTACGAAGACCTGGCCTCGCCGAGCGCCCAAATTCCGCCATAGTGTCCGCAAAATGAGCGAACGATAAGAGGGCGGCTCCGAGAAAGGACAATGCCCCGACGCCGAAGTGCAGGCGTTACCACCTGATTGAGGAATTCGGGGCCGTTATCGGTGTGAATCTCTTTTACAGGGAACGGAATGCGGGCTAAGAGACCC
>JALUDX010000015.1 GCA_027053355.1 Anaerolineales bacterium | reverse complement strand
CCCAATCCCCCCCCAATCCCCCATGTCCGCTTGGTTCGACAACCTCCTTTTCCTCCTCCAGCGCTTCACCTGGGCCAGCGCGGTAGACGTTTTGCTGGTGACGCTGATGTTTTTCGTCGTGTTGCGCTGGCTGCGCAATACCCAGGCCATGGCTTTGGTCAGGGGATTGGTGGCGCTCATCATCCTGGTAGTGCTGCTCACCAGCGTGGTGAGTTTGCCCGCTTTTTCATGGTTGCTGCGCACCACCTTGCCGGCGCTCATTTTGGCTATTCCTGTGATCTTTGCGCCTGAGATTCGGCAGGCATTAGAGCGGTTGGGGCAAGCCGAGATGTGGTTTGCCCGCGACAAAGCCTCTGCCACGGCCAGCGTTACCCCCAAGGTGGTGCAGGCAGTGGAACGTTTAGCCCGCCGCAAACACGGCGCGCTGATCGCCTTCCAGCGGGTGACTTCCCTGCGGGAATACGTCAACACCGGAGTGCTATTAGATGCTTACGTCAGCCCTGAATTGCTGCTGCAAATTTTCTACCCCAACACCCCGCTCCACGATGGTGCGGTGATCATCGTGGGCAATCGGCTGCGGGCCGCGGCCTGCGTGTTGCCGCTTTCTTCCAGTGGCATACTTTCCCATTCGCCGGAACGCCCCATGGGGTTGCGCCATCGTGCGGCTTTGGGGCTTTCCGAAGCCAGCGACGCGGTGATCGTGGTGGTTTCCGAAGAAACGGGCACTATCTCGGTGGCGCATCGCGGCCGTCTTATCCGCCGCCTTTCGCCCCAGCGGTTGCAAGCGCTGCTTTCGGAATACTTCCCTGAGCGCAGCGCGTCTTCGCGTTCCTTTTGGCGCGCCGTGTGGGCGTTCCTCCGTGGCTTGCTGACCGCCTCGTCGTCAGAGGAGGAGCGGTGATGGCCCTTTGGCGCTGGCTCCGTCGCAACTTTGGCACTTTGTCGATGTCCTTCGCCTTGGCGTTGGCCGTGTGGGTCTCCGCAGTGCTCTCCGAAGACCCCAACGAAGTGCTGCTCTACCCTCGCCCTGTGAACGTTCGGGCGGTGGGGTTGGATCAGACCATGACCGTGGTCGCGGGGCTGCCGGCCACGGTGCGGGTGACTTTGCGCGCGCCCCGCAGCCTTTGGGCGCAACTCACCGGCGACCCCAACAGCGTGCAGGCTTTTGTCGACCTCAGCGACCTGCAGCCCGGGGTCTACCTGGTGCCGGTGCAAGTGCAGGTGGCCTACCATCCGGTGGAAGTGGTGCAAATCGCTCCCCCCCGGTTGGAAGTGACCCTCGACCGTCAGAAGAAGACCACCGTGCCGGTCAAGGTGGATGTGCGCGGCGAGGTCGCGGTGGGCTATTACGCATCTGCGCCCATCCTCTCACCGGCTGAAGTCGAAGTGAGTGGCCCGGCCAGTGCGGTCAAACAGGTGGTCGCCGCGTACGGCGTGCTTTCCATCGAGGGCGCGCGCGAACCCATCAAGCGCGAAATCTCCCTCGTCCCCATCGATAACCAGGGGCAGCGGGTCAAAGGCGTCGCCCTTACCCCGGCCAAAACCACCGTCGCGGTGATGGTGCGCCAATTGGGCGGCTACCGCGACGTGGCCGTCAAAGTGAAAATGGTCGGCCAGGTGGCCAACGGCTACCGCATCACCAACGTGACCGTTTCGCCGCCGGTGGTCACCGTGTTTTCCGAAGACCCGAAGAAAGTGCGCGACCTGCCCGGCTTCGTAGAAACCGAACCGCTGGATGTCAGCGGTGCGACCGACGACATCGACGCCCGCCTCAAATTGGTGTTGCCCCAAGGCATCAGCCTGGTGGGCGAAAACACCGTTTTGGTGCAGGTGAACGTCGCGGCCATTGAATCCAGCCTGAGCATGTCATTGCCGGTGGAAGTGACCGGTCTGAGCGCCGCGCTTACGGCAGGCGAAATTTCGCCCAAAACGGTCGACGTCATCCTCTCGGGCCCCTTGCCCGTGTTAGACAAACTCAAGCCCTCCGCGGTACGGGTGACCGTGGACGTCAGCGGTCTGACCGCGGGCACTTACCAACTCAAACCCAAAATCGAAGTGCTGCAACCCCAGGTGCAGGTGGAATCGTACCTGCCGGTGACCATCGAAGTGACCCTCAACCCCGTGGGCACTTCGCCCAGCAACCCCTGATGCAACTATTCAGCCACAAGGAAATAGACTACGGATAACGCGGATTTTTAAGTCGCCAAGGTCGCCAAGATGACGCCAAGACCGCCAAGAAGCGAGGACGAGCGTGGGCCTTTTAGTGTTTTTCGCCCAATCTATTGTGCTCTCTTTCTGCGTAATCTGCGTAATCTGTGGTTTCTTCTTGCCAAGGCTGAATAGTTGCTCCCTGATACAAACAGGCCGCAGAGGCAATCCCTCAATCCCTCAATCCCCTCCTCTACCATGAGCAAACCACGCCCCATCGTAGCCTTAGTTGGCCGCCCCAATGTGGGCAAAAGCACCCTCTTCAACCGCCTGGCAGGCGAACGCTTGGCCGTGGTCGACGAAGTGCCCGGCACCACCCGCGACCGCCTGGTGGCCGAAAGCGAATGGAACGGGGTGGCCTTCGACGTGGTCGACACCGGCGGCATCGACCCCGGAAGCATAGCCGCACCCGGCAAGCGCCCCCTTTCCGTTGGCTCGGCTCCTTTCGTCGCCGAAATCCGCCGCCAGGCGCAAATCGCGGTGCAAGACGCGGACGCGGTGCTCTTTTTGGTCGATGTGGAAAGCGGGGTCACCCCCGCCGACCGCGAGGTCGCCGAGATTTTGCGCCGTCATCAGCGTCGGCAAAACGGCCGACCCTTTCCGCCCATCCTTTTGGCCGTCAACAAGTGCGATACCCTCGCCCGCTTTGCCGAGGCCGCCCAGTTTTACGAATTGGGTTTGGGCGACCCGCACCCCATCTCGGCCATGCACGGCACCGGCGTGGGCGACCTGTTAGACGCGCTGGTGGCCACCCTTCCCCCCGCGCCGCCCGAAGACGAAGAAGACCAGGCCGTGGCCATTGCCATCGTCGGCAAGCCCAACGTGGGCAAATCGAGCCTGCTCAACCGCCTGCTGGGCGAGGAACGGGCTATCGTCAGCCCCATTCCGGGCACCACCCGCGACGCGGTCGACACCCATCTGACCTACGACGGCGTGCCCGTCACGCTGATCGACACCGCGGGCATCCGCCGTCGCGGGCGCATCGAGCGCGGGGTGGAAAAATACAGCGTGCTGCGCTCCCTGCGCGCCATCCGCCGCGCCGACGTCGCCCTGCTGGTGCTCGATGCCACCACGCCCCTCAGCGCGCAAGACGCCCACATCGCGGGTTTCGTGTTAGAAGCCTGGAAGAGCGTGGTGGTGGTGGTCAACAAGTGGGATGCGGTGGAAAAAGATACCTACACCATGCAGGGCTATATCGCGGAAATCCGGCAGAAACTGCATTTTCTGGATTACGTGCCCGTTTTGTTCGTCTCGGCCAAAACCGGGCAGCGGGTGCACAAAATTTTGCCCACCGCGTTGCAAGTGCACGACGCGCGGGTGACCCGTCTGCCCACGTCGTTCATCAACCGCGTGTTGCGCGCGGCGTTGGATCGGCATCCCCCGCCCAGCAAGGGCGGGCGTCTGCTCAAAATTTATTTCGGGGCACAGGTATCGGTTTCCCCGCCCACCTTTGTGCTGCAGGTGAACGACCCCCAATTAGCGCATTTTTCGTACCTCCGCTATCTGGAAAACCGCCTGCGCGAGGCACATCCCTTCCCCGGCACGCCTATCAAAATCATCTTGCGGAAGAAAAACGCCTGACTTCAGGCATCCCCTTTCCCCGGAGGCGTCATGGAACCCCTGGAACAAGCCCTTGCCCGAATGCAGCGCGAGGTGTTGGCCGCGCTGCAAGCCGTGCCCGACCTGCAACGCACGGTGGAAGCGTTCGAAGATCTGCGAGCCGAGGCCGTTTTTGCCGACCGGGGCGTGCTGACCGCGCGGGTGACCGCGCCCGCGTCCCCGCCTTCAGCCCCGGCCGACAGCCTGGCGCGGGTGATCGACCACACGTTGCTGAAGCCCGAGGCCACCGCGCAGCAGATCGCGCAGTTGTGCGCCGAGGCGGCCGAGCATCATTTTGCTTCGGTGTGTGTGAATCCCTGGTATGTGCGTTTGGCCGCGGATTTGCTCGCTGCCACTGACGACGTAGCCGTGTGCACGGTGGTGGGCTTCCCCCTGGGCGCGACCACGCCCCAGGTGAAGGTTTTCGAAACGCTGCAAGCCATTGCCGACGGCGCGACCGAGATCGACATGGTGCTCAACATCGGCGCGCTGAAGAGCAGGCGTTACGACGCGGTAGCGCGGGACATCCGGGGGGTGGTGGTGGCCGCCCACGATGCAGGCGCGCTCGTGAAAGTGATCATCGAGGCCGCGCTGCTCAGCCGCGAAGAGAAAATTGCAGCCTGCTTGTTGGCCAAAGCCGCGGAAGCCGATTTCGTCAAGACGTCCACAGGCTTTGGGCCCGGCGGCGCCACAGTGGAGGATGTGGCGCTGATGCGGGCGGTGGTAGGTGAGGCCATGGGGGTGAAGGCCGCGGGCGGCATCCGCACGTACGAGCAGGCGCGGGCCATGCTGGCCGCGGGTGCGAACCGCCTGGGGGCGAGCGCGGGGGTCAAAATCGTAGCCGAGGCGCGCGGTGAGGGAGGAACCACAGAAGACACAGAAAGCGGGGAGTAAAGGCGGGAGGCGGGATGCGGGATCTGGGATGCGGGAGGCGGGAGGCGTGATTCGGGAGGCGTGATTCGGGAGGCGGGAAGAGGTAAGATGCTAAAGGGTTGGTTGGGTGGCTGGCTGCTCGGTTACTCAGGCGCTTCTCCTGGCGCCCTCGGCGCTCAAAAATCCGCGGCTATCCGCCATCATCCGCGTTCATCCGTGGGCTGTTTTCCAAAGGCTGAACAGTTACGTTTTTTTCTGCGAATTCTGCGGTTTGCCGATGGGCCGCGAATAACTCAGATGGCGGGCAACTGTTCAGCCACAAGGGGATAGACCACGGATAGCCACAGATGTTCGCGGCTTTTCAGGTCGCCAAGCCCGCCAAGGGGACGCCCAAGCAACCAGGCAACCGGGTAACCAGCCAACCAACCTCAAGGCTGAGCCGCGGCCACGATGGCGGTGAACTGGTCGGCTTTCAGGCTTGCGCCGCCGACCAGTGCGCCGTCGATGTCGGGCTGGGCGAAAAACTGGGCCGCGTTGGCCGGTTTCACCGAGCCGCCGTAAAGCACCCGCACAGCCGCGGCAGTAGATTCCCCAAAGGCTTCTGTGAGCGTGCCGCGAATCACCGTCGCAATCACCCGGTTGGCTTCTGCGGGCGTGGCCGCTTTGCCCGTGCCGATGGCCCATACCGGCTCGTACGCCAGCACCACCCCTGCGGCTTGCGCCGCGGTCAGCCCGGCCAGTCCTACCCTCACCTGCTCGTGGATGACGGCCTCGGTTTGCCCCCCTTCCCGCTGGGCTAAGGTTTCGCCCACGCAGACGATGGGCGTCAGCCCGTGTTGCAGCGCGGCGTGCACCTTGCGGTTGACGGTTTCGTTGGTCTCCCCGAAATAGGCGCGGCGCTCCGAATGGCCTAAGATCACGTAGCGGGCAAATTCGGCCACCATAGGGGGCGAAATCTCGCCGGTGAACGCACCAGCCTCTTCCCAATGCATGTTTTGCGCGGCTAAGCCGATGTCGGTGCCCACCAGCATCGCGGCCACCGGCAGCAGCGCGGTAAAAGGCGGGCAGAGCACTTTTTCCACCCCCGCGACGGCCTGCAGACCGTCCAACATTCCTGCCACCAGCAGGCGGGCTTCTTCCACGGTGTTGTGCATCTTCCAATTGCCAGCGACGAAAGGCGTGCGCATGTCGTCCTCCTTAGGGTTGGATAAAGATCAAAGTCCACCCGCCCCAGTAGCGGCTGCCGTCGTCGGCCTGGCACTGGCGGGCGCGCAGGTCGGTCACTGTGGCGCCATAGCCCGGCCGCACCTGATACACCTCGTTGGGCGTCATCAAGAAGTCCGCGTAACCGGGGTCGATCTCGGGTTCGAGGCCGGTGAAAATCTCCTCATCGCCGCCCAGCCAGTGGATGTGCACGGCCACGCCGGGCAGGGGTTGCTCTTGGGCGTCGCGCAAAAAGATGCGCAGCAGCGGCCCGGCCTGGGGGGAGCAGAAGACCTCTTGCCGCAGCAGGCGGAAGGGCGCGGCGGCGGTGGGCAGGGGCAAGGGCGTGGGG
>JALUDX010000014.1 GCA_027053355.1 Anaerolineales bacterium | reverse complement strand
GGCTATCTGGACACCGACGGCGACCTCTGGGTGGTCAACCGCCGCACCGACCTGATCGTGAGCGGCGGCGAAAACGTGTACCCCGCGGAGGTAGAAGCCGTGCTGCGGGCGCACCCCGCGGTGGCCGCGGCCTGCGTGGTGGGCGTGGACGATGCCGAATGGGGGCAGCGCGTTGCCGCGGCGGTGGTGCTCCATCCCCAAGCGCAGGCCACCCTGGCGGAACTGGAGGCCTTCTGCCGCCAGCGCCTCGCCGGCTACAAAGTGCCCCGCCGCTGGCGCCTCGTGCCCGACCTGCCCCGCACCGCCTCGGGGAAGGTGAAGCGCGGCGCGGTGCGCAGGTTGTTGACGCAAACGCTATGATAGCCTATATCCCGCCCAGCGCCTGCGCCAGATCGTCCAACAAGTCATTGGTATCTTCTACCCCCAACGCAAGCCGCACCAAATTATCGGGGATGCCCAACGCCAGGCGCTCCTCAGCACTTAAGTTGTAATACGACGCCAGCGCGGGCAACGTGACCAGAGATTCCACACCGCCCAGCGAAGCCGCAAGCAGAGGAATGCGCAACGCGTCGACAAAGCGGGAGGTTTCTTCCAAACCGCCTCGCAGAGTAAACGACACCACGCCACCAAAGCCACTCATCTGCCGTCGTGCCACGGTGTGATCAGGGTGAGACGGTAAACCCGGGTACCACACCTGCGCCACTGCAGGATGGCCTTCCAGAAATTCAGCCACAGCCTGGCCGTTGCGGTTGTGTTGCGCCATCCGCACGCCCAGGGTGCGCAGGCCGCGGGTGAGTAAGGCAGCCGTGGCCGCACTGCTCACCCCGCCCAACACACCCAACATTTCTCGCACCGGTTGCACCCACGCGCGGCGCCCCGCCACCACCCCGGCAAGCAAATCATGGTGCCCTCCAAGATATTTCGTAGCCGAGTGAATGACCAAATCAACGCCCCACGTCAACGGCCGCAAATTGATAGGCGTAGCAAACGTCGCATCCACCACCGTAAGGATCCCCCGCTCTCGGGCCGCCGCGGTTAGAGCAGCCAGGTCCAACACACGCAGATAAGGATTGGTCGGCACTTCGGCCAAAATCAAGGCGGTCTCAGGGCGGAGCACGTCTGCCAAGCGCTCCCCCGTTCCCCAACGCCAGATAGAGACCGAAAAACCCCACCGCGGGAGCAATTCGCCGACAAACTGCCGGGTACGGCGGTAAACGCCATCGGTGAGCACGACGTGAGCGGCAGGAGGCAACCACGCCAACAGGGTGGTAGTCACCGCGGCCATCCCTGAAGCCAACAGCAACGCGTCCTCTGCGCCTTCCAGCGCGGCCAGCCGCCGTTCGGCCTCCCGAATCGTAGGATTGCCGTAGCGGCCGTACTCCACCTGCTCGGTGCGTTGCTGGCGGCGGGCCTCCACAAAGGCTCGCAGCGCCGTAGTGTTGGGGAAGACGGTCGGTGCGGAACTCACCACAGGCGCGGTAACTGCGCCGTAGGGGTTGGCTTGACGGCCGCCATGCACCGCGAGGGTCGAAAGGCTTACGCCCGACGATTCAGCGGTCACGGCAAGGGTAGGGCAGCAAGCGGTTTGCGCAGGGAACACGGGGGCACCTCCTGAAAAAGAAAACACCCCCGGCGGCTCAGCCGGGGGTGTCGAGAAGGCAAAGGAACGAGATTACCTGCGCGACAATGGCCCGAGAGCCGCCAGAGGCTTCGGGGAGGCCATCATCATGGGCATCATCGCGCGGGCAAACGCTGTGCTTTCAATCATGGTGCTAAGTTTAGCGGCCACAACGGAATTTGTCAAGATTTGGCGCGGCGTTGCTGCTGGGAAGGAAATGACCTATCACGGCACAAGAGGCTGCCAACAAAAAAGGCCCCTCAGAGAGGGGCCGAGAGAAACTGTGCGACGCCGAGCCGTTAGGGCAAGAGGTTCCGAATTTGAGCCGCGCCGTTGCTGATGTTGCTGGCGCCGTTGGTCACAGGCACACCACTCTGCTGAATCATATGTGCCAGGGCGAGGGAACTGTCGCTGATCAGGTATTCACTTTCCACGATGCGGTCGGCCATCACGCCAATCTGCCCTTCGGTCCACAAGATGCGGTCAGCCATTTCGCCGATGCGGTCGGCCATCACGCCGATGTCGTGAGAAAGTGCGAGGGTGGTGCCTTCAGAGTTGTCGATGCGCTGGTTGATGGTGGCTGCCAGGGACTGAATAGCCGCGGCGTCGTGCTCGGTTTGGGCTGCCAGGGCGATGATCTGGCCTGCCCATTGGTTCACTGCGGGGTTGTTTTCGTTGTTCTGAATTTGCGCCGCGTAGGCCTGGATGTTCTGAGCGGCTGCGCTGATGGCTGCGGCCTGCTGGCTGATGGCGGTCGCCTGCGCCTGAATCTGATTCCACGAGGAGGCGTCAGCGGTAGGGACAAAGCCAAAGGCTTGCGCTTGAGTCGGGCGGGCAAAAGCGCCCAGCACCAGAGCAAAAACCAAGGTCGTGAGTAAAAGCATTTTCTTGAACATAAGGTTCTCTCCTTTTAGGTATCGCCCGAAGGCGAAGATTTGCGTATTGGTCAGACGCTTATAAGACGCAGCCCCGGGCCAGATGGTTACATTTTGCTGCGGCAACGGCTCAGCCTCAACCGGGTTCCGCGAAGTCGGTTGACAAAACGGCTGCCCTCTTGTATGCTAAAAACAACACCAGCCGTGAGCCCGGCCGGGGGAGAAGTTGTGTTTTCCCTTCACCCGCGGCGCTCGGGCTGCAGTCCATCATCCCACCTTAAGCAGGAGGAAAGCCATGGCCCTACCCCAAGACAAACGGATCGAAGACATTGCCAAAGCCCAACATGAAGTGTATCCCCCACCGCCGCATGTGACCAGCACAGCCAACGTCAGCCCCGAGGACTACCAGCGCTACCGCAAAGAAGGCACCGAAAACCCGGTGCAGTTTTGGGAAGCGCGCGCGAAGGAACTGGTCGACTGGTTCGAGCCGTGGGAAAAAGCCTTCGACGACAGCCAGGCGCCTTTCTACAAATGGTTCGTCGGCGCCAAGACCAACATCGTCTACAACGCGCTGGATCGCCACATGAAGACCTGGCGGCGCAACAAAATCGCTCTGATTTGGGAAGGCGAACCCGGCGACCGGCGGGTCTTCTCTTACTACCGCCTGTGGCAGGAAGTCAACCGCTTTGCCAACATCCTCAAAGGCATGGGGGTCAAAAAGGGCGACCGGGTGACCATTTATATGGGGCGGGTGCCCGAACTGCCGATGGCCATGTTGGCCTGCGCCAAAATCGGCGCCATTCACTCGGTGGTCTACGGCGGCTTCAGCGTCGAGGCGCTGGCCGAGCGCATCCAAGACGCGCAAAGCAAGGTGTTGATCACGGCCGACGGCGGGTGGATGCGCGGCAAAATCGTACGCCTCAAAGACATCGTCGACGAGGCCGTCAAACGCTCGCCTGTGGTGGAACACGTCATCGTGGTCAAGCGCACAGGCCACGAAGTCAACATGGAAGTGGGCCGCGATTACTGGCTGCATGAGTTGCAACAGATGCCCATTGCCAACGGCGTGTGTGAAACCGAGGTGATGGACGCCGAAGACCCCTTGTTCATCCTCTACACTTCAGGCACCACGGGCAAACCCAAGGGCGTGCTCCACACCCACGGCGGCTATCAGGTGGGCATTGCCACCACCCTCAAATGGGCGTTCGACATCAAAGACGAAGACCGCTGGTGGTGCGCGGCCGACCCCGGGTGGATCACCGGCCATTCTTACATCGTCTACGGGCCCCTCATCCTCGGCGCCACCAGTTTCATGTACGAAGGTGCGCCCAACTACCCCTACCCCGACCGCTGGTGGCGGATGATCGAGCATTACGGCATCAGCATCCTCTACACCGCGCCCACCGCCATCCGCGGGCTGATGCGCTTTGGCGACGCGTGGCCGGCGCGGCACGACCTTTCGAGCCTGCGTCTGTTGGGCACCGTGGGCGAGCCCATCAACCCCGAAGCCTGGCGCTGGTATTACCGGGTCATCGGCGGCGAACGCTGCCCCATCATCGACACCTGGTGGCAGACCGAGACCGGCAACTTCATGATCACCCCGCTGCCGGTCACGCCCTTGAAACCTGGCTCCGCGACCTTCCCCTTCCCCGGCATTGTGGCCGACGTGGTGCACGACGACGCCACCCCCTGCGAACCCGGCGAAGACGGCTACCTGGTCATCAAGCACCCCTGGCCCGGCATGGCGCGCACCATCTACGGCGACCCCGACCGCTACGTGCGCCAATACTGGAGCAAGTTCAACGAGCAAAAGTGGTATCTCACCGGCGACTCAGCCCGCAAGGACGAAGACGGTTATTTCTGGATCATCGGCCGGATGGACGACGTCATCAAGGTGGCGGGCTACCGCTTGGGCACCGCGGAAATCGAAAGCGCGCTGGTGAGCCACCCCGCGGTGGCCGAAGCCGCGGTCATCGGCGTGCCCGACGAAATCAAAGGGAACGTGATCTACGCTTACGTCATCCTGCGCGGCGGGGCTGAAGCCAAACCCGAACTGGAAGACGAACTGAAGAAACACGTGCGCCACGAACTGGGCCCCATCGCGGTACCGGCGAAAATCGAAGTGGTCGACAAACTGCCCAAGACCCGCAGCGGCAAAATCATGCGCCGCGTGTTGCGGGCCAAAGCCATGGGGCAAGACGTGGGCGACCTTTCTACCTTGGCCGACTGATTCCCTGCCACCGCGCGCGACCCCGCGGGCGTTTTCCCCAAACGCCCGCGGTTTTGTTCTCTTCGGGTTCGCCGAGGCGTTGACCCAGAGAGGCACTGAAACACCAAACCGCCAAAGGGACGCCCAAGCAACCAGGCAACCAGGCAACCAGGCAACCAGGCAACCAGGTAACCAGGTAACCGAGTAACCAAACAACCCACCCCAGCCCGTTCCGCGCTTGGCACAATCTGGCTCCCCCTTACCAAGCGCAAACAGTTACGGTATGATTGCTTCCGCAACAGGAGGTGAACCCATGCCCACCCTGCGTCAGCGAGTTCTCCCCCAGGGCGTTCAGGTGCAACTGGTGCAAGGCGACATCACCGCGCAGGGGGTGGACGCGATCGTCAACGCGGCCAACCGTCACCTGGCCCACGGCGGCGGGGTGGCCGCGGTCATCGCGCGCAAGGGCGGGCCCATCGTCGAAGAACAATCGCGCGCCTGGGTGCGCCAACACGGCCCGATCACCCACGAAACGCCCGCGGTGACCGCGTGCGGCAACCTGCCCTGCCGCTACATCATCCACGTGGTGGGGCCGGTGTGGCACGGCGGCCGTGACGACGAAGCCGCCAAACTGCGCGCCGCGGTGCAAGCCGCGCTCCAACGCGGCGCCGACCTGGGCCTGCGCAGCCTGGCGCTCCCGGCCATCAGCACCGGCATTTACGGCTACCCCAAAAACCAGGCCGCGCGGGTCATCCTCCAAGCCATTGCCGACCACTTCGCCGCGCAGCCCCGCAGCCCCCTCACCGACGTGCGGGTGGTGCTCTACGACCGGCCGACCACCGCGGCCTTCCTATCCGTGTGGGACGAAATGTACCCCCAACCCTGAATGATGGACATCCGCTCCCGCCGCAACCCCAAAATTCAGCGGGTGCGCAGGCTGCAAAGCAGCGCCCGCGCCCGCCGCGCGGCGCGGCGCTTCGTGGCCGAAGGCGTGCGCCTGGCCGAAGAGGCTCTGCGCGCCGGCTGGCTGCCCGAATGGGTGCTGTTTACCCCCCGCCTCTCCCCCCGGGGGCAGGCGGTGGTGGCAGCCTTTCGGGAACAAGGCGTGCCTGCCTTTGCCACCGACCCCGAGGCCCTGGCCGCGGCCAGCGCCACCGAGACCCCCCAGGGCATCCTGCTGGTGCTCCCCATCCGCACCCTGCCCCTGCCCACGGAAGCCGACTTCCTGCTGGTGGTCGACGGCGTGCGCGACCCCGGCAACCTGGGCACCATCTTGCGCACCGCGTGGGCGGCCGGTGTGCAGGCCGCGCTGCTCACCCCCGACACCGCGGACCCCTTCAACCCCAAAGTGGTGCGTGCGGGCATGGGCGCACACTTCCACCTGCCGCTGCGCCGCGAACCCTGGGAAAGCCTGCGCAAACACCTGACCCATCAACAGGTGTACGTGGCCGCGGCCGACGGCGCGCTGCCCTACACGCACATGCCAGCCCGCCGCCCCATCGCCCTGGTGGTAGGCGGCGAGGCGGAAGGCGTGGGCCCGCGGCTCATACGCTTTGCCCATCAGACCGTCGCCATTCCCATGCCGGGGCAAGCCGAATCGCTCAACGCGGCCGTGGCCGCGGGCATCCTGCTGTTCGAAGTGGTGCGCCAGCGGGAAGAAAGTAACCGTTCAACCTTTGGAAAACAGCCCGCGGGTGAACGCGGAGGATAGCGGACAGACGCCGATCTGTGGACGCCGAGGGCGCCAAGGGAAGCGCCTGAGTAACCAAGCGCAGCCCACCTTGCATTTTTCCCCGCTCAACAGTAGAATAAAGGCGACCAGCGGGCGTCGCCAAGGGGTAAGGCAACGGCCTTCCAAGCCGTCATTCGCGGGTTCGAATCCCGTCGCCCGCTCTGGGGGGCCCGTAGCTCAGTGGTGAGAGCAGGCGGCTCATAACCGCTTGGTCGCAGGTTCGAATCCTGCCGGGCCCACCAAACCCAAACACGCCTCCGCGGAGGCGTGTTTCGCGTTTCAGGGGGCGGGGGGATTGGGGCTCTCCCCTGAGCGCCTCTGCACGACCCCGGGTGCCAACGCGGTTCTCTGCATCCCCGGGCCGAACAGCGGCGCGCGGTCAGGGGCGCAAGAGCACCTTGAACACACCCGATTGTGCCGCGTGGGCAAAGGCGGCCACGCCCTCGGCCAAAGGGTAAATGGCGTCGATCAAGGGCCGCGGATCCAGCCGCGTCGCGGCCCAATGGCGTAGCGCGGGGGCAAAAGGCCCGCAGCGCGAACCCACCATCTGCACCTCGTCGACCACCCAGCGGGAAAGATCTACCCGCGCCTGCCCGGCATACGTACTTTTGAGCACCACCACCCCCCGCGGGTGCACTGCGTCTTTGGCCAGGGCCAGCCCCGCGGGCGAGCCCGTGGCCTCGACCACCACGTCCATGCTCCAGCGCGGCACCTGCTGCTCCCGCAGCGGGGTGACGCGGTAGGGCCGCAGCAGCGCGACCTGGCGGTCGTGGCGCACCACCGCGGCCACGTCCGCGCCGGTCAGGCTCAGGCTCCAGGCCACCAGTTGGCCCAGCCGCCCAGCGCCCACCACCAACACCTTGTCCGTGGGCCGGATGTGCACCTGTTGCTGCACCTCCAACGCGGCGGCCAACGGCTCGGTAAACACGGCCACCTCGTCGGGCACCCCTGCAGGCGCCGGGTGCAGGTTGGCCAGCGGCAAGGTGGTGTATTCGGCAAACACGCCATCACGCCCCAAAATGCCCAACACGGTACGGCGCTCACAATGGGTAGGCCGCCCGGCCAAGCATTGGGCGCACGCGCCGCAGGTGACGTTGATTTCCCCCACCACCCGGCGCCCTTCCCAGGCAGGGGCTTCGGGCGCGGACACCACGTCGGCCACGAATTCGTGCCCCAACACGCCGGTGAACGGGTAGTACCCCTTCACCATCTCCAAATCGGTGGCGCAAATGCCGGCCAGCCGAACGCGCAGCAGCGCCTCCCCCGGCCCAGGTTTAGGGCGCGGGAGGTCGTCACGAAAGGTCAGACGCCCCCCTTCCAACCAAAGGCCACGCATCACACCGCCTTTCACAAGCGCGTCAGAGCCAACGCCGAGCCCAAAGCCAAAAAGGCCAGACCCACGAAGGCCATCAAGGGAGAGCCCAGCAGCGAGCCGATCACGGCTAAGAAAATCAGCCCGCCCGGCAAGCGCAAGGGCACGCCGGTGAGTTTGTCTACATCGTAAAGCACCAGACTGAAGCCGGTGAGCGCCAGCGCTTGCAACGCCTGCGCCAAAAAGGCCGAGGTAGGCGAAAGGCTCATCCACGCGCTCAGCAGCAACACGGCGCCCACCGCGCCCCAACGCGCGGCCCGCTGCCGACGATACAGGCACAACACACCTACCCCCAATACGGCCTGCGCCAACGCCCAGACCCCGGCAACAGCCCACGTTGGCACGCTCCAGTTGAGCGCGGTCATACCCATCATCACCACAGCATAAATCACCGCCAGTACCAGCCCCACGGCCAACGGTGCCCGACAAGAGCCCACCCGCGGGCGCATCTGGCCGCGGTTTTTCTTTTTCTTGGTCATGGTTGCTCCTAAATCAAAGACGCAGAGAGGGTAACGCCAAAGGCGCCAAGCAACGCGAAGGACGCCAAGGTTAACGCAAAGACGCAGAGAAAGCAAAGAGCGCAAAGAAAAAATTCTGTGTTCTCTGTAAATTTCTGTGTCTTCTGTGGTTTTCCTTTCCTCTGGTGGAATCTGCGTAATCTGCGGTTTTTCACTGCCTGCGCTGAGCAGTTACACCCATTTTACCGCACCCGCGCTCCTACCAAAACGAAGGGGCGGAGAGGTTCCCTCCGCCCCCGAGCACAACAGGCCCCACACAACCACACAACCGGGCTACTTTTGAGCCATCCGGTAGAGTTCTTTCTCCAGTTGATCCACCTCGTCCATCTTGCCTTCGGCTTCCAATTTTTCCATGCGGGCCAGGTACATATCTTCGGAGGACATCTTGACGATTTCGCCGGGTCGCACGCCCACGTTCTTGGCGCCCCGCCGGACAGCCCAGAAGAACATGTACAACCAGAAAGCCAGATAGAGGGCGTAAATCAGTGCCTGCAGCGCATGACTATGCGGAGCAAGCAAAGCGGGCACGAACGTGGTGGGCGCGTACGGCGCACTGGCCATCAGGCCGTCCCAGAAATCCCGCGCTAAGGTGTAAGGCAGGTAGCCCAGGTAGAAGAAAGGCCAAATCAGCAGGCCGGTAATGTACAACAAGCCCGTGCGGCCGTAGTTGCGGAACTCGCAGCCGATCATGAAAATGGTGCCCAGCCCCAAGAGCAAGCCGCCGAAGATGTCCATCGGCAGGGTAGTTTGCACGCGGATGCTGTGGGCGCTGATGCCCACGGTGTGGAATTCAGGCCCCACATAACTGCTGGCAAAGGCCTTCGTAGCCCAGTGGTGACCTTCCATGATGCCAAAGAAGGTAAAGCCAATGAACATCACTAAGCCGGTGAGGAAAATGTGCAGGCTCAGCGCGGCAAAGGGCTGGAAGGAGACGAACACCGTGCGCAGCGAATAAGGAATGCGCCAGCGCATGGCCGACTGCCGCTCGCCCTTTTCCACCTCGCGCCCCAGTTCGGGGTTGATCAGGCCGCATTCGGTGCCAAAGCCGGTTTTGGCCACCGACGTGCCCAACAGCAACCCCACAATGACCAGCATGATAATGTTGGGCAGGTTGTGGCCGTTGATCATGCTCTTGTAGATTTTTGTCTTTTCAATGGTCTCGGCCCAACCCATCTTCACCGCGTAACTGTTGCCCGCCAAGGCATTGTAAGCAATGAGCACGATGATGATGCCCAAGATAACGTAAAGGGCATAGCGCACGCCTTTGGATTCTTTGACATCATCGCTTACCGTGAGGCCGTCGGCCCAGCCTCGTTTGGCGGCTTCTAAAGTGAACCACAGGGTCTCTTGGCTCTTGAAATAGGGCGAAAGGTTGAGATTTCGCAAAATGACGAAGCCGACCAACGCGCCAACGGTGGCCGAAGCCATCACGACCCAACTTTTGAGGTTCATGGCCGAAAAGCCACCTAACAAGTGATGCAATGTGCATCCACCGGCCACACGCGTGCCCCAAGCGAACAGAAAAGCGCCCAAGGCAACGAAAATTAGGCTCTTCTTGGGGTATTTCGCCCATGAGCGGAACTCACCTTCCAGCCAGGCGAAGACCAGCGCGGCGACCATCGCGCCGATGATCACCCACTGAATGGAGGGCTGATAATCGGGCTTGGTCGCAATCAGCGAATGGCCGAAAAGGGTACTCTCCACCCCGGCCAACATGCGGGCCATACCGCTGGTCACACCGACAAATTTGTGCTTGGGATGGCCCAAAGGCAAAAAGAGATAGTTGATAATTTCGGCCGTGGCCGTCAACACCCCGGCTGTCCACCAGGGCCACTGGCGTTTCAACCACGGCACCCCCGCATAACCGTTCTTGAACTTTGCCATTGCACAACCTCCTTTATCAAAGCATAAAAATTCGCGAGTCGCCGCGCACGCGGCGTTAATGTGGCGCTCATTATAGAAGCAAGCCCGCAAAAATGGTTCGCCCCAAGTGCTTTGATGAGGTATAATAAAAACTTATAGCACAACCGCGACCTGAGCAGGAGGCGCACATGTCCGTCCTTTTCCCCTCGTGGCTGCCGGTGTTTCTGGCCGTAGCCGAACACGGCAGTTTCAACAAAGCCGCGGAAGTGCTGCTGCTTTCTCAACCGGCGGTCAGCCAGAAAATTCGCCATCTGGAGGCCAGCCTTGGGGTGCAATTGTTTGAACGCACCCCCAGCGGCGCACGCCTGACCCCCGCGGGCGAGACCCTGCACCGCTACGCCCACGCCGCGCGCTGGATTTTGCTCGCCGCGGAAGGCAGCATCACCTCCCCTCGGCCCTCGGCCCACGTCCGGCGCCGTTTGCTTTTGGGCGGCACCCCTTCCCTGGCGGCACAGTGCTTCCCCCGCTGGCTCAAGGCCTTCCACCAACGCCACCCCCAAACCTTGGTGCACCTGCAAACCGACACCACCCCCCGCTTAGTGCAGCAGGTCGCCCACCACGCCCTGCACTTGGCCATCATTGAGGGCGAACTCCCCGACGAAAGCGAGGTGCACTACACCATCCTGCAGGAACTCCCCTTCCAACTGGTAGCGCCCAACCAACCGCCGTGGAACGCCAGGCAAAGCGTACCCCTGCGGGCGCTGCACGAAACACCTTTCGTCGCCCGGCCTGCCGACGCCCAGACCCGCCGCTGGATGGAGCGCATCTTCGCTCAGCATCACATCCGCCCGCACATCGTGGCCGAACTGGACAGCCCCGAGACCATCAAGCAGGCCGTAGCCCACGGATTGGGCGTCAGCCTGCTGCCGACGTGCTTCCTGCGCGACGCACCCAACGAACAACTGGTGGTGCTCCCTGTGGAAGACGTGCCTCTGCAACGCTACCTGAAGGCCATTTGGGCCAAAGACATGCCCATCCACCCCCTGGCGCTGGCCTTTTTAGAAACCATGCAGGCAGAATTCCCCCACCTGAGCCGAGTGCTGGCAGCCGCGCGGCACCCCGACTTCAGGGCGCTCTACGCGCTGTTGGAAAACGCGCGGCCCGCGCCCCAGGAGCCAGCCCCATGAACCTGCTCGTCTTGCCTGCCACGCGCCCCCTGCGAGGCGACGTCACCCTCCCCGGTGACAAATCGCTCTCTCATCGGGCGGCCCTCTTCGCCGCCCTCACCCACGGCGAAAGCCGGGTGGCCAATTTTTTGGATGCCGGGGTCACCCGCCCGCTGTTAGTCGCGCTGCGCGGCCTGGGCGTGCCCTGGCGCTGGGAAGGAAACACCCTCACCCTCAGCGGCAAGGGATGGCGTGGCCTGCCGCGGCCGGCCACCCCACCCACCTTAGACTGCGGCCATTCGGCCACCACCATGCGCCTGCTGGCCGGGATGCTGGCCGCGGCCGGGCTGCCCGCGGTGCTCGACGGCTCACCCGGGCTACGCCGCCGCCCCATGCGCCGTGTTACCCACCCCCTGCGGCTGATGGGCGTCCCCATTGCCGATACCGACGGCCACGCGCCGCTCACCCTGCAAGCCCGCCCGCCAACCCAGCCCCTGCACGGCCTTACCTACACTTTGCCCGTGGCCTCGGCGCAGGTCAAAACCGCGCTGCTGCTGGCCGCCCTCGCCGCGCCCCAACCCACCACCCTCACCGAGCCCGGCCCCTCGCGCGACCACACCGAAAGGCTCTTCCAGGCCATGGGCTTGCCGCTGACGCAGCCCGCGCCCCACACCGTGCGCCTCACGCCGCCCCTGCCTCCCACCCTGCCGCCCCTGCGCCTGACCCTCCCCGGCGACATTTCTTCCGCCGCCTTTTTGCTCACCGCGGGGCTGTTGGTGCCCGGCTCGCGGCTCACCCTGCGCCGCGTGCTGCTCAACCCCACCCGTACCGGCTTCTTAGACGCCCTCCGCCGCATGGGCGCGCGGCTCACCGTCACCCCCCGCGGCGCAACCTATCACGAGCCCTACGGCGACATCACGGTGGAACACACCCCCGACCTGCACGGCATCACCGTGCGCGGCGACCTGGTGGTGCGGATGGTGGACGAGTTCCCCGCGTTTGCGGTGCTGGCCGCAGCCGCCCGGGGCGAAACCCGGGTGCAAGACGCCGCGGAACTCCGCCACAAAGAAAGCGACCGCATCGCGGCCATCGTCACCCGCCTGCGAGCCCTGGGCGTCGACGCGAGTGCGCAGGCCGACGGCTTCCGCATCCGCGGGGGGCGCGGCTGGCACGGTCAGGTGTTGGACGCGGCCGGCGACCACCGCATCGCCATGGCCTTTGCCGTGGCCGGGCTGGCAGCCCAAAGTCCCCTCACCGTGCGGGGGGCAGAAATCATCGACCAGTCCTTCCCTACCTTTGCGGCCACGCTGCGGGCGTTGGGCGCAGCCGTCGAGACCACCGGGGAGGCCCAACCGTGAGCCGTTGCTACCGCCTGGGGCTGATAGGCTACCCCTTGGGGCACAGCCGTTCCCCCGCGCTGCATCAGGGCTTTTTGGCTGCTTGCGGCCTACAGGGCGAATACCGGCTATACGAAGTTGCCCCCGGCGACGACCTCCGCCCCCTGCTCACCGACCTCCGCCTACACCGCCTGCACGGGCTGAACGTCACCATCCCCCACAAACAGCGGGTGTTGCCCCTGCTCGACCGCCTCACCCCCACTGCCCAGGCCGTCGCCGCGGTCAACACCCTCTGGGCCGACGAAGAGGGCCTGCTCTGGGGCGACAACACCGACGCCCCCGGCTTTTACCACGACCTGGCGGCCTGCTTTGGCGCCTGGGCGCGGCGTCCCCGGCACGCGCTCATCTTGGGCGCGGGCGGCGCGGCGCGCGCGGTGGCCTTTGCCCTGCTGCGCGGCGGGTGGCAGGTCACCATCAGCGCGCGGCGGGCTGAGCAGGCCCAAGCCTTAGCCCGCCACCTGAGCAGCGCAGCCGCCCCCGCGGTGCTCCCCTGGGAGGCTCGCGGCCAAACCACCGCGGCCCTCATCGTCAACGCCACCCCCTTGGGCATGGCGCCGCACACCGAAACCACGCCCTGGCCCCCAGACACTCCCTTTCCTCCCCTCGCCCGCGTGTACGATTTGGTGTACAATCCCCCTGAAACCCGCCTGCTGCGCCAGGCGCGGGAAGCAGGGGTGCCCGCGGCCAATGGCTGGGGCATGTTGGTGGCGCAGGCCGCACTGGCCTTCCGCCGCTGGACCGGCTGCACCCCGCCTGAGCCATCGCTTCAGGATTGAGGCTTTGTAACTTTCAGCCTTTGGGAAACAGCCCGCGGACGAACATGGATGATGACGGATAGCCGCGGATTTTAAGGCGCCAACGCGCAGCGTAGGAACAAGGCGACGCTTTGCCCAGAGGCTTTGAAGAGCCCTGCTTCAGGATCGAGCACCATGCGCTATCTGACTTCGGGTGAATCCCACGGGCCGGGCTACCTGGCCATTTTGGAAGGGCTGCCCGCGGGCCTGCCGCTGCCCACGGCGGTGATCGACCGCGAATTGGCGCGGCGTCAGCGGGGCTACGGCGCAGGGCCGCGGATGAAAATCGAACGCGACCGGGTACGCATCGTGGCCGGGGTGTTGGAAGGCCACACCACCGGCGCGCCTTTGGGCCTGTGGTTAGAAAACCGCAACCACGCCCAGTGGGCGGGCCAGGCCGTGCCGCCGATGACCGTGCCCCGGCCAGGACACGCAGACCTGACCGCGGGGCTGAAATACGGCTACCCCGACCTGCGGCCGGGGTTGGAGCGCGCGTCGGCGCGAGAGACCGTGGCGCGGGTAGCGGTGGGCGCGGTGTGCCGCCATTTGTTGGCGCAGTTCGGCATCCGCATTGGGGGGTATGTACGCGCCATCGGTGAGGCCGAAGCCGCGGCCGCCGACCTGGCCGGGCTGCCGCTCACCGCGCGCGCCGAAGCCGCAGAAAGCCGCGACACCCGCGCGCCCACCCCCGCGGCCGACGCGGCCTTCCGCAGCCAGATCGAAGCCGCCATGCGCGCTCGCGACACCGTCGGCGGCATCGTAGAAGCCTTCGCCTTAGGCGTGCCGCCCGGCTTGGGCAGCCACGTGCATTGGGAACGCCGCCTCGACGCCCGCCTGGCCGCGGCCCTGCTCAGCATCCCCTCGGCCAAGGGGGTGGAAATCGGCGACGCGTTCGCCAACGCCCGACGCCGCGGCACCCAGGCGCACGACCCCATCGTGCTCGCGGAAAACGGCAGCCTGACCCGCCCCACCAACCGCGCCGGCGGCCTGGAAGGCGGCATCACCAACGGCCAACCGGTGGTGGTGCGGGTAGCCTTCAAGCCCATTGCCACCACCCTCGCCCCCCAGGTCAGCGCAGACCTGCACCGCGGCCAACCCGCGGAAACCCGCTACGAGCGTTCCGACTTCTGCCATGTGCCGCGGGCCGTGCCCATCGTCGAGGCCGCGTTGGCCTTCGTGCTCGCCGACGCGCTGCTGGAACGCCTGGGCGGCGACACGATGGCGGAACTGCAAGCCCGTTTTGCTGCCCTGCCCCGCCTGCATGGCGACGCTTTCCACCTCGACGGGCAGCCCCACACGTTCTGGCCGCCCAACCGTTCAGCCTGAAGCAACCGGCCGCGGATGACGCGAGGCGAGTTGCGAATGGCGAGTTACGAACTCACGTTACGCGTAACTACCTACCCTGCGCCGAAACGAGGTTGACAAGCAATATTCCAATAACTCTGCCATGCCATGAAACAACATTACACCTTGCTCGCCCTCACTACTCCCCCAGAGCCGGCCCCTTCGTCTTCGCTCAGGGTAGCGGCTCAGCCCCCTCTCCTCTCCCAGTGGGAGAGGAGAGGGGGCGCGCAGCGGGGGTAAGGTGAGGGCGAAAAGCCACTGCAGCGCTTCTGGGTAGGTAATTACCGTTACGCAGCGGCGATTGGCAGGCCAATCTTTCGACGCATGATTCCAAATGTTCAACTGCGTAACATGAGTTACGAATTAGGTCGACGATGAAATACTTTCTCTACGGCCCTCCGGCCTCCGGCAAAAGCACGTTGGGAAGCGGCCTGGCCACGGCCTGGGGCATCCCCTTTGTGGATCTAGACGCCCGCATTGCCGCGCGGGCGGGCCAATCCATCCCCCAGATTTTTGCCACCGCGGGCGAAGCGGCCTTCCGCCGCCTGGAAGCCGAGGCATTGACCGCCACGGTGGAGGAAGACGGCGACGCGGTGGTGGCTTTGGGCGGTGGTGCGCTGCTGAACCCGGCCAACCGCGCCTTGGCCGAGGCCAAGGGCACGGTGTTGGTGCTGGAAGCCTCAGCCGAAACCCTGCTCGCCCGCGCGGAAGCCGCCCGCGGCCAGCGCCCCCTGCTGGCCGGTGACTCCCCCGCCGCGCGCGAGGAACGGCTACGCGGCCTGCTGCAGGCCCGCGCCGCGCATTACCGCAGTTTCGCCCGCCGCCTGCCCACCGACGACCGCTCCCCCAAAGACGCCCTCTGGGAGGCGCAGATCCGCTTTGGCCGCTTTCGCCTGCGGGGCATGGCCTCGCCCCGCGCGGCCGAAGGCTACACCGTGCTCGCCCAGGCGGGGGTGCGGCACAACGCCGGTGAACGGCTGCGCGCCGCAGGGCTGGCCGGGCCCGTGGCGCTGGTCAGCGACACCACCGTGGCCGCGCGGCACGCGGACGCGGCGCAGGCTTCGCTGGAAGCCGCGGGCTACCGGGTGACGCGCCTGACCTTCCCCCCCGGCGAGGCGCACAAGACCATGGCCACGGTGCAACGCCTGTGGGAAGGCTTCTTGCAGGCCGGGTTGGAGCGGGGCAGCACCGTGGTGGCCTTGGGCGGCGGCGTGGTCGGCGACCTGGCCGGTTTCGCGGCCGCAACTTACATGCGGGGCATCGCCTGGGTGAACCTGCCCACCAGCCTGCTGGCCATGGTGGACGCGGGGCTGGGCGGGAAAACCGGCGCCGACCTGCCCGCGGGCAAGAACTTGGTGGGCGCTTTCCACCCCCCGCGGCTGGTGTTGGCCGACCCCCAGGTGCTCGCCACCCTGCCGGCGGAAGAATTCCGCAACGGCATGGCCGAAGTGGTCAAACACGGCGTCATCGGCGACCCTGCGCTGTTCGGCCTGGCCCGCAGCGGGGCGCGCGTCGCGCTGACCGCCGCGGTGGCGCAGGCCATGGCGGTAAAAATCCGCATCATCGAGGCCGACCCCTACGAACGCGGCCCACGGGCCGCGCTCAACCTGGGGCACACCATCGGCCACGGCATCGAGGCAGCCTCGGGCTTCAGCCTGCGGCACGGCGAGGCCGTGGCCATCGGCATGGTGGCCGAAGCCCGGCTGGCCGCGCGGCTGGGGCTGGCCGCCCCTGCGCTGGCCGACGAAATCGCGGCCGCGCTGCAAGCCTGGCGTCTGCCCACGGCCATCCCCGCGGGCCTGAGCGCAGAGGCCATCTGGCAGGCCATGCGCCACGACAAGAAAAAATCCGGCGGGCGCCTGCGCTTTGCCCTGCCCGTGCGGGTGGGCGAAGTGCGGGTTGGCGTCTCCGTGCCGGAAGCCGACATCCGCCAGGTGCTGCACCCCTCGACCGAGGCACCAAGTAACCCATCCACCAGGTAACCCATCCACCAAGTAACCAACCTTCCAACCCATCATGTCCACCTTCCTCATTCTACACGGCCCCAACCTCAACCTGTTGGGCACACGAGAGCCGGAAATTTACGGCGCGCTCACCTTGGCCGAAATCGACCGTCGGCTGGAAGCCCTGGCCGCGGCGTTAGGCGTGACGATTCGCACCTTCCAGAGCAACAGCGAAGGTGCGCTGATCGACGCGCTGCACCAGGCCCGCGACTGGGCCGACGGCGTGGTGTTCAACCCCGGCGGCTACACCCACACGTCGGTGGCGCTACGCGACGCGATCGCGGCCATCGGCCTGCCGGTGGTCGAGGTACATCTTTCCAACGTCCACGCCCGCGAAGACTTCCGCCGCCGCTCGCTGCTCGCGCCGGTATGCCTGGGCAGCATCAGCGGCTTTGGCTGGCAGAGTTACGCGTTAGGGCTGCGGGCCCTGGCCGAGCGCGCTGCAGCGCGAGGCTGACGGCTCGAACGTGGCTTCGGCAGGCATCCCCCCTTTCCCCCTACCCAGGTCGCGGGCCTGGTGGGGCTTGGGCCAGCGGGGGAAGCCTGACGGCCTGAGGGCGTTCGCCGCGGCCACGCCCCCAACACACCACCCCAACCGCTGTGGAGGAACCATGAGCCTCATCGTCATCAAACTTGGCGGCACCGAAGGCGTAGACTTCGCCGCGGCAGCCGACGACCTGGCCGCGCTGGCAGCCACTGGCCAGCGCGCGGTGGTCGTGCACGGCGGTTCTGCCGAGGCCAACGCGCTGGGCGAAGCCGTGGGCGTGCCGCCCCGCTTCGTCACCTCGCCTTCTGGCTTTACCAGCCGCTATACCGACCGCCCTACCTTGGAAATTTTTGCCGCCGCGGTCAACGGCAAGGTCAACACCCTGCTGGTCGAGGCGCTGCAGCGCCGCGGCGTCAACGCCATGGGGCTCAGCGGCTTGGATGGCCGGCTGCTGCAAGCCAAACGGAAGGGCAGCATCCGCATCGTGGAAAACGGCAAGCGCAAAATTTTGCGCGGCGATTACACCGGCAAAATTCACACGGTCAACACCGCACTCTTGGGCCTGCTGTTGGATGCGGGTTACCTGCCGGTGGTCGCGCCGTTGGCGGTGAGCGACCAGGGCGACGCGCTCAACGTCGACGCCGACCGGGCCGCGGCCATGCTGGCCGCCGCGCTGCAGGCCGAAACCCTGCTGCTGCTCACCGCCGCACCGGGGCTGCTGCGCCACTTCCCCGACGAAAGCAGCCTGATCACCCACCTGCCCCCGGCCCAACTGGACGCCGCGCTCACCTTCGCCCAGGGGCGGATGAAGAAGAAGGTGCTGGGCGCGCAGGAAGCCATCCAGGGCGGGGTGGCGCGGGTGATCATCGCGGACGGCCGGGTGGCGCATCCCATCCAAAACGCCTTGGCCGGTCAGGGCACCCACATCGGTTGACGCAGGGAACCCCATGCCTCCTCGACTGGACGCCGTTGTGGTCGGCAACGTCACCTTAGACGTGCTCTGCTACCCGGTAGACGATGTGCCCCGCCACGAGTCGATGGCCTTCGAGCGGGCGGCGGTAGGGCCGGGCGGCTGTGCTTCCAACACCGCGGTGGTGCTGGCCGCGCAGGGCGTGGCCACCGGCGTTGTGGCCTACATCGGCGACGACCACGCAGGGCAAATCGCCCGCGCCACGTGGCGGGCTTACGACGTTGCCGACCAGTGGGTCAGCACAGTGCCGCAGCCCACCGCGGTGAGCGTCGGCCTGGTCGACAGCGCCTACCAGCCCCGCTTCATCCACACCAGCGGCGCCAACGCGGGCCTCACCCCCGCGGCCATCCAGCCCGAAACCTACGCGGCCTGGGGCGCGCGCTGGCTGCACGTGGCCGGCTACTTCGTGCTGCCGGGGCTGCTCACCCCGCGGCTGGCCGAGCGGCTGCAGCAGGCGCGCAGGCTGGGGCTGCGCACCTCCCTGGACGTGGTCACCTCCCCGGCCATGGACGACCCCGCGGCGCTCTGGCCTGTGCTACCGCAGGTGGACGTCTTTTTCTGCAACCGGCACGAAGGCCAGCGCCTCACGGGCGAAAGCGAGCCCAGCGCCATTGCGGCTGCGTTGCGCGGCCGGGGTGCGGCTGCGGTGGTGGTCAAATTGGGGGAAAGGGGGTGCCTGCTCGCCGACGACCAGGGCATGGCCCACTTCCCCGGGGTGGCGGTGGCGCGCGTGGTCGACACCACCGGCGCGGGCGATGCCTTTGCCGCGGGCACCATTGCGGCCGCGCTGCGCGGCGCGCCTCTGCGGCAGGCCGTGCAAAGGGGCAACCGCGTCGGTGCTCAGGCCGTGACCGCGTTGGGCGCGATCGCGGCTTTTCCCCCTCCCTCCCAGGGCTGACGCCATGCCCCTCGGTTACCTTTACGCACTCGCGGCCTACTTTCTGTGGGGTGTCTTTCCCCTTTACTGGAAGCCCCTGCACGCCATCCCGGCCACACAACTCATCGGCCACCGCATCGTGTGGTCGTTCCTTTTCATGCTGGCCGTGCTCGCCGCGCAGAGGAAACTGCGCGACTTGCGGCCTTGGCTGCACCAGCCCAAGGTGCTCGCCACGTACGGCTTTGCCGCGCTGCTGTTAGCCAGCAACTGGCTGACTTACGTCTGGGGCGTAACCCACGGTCACGTCGTGGAAGCCAGCCTGGGCTACTTCATTAATCCCTTGCTCAGCGTGCTGTTGGGGCTGGTTGTGCTCAAGGAACGCCTGCGGCCGCGGCAATGGGCGGCTATTGGATTGGCTACTGCGGGAGTGGTCTACCTGACCGCAGCCCATGGTCGCTTGCCCTGGATTGCGCTGGTTTTGGCCGCCACGTTCAGCCTTTATGGCTTGGTCACCAAAACCGCGGCTTTAGACGCGGCCAACGGCCTGACCTTAGAGACCGGCTTACTCTTTCTGCCTGCTTTGACTTTTCTACTATGGCAAGAAGCGCAGGGGCAAGGGGCGTTCGGCCATGCGGGGCGGCAGGCCAACGCGCTGATGCTTGCCGCGGGCGCGGTCACCGCGGTGCCACTGCTCTTCTTTGGCGCAGCAGCCCGCCGCATTCCCCTCAGCGCGCTGGGCATTTTGCAATACCTGGCGCCGACGTTGCAATTCCTGTTGGGCGTGTTGGTCTTCCACGAGCCTTTCACCTTCACCCACGTGGTGGGATACGGCCTGGTGTGGGCCGGCGTGGCGGTCTTTATGGCCGAAAGCCTGCATCACTACCGGGGAAGGCTGCAGCGTGCAGCCCTCGAGTCATCCGAGGCCGCAACCTCCGCAGCGGGGGAGGGTTAAGTCTATGTAACTCACGGGTAACCATTCAGCCTTGAGAAAATAGGCCGCGGATGAACGCGGATGGCAACGGATTCCCACGGATTTTCGAGACGCCAAGGCCGCGGATGAACGCGGATGGCAACGGATTCCCACGGATTTTCGAGACGCCAAGGCCGCGGATGAACGCGGATGGCAACGGATTCCCGCGGATTTTCGAGACGCCAAGGCCGCGGATGAACACGGATGGCAACGGATTCCCGCGGATTTTCGAGACGCCAA
>JALUDX010000013.1 GCA_027053355.1 Anaerolineales bacterium | reverse complement strand
CCCGCCGCGCCCCCCACAGCCTGACCGCCCAACTGGCCTACGTGCTGGATGCCTGGGGCGAGGCGTTGGGCGAGGCACGCGCCGACCTGCTGCGGGGGCTGGATTTCGCCCGCGAGGCCGAGCGCCGCACCGCGGCCGCGCCCCCGCCGCCTTCCGAGCACGACTTCACCGCCCTGCCCGCCGACGCGGACGCGGCCGAAGCCTATTCCCCCGACCGGGAATGGATGCCCCGCCTGGTGCTGGTCGCCAAGCACGTCTATGTCTGGCTGGCGCAACTTTCCCGCCGCTTCGAGCGCGGCATTCACCGCCTCGACCAGATCCCCGACGAGGCTTTAGCCGAACTGGCCGAATGGGGCCTCAACGGCCTGTGGCTCATCGGCGTGTGGGAACGCAGCCCCGCGTCGCAAAAAATCAAGCGCCTGATGGGCAACCCCGACGCCCTGGCCTCGGCCTACTCGGTCTATGATTACCGCGTGGCCGCCGACCTGGGCGGGGAAGACGCGCTGCAAGCCCTCAAGGCGCAGGCCGCCCGCTTCGGCATCCGCCTGGGCGCGGACATGGTGCCCAACCACATGGGGCTGGATTCCCGCTGGGTGGTGGAACACCCCGACTGGTTCATCCAGACCGACGCGCCCCCCTTCCCCAACTACCGCTACACCGGGCCCGATCTTTCCTCGCACCCCGCGGTGGAAATCCGCATCGAAGACGGCTACTACGACCACAGCGACGCGGCAGTGGTCTTCCAGATGCGCGACCACCGCGACGGCCGCACCCGCTACATCTACCACGGCAACGACGGCACGGCCATCCCCTGGAACGACACCGCGCAACTCAACCACCTGCTGCCCGAAGTGCGAGAAGCCCTCATCCGCACCATTTTGGAAGTCGCCCGCCGCTTCCCCGTGATTCGCTTCGACGCCGCGATGACCCTCACTCAAAAGCACTACCAGCGGCTGTGGTTCCCCGCGGCGGGGGAAGGCGGTGCGATCCCTTCCCGCGCCGAGCATGGCATGACCCGCGCCGAGTTCCTGCGGCACATACCGCGCGAATTCTGGCGCGAGGTGGTGGAACGGGTAGCCGCCGAAGCCCCCGACACCCTGCTGCTGGCCGAGGCGTTCTGGCTGCTGGAAGGCTACTTCGTGCGCACCTTAGGGATGCACCGGGTGTACAACAGCGCGTTCATGCACATGCTGCGGGACGAGCGCAACGCGGCCTATCACAAACTGGTGCGGGAAACCCTGACCTTCGACCCCCGCATTTTGCAGCGCTATGTCAACTTCATGACCACCCCCGACGAAAAACCCGCCGTAGAGCAGTTCGGCAAAGGCGACAAATACTTCGGCGTGGCAACCCTGATGGCCACCCTGCCCGGCCTGCCCATGTTCGGCCACGGGCAAATCGAAGGGCTAACCGAGCAATACGGCCACGAATTCCGCGCCCCCCGCACCGACGAAAGCCGCGACGAGGGCTTCATCGCCGAACACCGCCGGCGCATCGCGCCGCTGCTTCGGCAGCGGGCGTTGTTCGCGGGTGTGGACGCGTTCCGCTGGTTCCCGCTGGAGACGCCCACGGGCGAGGAAAACCCCCATGTTTTTGGCTATACGAATAGGCGCGGGGACGAGCGCGCTTTAGTGCTCTACCACAACCGCTACGCCGAAACCGAAGGGCGGCTCTACCGCAGCGCGCCTTTCGTAACGCCGGAAGCCCCCGACAGCCCGCCCCGCAGCGAAACCTTGGCCCAGGCGTTAGGACTGCCGGACGACGAAAGCGTGTTCGTGCGTTTCCGCGACCTGGTGAGCGGCCTGTGGTACCTGAGGAACGCGGCCGCGCTGCACCGCGAGGGGCTGCATGTGCATCTGCGGGCGTACCAAACGGAGGTATTCATGGACTGGGAAATTTTGCCCGACCCCGAGGGCCGCTGGGCGCGGCTGGCCGAGGCGTTGGGCAGCGCGGGCGTGCCCGACCTGGAAGCCGCGTATCGCGAACACTTCCCGCCGCTGCGAGAGGCCGCGGCGCGGCTGGCCGAAATCTGGCAGCAACGGCTGCCCCTCTGCCAGCCCTTGGGCCCCCAACCCGGCGCGGAAGACGCGGCTGCGGCCATCGCCGCCTATCGGGCGCTGCTGGAAGCCGCGGGTCTGAAAGGCGAGGCCGCGGCAGACGCGTTGACCGATTTCAGCCGCGCGGTGCAGGCGTTACCGGCCCTGCTCGCGTGGGCGTGGCAGCCGGTTTCCCGCCGCCGCGCCGGCCAGCGGAAGCATTGGCGCGGCCTGCTGTGTCCACAGCCCGCCGCGCAGGGCAGCCGGGCCGAAGCAAGCGCCGCGCTCTCCTTAGGGGAATGGCTGTTAGCCGCGTTGGCGCTGCCGCCGCTGCCTTTGAACATCCGCCAGGCCGTGGCCGCAGCCTGGGGCATTCCGGCCCAGGCGCTGCTCTGGCTTTCGCTGCTGCCCTTGCAGGCCATGCTGCTGCCGAAAACGCCCAAAGCGCGGCAGCGCGCCTTGGCCGAGGCGGTTTCCGCCGCGCCGCTGCCCCCCGAAACCGCTCAGGCGCTGCTGGAAACCTGGGCGCGCCTGCACGCCGCGGAGGCTTGACACGGCGGCGGCCTTCCCTGCTTGACACCTGCCTCCAAAAGGCTAAAATGGAAGCAAGCGATCCGGTTTGGGGTTGATGTCGAGGAGGTATTCCATGGCCACGACTTCCGTTTCCCCCACCGAGGCCCGCAAGGCGGCCTGGGGCTGGGTGTTGCTCAACGCTCTGATTTTGGCAGCCGCGGTGACCGCCGACTTCGCGGGAATGCAGGCCGCGCAGGTAGCGCAGAGCACTTTCCACACCCTTGCTTTCATCACCAAACTGTGGTTCTTGGGGCTGCTCGTTGCCGCGCTGTGGGTAGGGGCTTTCGTGGCCTTCCGCCGCGCCGCGGCTTTAACCCCGCTCTGGGCCTTTGGCCTCACGGCCTTGCTCGCCGGCCTGCTCCTGCTGGGAACTTTCCCGCCGCTGATGCAGCCCCTGTGGAGCATCTTCCCGCTGAGGCCCATCTGGCGCTTCGAACTGCACGTCGGCCCCACGGGCTTTGCCGGGCTTACCCTGGATTTGCTGTTTTTGCTGAACCTGTGGGGTATTTCGAAAACGCGCGGGTGAAGGAAGGCTATCAGCCCAAATGGAGTAAAACACAGAACACAAAAAAAGCCCTCAGAAAGCACAGGGCAAAGTGGGCAACCATGCTGCCGCGCGGCGAGCGCGGCGGCATGGTAAAATAACTTGCTATGAAAACCCAACCCAGCATCGAAAAACTGTACAAATTCCTCAGTTTGGAAGCCCAGCGGGGCTACGACAATGGCGCGGTGATGGGGGGGCTGGCCCGCATGTTGGAAAACTGGGCCACCGAGGCCCGCAACGATGGCTTGCCCGAGGATTTGATCGGCGCGGTGGAGACCCGTTTGCGCGATTACGGCCGCCTCACCCCAAAATCGCGTGCCGAGGTGCTGCAGGGGCTTTGGCAGCGGGTGCAGCGCAGCCTGAAGTTGCCGGAGCGCATGGCTTTGCCCTCGCCCCAACCGGCAGCCCCGGCCCGCACTGAGCCCCAGCCCGCGGCTTCCCCCTCCCCGGCTGCGCCTCGGCCTGCCTCATCTCCCCCCGCGGCTGAGCCGCCCCTGCCGCCCGAAGCCTTCCAAAAGCCGGTGACCGCGGTGCCCACCATCGGGCCCCGGCGTGCTTCCACCCTGGCTCGCCTGGGCATTCACACCTTGGAAGACCTGCTTTACCACTTCCCCCGCCGTTACGACGATTACAGCCAGTGCAAACCCATCCGGCAGTTGCGCTATGGCGAGCAAGTCACCGTGGTGGGGACGGTCGAAGGCGTGGGCGTGCGCAAACTGCGGGGGGGCAAATTGCAGGTAACCGAGGCCGTGATTTCCGACAGCAGCGGCAAACTGCGGGTCACCTGGTTCAACCAGCCGTGGATTGCCGACCGCCTGCGCCGGGGCATGCCTGTGGCGCTGGCCGGGAAAATCGACCAATACCTAGGCCGCTTAGTGCTCAACAATCCGGAATGGGAGCCCCTGAGCAAAGAGCAACTGAGCACCAAGCGCATCGTGCCGGTTTACCCCCTCACTGCGAAGATCACCCAGCGCTGGATGCGCCGTTTGCTGCACGAGGTGGTGGCTCAATGGGCCGGGCGGGCGCCAGACCCCCTGCCTACCTGGCTGCGGGAACGCGCCGGTCTGCTGCCCCTGCCCGTGGCGTTGCGGCAGATTCACTTCCCCGATTCATGGGACGATTTGCGGCAAGCGCAGCGGCGCTTGGCCTTCGACGAACTGTTCGTGTTGCAACTGGGCATGGTGCGCCAGCGAGAAGCGTGGCGGCAACGGCAGGCGCGCCCCTTCCCCGTGGAGGAGCCATGGCTGGAAGCGCGGCTGGAGGGCTTGCCCTTTGCCTTGACCGCCGCGCAGCGCCGCGCACTGGAAGACATCCGCCGCGACTTGGCTTCGGGGCGCCCCATGAACCGCCTGCTGCAGGGCGACGTGGGTTCCGGCAAAACCGTGGTGGCCGCGCTGGCCATGGCCATGGTCACCCACCACGGCGCCCAGGCCGCGCTGATGGCGCCCACGGCCTTGCTCGCGGAGCAACATTACCGCAGCCTGCAACGCTTGCTGCCCCAAACCACCCCCGACATCGCGCCAGAGCACATCGGCCTGCTCACCGGCAGCACCCCTGCTGCCCAACGCCGCACCACCCTGGAAGGACTGGCCGCAGGCCGGATCAAAATTTTAGTGGGCACCCATGCCCTGCTGGAAGACCCGGTCCAGTTTGCCGATTTGCAACTGGCCGTGATCGACGAGCAGCACCGCTTTGGCGTGCGGCAACGGGCGCGCTTGCGCGCCAAGGGCGAGCAGACCCACATTTTGGTGATGACCGCCACGCCCATCCCGCGCTCCTTGGCCCTCACGATTTACGGCGACCTGGATATCAGCGTGATGGACGAAATGCCCGTGGGCCGCAAGCCCGTGCTCACGTATTTGCTCATGCCCCGCGAACGCGAGCGGGCTTATCGCCTCATCCGCCGCGAAGTGGCGGCCGGGCATCAGGCATTTATCATTTATCCCCTGATCAGCGAAAGCGAAGCCCTGCAAACCACCCCTGCTGCGGTGGAAGCCCATCGGCGCCTGCAGAGCGAGGTCTTCCCCGATTTGAAAGTGGGTTTGCTCCACGGCAAGATGAAACCCGACGAAAAAGAAGCCACCATGGCGCGCTTTCGCGATGGCGAGTTTCACGTCTTGGTGTCTACCGCGGTGGTCGAAGTGGGGGTCGACATCCCCAACGCGACGGTAATGCTGATCGAAGGTGCGAACCGGTTTGGGCTGGCGCAGTTGCACCAATTCCGTGGCCGGGTGGGCCGCGGGGGGCAGCAGGCGTATTGCTTGCTCATCCCCGAAACCGAGAACGCGGCTCGGGAAAACGAGCGCCTGCGCGCCCTGGTCGAAACCACCGATGGCTTCGTGCTGGCCGAAAAGGATCTGCAGCAACGCGGGCCGGGCGAATTCTTCGGCACCCGGCAGGCCGGGTTCGACGAAGCCCGCTTACGCCTGGCCAACTTGCTGGATGTGCACCTGATCGAGCAGGCCCGTAACCTTTCGCAGGAATTGATCGCCCGCGACCCCAGCCTGCAAGCCCCCGAACACCGCTTGCTAAAGCAACGGCTGGCGGCTTTTTGGCGCGAAGGCAGAGGAGAAATCAGTTGACCGTCAAAGCGATTTTCCCCGGAAGTTTCGACCCCATCCACTACGGCCACATCGATATTGCCTTGCGGGCAGCCCAACTGTTCGACGAAGTGGTGGTGGCGGTGTACGACCGGCCGTTGAAAAACCTGATTTTTTCCCCCGAAGAGCGCATCGCGCTGGTGGAAGAAGCCTTCCGCTCGGAACCGCGCATCTCCGTACAAGGCTACAGTGGCCTAACCGTCAAATTTTGCCAGCAGATTGGCGCACAAGTGATTGTGCGCGGGCTACGCGTCTTTTCCGACTTCGAAAACGAATTCCGTATGGCCTTGGCCAACCATCGTTTAGCGCCCGATATCGAAATGGTGATGCTCATCACCAACGAAGAGCACACGTTTCTTTCGTCCACCACCGTGCGCGAAATTGCTTCCTTGGGCGGCGATGTGAGCACCATGGTGCCGCCCCACGTGGCCAAAGCCCTTTACGCCCGTTTTGCGCAGATGAGCGAAGCCCAGCAGTGGAGTCACATGAAATCGTTGCGAGATTGACCCTGCCCGGCAGCCTGCCGTTGGAGACTCTGGCAGGTGGGGCTTTTCAATATGCTAACCTTTGCCTATTTACCCTCACCCCGCCCCCCTTTTGTTCCCCCCTCCCCTCTCCCACGG
>JALUDX010000012.1 GCA_027053355.1 Anaerolineales bacterium | reverse complement strand
AAGGAGCTTGCCACTGATTTTGCCAGGGCACGGACCAGATTCCTGTTATATGGCGCCGAGCGGAAGATGGAGTACATGCGGGAAGGACGGAACCGCCTGAAGGAGGTGAAAGATGACCTCGACAATCTGAGACAACTGGTCGGCCGCTATCCTGAACTCAAGGAGCAGCGCGATAATGTGGCGCAAATGGCGCAGCTGCTGGCAGGATATGAACAGGACTACCGCAGGCTGCATGAACAGCATGACAAGTCACTCCTGCTTCGGGCCGAGAAGACCGGGGACAAGATCATTGCTCTGAGCAATGCCATGTCTGCAAAGGCCACAAAGCGGCTCGAACAGACCGCAGTTGAGAATGTCCGGGTCGCCCGTTCGGCACGGACCGCCCTTGTGGTCGGTGCCATGATCGGCGTCTTTCTGAGCGCAGTCCTGAGCTTTCTGCTGACCTCTGCTGTGAAAAATCCCATTATCCGCTGTGCGACCTTTGCCGACAACCTGGCCACCGGAGACTTTACCAGGAAGATCGGCCTGGACCAGAAGGACGAGGCGGGCCAGCTCGCTGCCTCCATGGACCGGATTGTCGATAACGTCGGCGGCATGATCGGTAATATCACCACGGGGATCGAGACGCTGGCCTCCTCGGCAACCGAGTTGTCCGCCATCTCTGAGCAGGTAGCCTCCGGCGCGGAGCAAACCACGGCAAGGGCCGAGACCGTGGCCACCGCTGCCGAGGAAATGAGCGCCAACATGAACACGGTAGCTGCTGCCACCGAGGAGGCTGTCACCAATGTCAGTATCGTTGCCACGGCCACGGACGAGCTGACGGGAGCCATCAACGAGATTGCCAAGAATACGGCCAAGGCCAGCAAGATAACCACCACGGCCGTGGCTGATGTGGAGGATGCCTCGGACAAGGTTGGTGAGCTGGGGATCGCGGCCACCGAGGTGGGCAAGGTGACCGAGACGATTACGGAGATCTCGGATCAGACCAACCTGCTGGCGCTCAATGCGACCATCGAGGCGGCGCGTGCCGGCGAGGCGGGCAAGGGATTTGCCGTGGTGGCCAACGAGATCAAGGAACTGGCCAAGCAGACCGCGGAGGCCACCGGGGAAATCCGGACCAGGATCAACGGTATCCAGGAGTCAACCCGGGGCACGGTGGATCAGATAAGCCGCATCTCCTCGGTGATCAACGAGATCAACGCCATCGTCTCCACCATTGCCGCTGCGGTGGAGGAACAGACAGCGACCACACAGGAGATCTCCGCCAATATGAACCAGGCAACCGTGGGACTGCAGGAGGTCACGGAGAACGTGGCCCAGAGTTCAAGTGTTTCCGGTGAGATCGCCCGCGATATCCTGGAAGTCAATGGCGCTGCCCACGAGATGGCAGAGGCCAGTGGCCAGGTGCGGCAGAGTGTTCAAGATCTTTCTCAACTGGCAGAGGAGTTGCGTGCAATCAGTTTGAAGTTCAGGGTCTGATATCCCCTTTGCCGCGACCTGTCCCCTGCTCGGCCGGTTTTCCCCCTGTTTGCCGGTCGTCAGGGGGCAGGTACTTCTCCATCTGCCTGTACATCTGGTCGGCCAGGCCCAGGCCCTGCTGCCTGGAGATCTCGGAGGCCACCTGCGCGTCGAGCATGTCGCGGTAGATCTCGTGGGCCGTGTCCCGTTCGA
>JALUDX010000011.1 GCA_027053355.1 Anaerolineales bacterium | reverse complement strand
TGGCCGTCTTTCAAGGTGCCGACATAGTTGGTTTTATAGGCTTGAGGGCGGGGGATCTCGGTCACATCGGCCAACACAAAGGGAGCATCATCGGGTAAAAGACGCCACAAGGCAGTGCGTGGGTCGTAGCGTTGCAAAAAGCGTTGCAAGCGTTTATAGGCGGCATCCATAGAGCCGTGCATTTTGGCAGCGATCTCAGTCAAGCGTGCGGAGCGAGCGTGCAAGATAGCGGCGAGAATCTCAGCGGCGTGTTGTGCCTCATGAGTGTTATCAAACAGGTAATGGGCGAAACGTTCCAAGGAAATTCGTTTATACTTGTACATAGGGAACCTCCTTGTGTGTGGTGTTTTTTCTATAAAACAATTTACAGGAGGTTCCCTTTTTTGTCCTAACTCATGTCCGGATCTCAGAATCTCACTTTGCTTTCGCTAAACAGTGACGAGCAGCCGGGAGGGTGAAATGGCGACTGTGTATGTGTTGGGCGTGTTTTACCTTTTTTTGTTCCAGTTGCTCACCGAATTCGTAGCGGCTATCTACGCGTTTGGGCTGCTGGGCACGAGCATCCCGCCGCAGATCGGCGCGGTGGTGTTGTTGCTCAGCCCCTTGGCGCTGGCGGGCTGGCGCCGCGCGCCGCGCTGGCTGTTGCCCACGTCGCTGGTCGGCGTGGCTCTCAGCCGGTTGCTTTTGCCCTGGCTGCCCACCAGGGGCGTGCTCTGGGTCGGGGGGCTGGGCGCGGCCATGGCCCTGCTGGCCTGGCCTTTGCTGCTGCGCCGGTTTGGCGCGCCGGAGACCGCGCTGGGGTTGGCGTGGGCGGTGGCGGCCGTGGGGCTGTGTCGCGCCCTGGGCGCAGGCGTGGATTGCTCCCTGGAAGGCGGCGGCCAGGTGGTGGGCGTGCTTTTGGCGCTGACCGCGGCCTGGGCGGCCTGGCGCATCCTGCCGCCCGCGGCCGCCGGAGCAGACGAAAGCGCCGCAGACCGACCCCCTTTCCTTAACATTTTGCGCGCCGCGTTGGGCCTGGCTTCGGTGCTGTTTTTGCTCTTGGCCGCGTTCGTCGCGCCCGCGGTGGTCGCCCGCTGGGCCGGTTGGTTGCCCTTCGCAGCCTATGGCTTGGCGGGCGTGGCGCTGATGGCCTGGGCCTCGCGGGTGGGGAACTTGCGCGCCGCCCGGGGTGGCGGTCGTTTTACCTTGCCCCTCGCGCTGGCGCTGTTTGCCCTGTTTTTGGCCTGGGGCATTGCCGCGCTGCAGACCTCCTTCCCCACGACTGCCGAGGCATACCCCTTGCCGCGGCAGCCCACAGGCCCGGCGCTGGGCCTGGCGCTGGCGCTGCTGGCCTTTCCGCTGCTGTTTTGGGCGTTTGAGAGTTTGCACCACGCCTTGCGCCGCGGGCCCGCCGACCTGCGGCGGGAGGGGGTGGCCTTTGGCCTGGCCGGGGGGTATTTGCTGTTGCTGGTTTTGGCTCATGTGTTTACCACCACTTACGACTACATCCCGCTGGTAGGGGCGTGGTTCCGAGGGAAGTTTTGGGTGGTCTACGCGGTGCCGGCCGCGGTGGTGGTGTGGGCTGTGGCCGGTGCGGGGCCGCCCCAAGGCGCCGCGTCCCGGCCGCGGCGTGGGGGCTGGGTGTTGGCCGTGCTGGCTGTGGCGATGATCGCGGCCGCCTGGCTGCGGCGTCCGACCCCGCCCGCGGCGCCAGCAGCCGCGGACACGCTGCGGGTGCTCACCTACAACGTTCAGCAAGGCTACCGGGCAGACGGGCAGAAGGGCTGGCGCGACCAACTGGCTGTGATGCGCAGCCAACAGCCCGACATCATCGGCCTGCAAGAAACCGACACCGCCCGCCTGAGCGGGGCCAACAACGACCTGGTGGGCTATTGGGCTACCGCGCTGCACATGGTCGCATATTACGGCCCGCCCACCGTGGATGGCACTTTCGGCCTGGCGCTGCTCTCCCGTTACCCCATCGTCGAGGCGCAGACCGTGTACCTTTACAGCACGGGCGAGCAGACCGCGGCCATTTTGGCCACCGTGTTGGTGGGGCAGCGGCAGGTGCACGTGGCCGTCACCCATTTGGGCAACGACGGCCCGTTGGTGCAGCAGCAAAACGTGCTCCAGGCTGTCCACGGCCTGCAGCCTTTGGTGCTGATGGGGGACTTCAACTTTCGCGCCGACACGCCACAATATCGCCTGACCGTGCAACAACTGCGCGCCGCGGCGACACCGCTTCCCCAGGCCATTGACCACATTTTCGTCACCCCCGACGTGGGGGTGCTGCGGGCCGAATATCAAGCCAGCCCGGCTTCAGACCACCCCGCGCTGTGGGCGACGTTGCGTTTGCCCTGAAGGAAGCGCGATGAGCAGCAAAAGCGGTTGCCAGATGTACCTGGCCGAGCCTTTTCATTGGAACGACGGGGGCTTCCCGCGAGCGATGGCGCGTCGGGTGACGGTGCTTGGGGTGGCGCGGTGGGTGCGTTTTTACGAAGCGCATCTGTTGGCCCCCCGGCGGCGCTGTCGGCAGCGGCGGGTGCGCCGGGGCGCGCTGCCCACCGCGGTCGAGGCGCGCGGCCCGGCTTTAGACGCGCTGCTCCGCTGGCTGGAGGATTGCTCTCAGGTCGACACCTTCCGCCTGCTGCTGGGGGAGCGCAGCGACACCTTGACCCAAGACCCCCTCTTCGCCCGTTGGGAGGAAGACATCGAGACGGCGCTCTGCCTGACCTCCGCGCGTTTCACCGCGCTGCAAAAGGTGTGGCAGGAGGCCGGGCTGCCTCCCGACCTTTTTGCCCTGGCCGACGAATTTACCTGCCAGCCCTGGCCGGGCAAGTCGTGGAAGGCGCGGCTGCTGCGTTGGTTGGGCGTGGTGCAATGCCTTTCGCCGCGCGAGCGCGCGCATTTGGCAAAAGCAGGCGAGGCGTAGTACAATTGTCTTGCTTGAAGAGAAACTGCAGATTGCGCGTCTTCCGCAGCGTGGAAACACTGAGGATACGACATCTTTCGCTGCGTCCCTGCGTTGCCCCTTCTGCGTCTTAGCGCCCTTTTGCCCTTTTCTGCGTTTTCTCTGTTTTCTCTGTTTTCAAAGAACGACTATGAAGAATGGACGGCGAGCGCCCTGTGCGTCGGACCCCGGCGGCGGGCGTTTCGTTTTTGGCTTTCTGGAGGCTTTTTCATGGCAGCAACTCCTACGCGGAAACTCTCTAACGCTTTCGAAGGCGCATTGGCCGGTGGCGGCGACCCCGCAACCTCACCGCTGTATGTTTTTGGGCCCTTTTTGCAGTTGATCGTCACCGCGGGGGTGGCTAAAGTCACGTTCGGCGCCAGTGTTTGGTTGGTGGTGTTGACTATCGCCATGGTCTCTGCCATGTACCGCCTGGTCATGCGTTGGGTGACCGATGGCAGCGGCGGCAGTGGCCTGACCGAAGAGGAATTTGGCGGTTGGGCGGTCAAAATCAATGCGGGTATCACGTTCGTGGAATACACCCTCACTTTTTTGGTGAGTATGGCCGCGTTGGTGACCTTTATCGCCGACCGTTTGCCCGTGCTTAATCATCCTTTTTGGTTCACTGACTATCGGGCGTTAGTGGCTGTGGTGTTGAGCGTGTTCACTGGCTGGGCCGTCAATCGCGGCCCCAAGACGGCCGCGGCCATTTTTGGGCCCGCAACGGCCGCAGTGCTGCTCCTGCTTTGGGCGATGAACATCGCCACCATCCTCAAACTTGGCCTTCATCTGCCCGATTTTTCCCTCAAGGCGTTTACCGATGGCTACCTGCACTACACCTTAGCCGGTTACGCCCGCATTTTGGCGGTGATGACCGGGATCGAGGTTTTTGCCAACCTGGTGGCCGCGTACGAAGGCACGCCCGAAGAAAAAAGCCGCAAGGCTTTTCATAGTTTGCTCATCATTATGGGCACCGCGGCGGTGACTATGGTGGTCACTGGCCCGGCGATCTTCCGCCTTGCGGACCCCACGAACCCCGACGTCTCGGTCTTTACCCAAACCATGGACAAACTGCTCCCGCCGTGGCTGGCGTATGCGGGCACGCTGATCGGCATCGCGGTGTTGCTTTCGGCCAGCGCGGCCAGCGCGCAAGGGCTGCAAAACCTGGCCCTGGGCCTCAAAGATCGCCACTACGTGCCCAAGATTTTAGGCCGTCGTAACCGTTATGGCGTTGCCCCCTGGCCGGTATGGTTGGAGGTCGCCATTGCTTCGCTGTGCTTCCTCTTCATCGGCACCCGTGAAGAAATCTACCTTTCGGTGTACGCCGCGGGGGTGTTCATCCTGTTGAGCATGACGGGCTGGGCCGCGGCCAAGCGGCTGATCCGAGAATTGCGGGCGGCGTTCGACCTTTCTCACGCCTTCACCTTGGCCGGTACCGTGGTGGCTGCCTTTTTGACCACCGCGGCCACGGTGATCATCTTTGCGGAACGCTTTAGCGAAGGTGCGTGGACGTATTTCGTTTTTATTCCGTTGCTTTATGGGGTGTTTTCCTATTATCGCCGCCGCCTGGGCGCACCAACCCCCCTGCGCGAACGCTTGGGCAAAGTGGAAGAGGCCATGTGGCCGTTGCCTGGGGGTTCGGGCAAGCCGGCCATCGCAGAAGCCCAGGCCCTGGCGGTGGAAGGGGACTGGCAGCCCACACCCGAACAGGTGGCCGCCTGGCGGCAACCGCCCAAGCCCTTGCGCCGCATTTTGGTGCCCTTGGGCGGCACCGGCTACGCGGAGCAGGCCGTCGACGTGGCGCTGTCGTTGGCTAAAAAATTCGGGGGCGAGGTGTGGTTGGTGCACGTCATCCGCACCAGCGACCCCCACCCCGCAGACGAAACCTTCCGCCAGGCCCTAGCTCAGGCCCGCCGGGAAAAGGAAGCCTACCTGCAGCAACTGAAGCAGCGCCTGAGAAACCAGCCCGTGCCCATTTTTACCGTGGTCGAGGTGGGGGCGATTGCCCCGGTGCTCAACCGTCTGGTCGAAGCCCAGGGCATTGACTTGGTGGTGATGACCACCCACAGCAAATCGGCGTTCAAGCGCTGGCTGATGGGGAGCAAAGCGAGCAAAATCTTGCAACTGGTCAATGCACCGGTGTTGGTCTTCCGCCCTCACCAGGGGGAAGGGGCGCGGGTTCCCCGTTTTGCCCGGCTGTTGGTACCCTTGGACGGCTCGGCTGAGGCCGAGCGGGTTTTCCCGTATGTGCGCGCCTTGGCACAGGCGTTTGGCAGTCAACTCATTTTACTGGGCGTGCCCGAAGTGCCCGACCCTGCCCTGTATGGCCCCTTGGCCGACGTGGTGGCGCGGCTGCGTGCTAAATCTGAGGCTTCGTTGCGCGCCTATCTCAAGCACGTGGCCCGCGTGTTGCAGGAGGAAGGGGTCGCCCTCGACGTGGTGCTTACCGGCGGGGAACCGCCGCAGACCATTTTGGACGTCAGCGAGAGCCGCGACGTCGACCTGGTGGCCCTGACCAGCCACGGCAAAAGCGGGATGGAGGAAGGTGTGCTCTTGGGTGGCACCGCGGAGCGGGTGGTGCACCACAGCCATAAGCCGGTGTTGTTGGTGCCCATTGTGGAACGGCGGGTGTCTGCGCGTCGACGGTCTCAAAGGTACGGAAAAACCGCAGATTCCGCAGAGAAGCAACCACAGATTGACACGGATGGGGCGAAAGTAACTGTTCGGTCTTTGGAAAACAGCCCACGGATGAACGCGGATGGTGGCGGATAGACGCGGATTTTAGGGCGCCAAGTAACGCAAAGCGCAAAGGAACACAAAAACGCCGAGGAAAACACCAACGACGCCAGGGCACAAGAGAAGCACCCAAGTAACCAGCGCCCAAGCAACCAGGTAACCAACTTCCATCGACCCCAACGCCTCAGCGTCTCGCCTCTTCCCGCATCCCGCATCCCGCATTACGCCTTTACTTCCCACTTTCTGTGTCTTCTGTGGTTTTCTGCTCAAAAAGGAATAGCCGCGTTCTCAGGCGGCGGCTCGCGGTGCCAGCGCCAGAGTTGTTCGTCTACCGTGGCCAGATCGACCAAGGTGACGCCCGCGGCTTGCCAGCGCTCGCCGCGGAGGGGCGTGGTGCGCAGTTGCTCGGCTAAGCGCGCGGTTTCGGGCGTCCATCCTCCTCGGCTGAACAAGACATAGTGCACCCGCCAGTGCTTTTCCGCGGGCAGCAGCGCGTCGGTGCGCGCCACCAGGCGGCTCAACACCGCCGGCGGCGTGGCCTCGGGTGACCATTTGCACTCGCCTAAGATGAGGGTGCCCTCGCGGGGGTTGATGCCGACCACATCCGCCTGCGCCTGGCGGTTCCACGCGGCGCCCACCTGCAGGGGGCGGAAGGGCAGCGCGCCGCGCGCGCCCGCGTGCAGCGTCCACAGGCGGGCAATTTCTTCCCACGTGTAGAGGCCAATGAAATCGAGCAGATGGCGGCGCAGTTCCTCCCAGAGGGGCTCTTGCACCCCCGCGGCGATCTGGCCCCGGTAGGGGCTGATGAAGCGGAAGTAAAAGCGCAGAAAGGGGTCAGTGAGGTGATAGCGCCCCTGGCGGCTGTGCGGCGCTGCGGTGAGGGAGCGTCGGCGTTCCACATAGCCGGTGTCTAACAGCAGTTCCAGATAGCGGCTCACGTGCCCGCTGGGCAAGCCCGAGGCGCGGCGGATGGCCGCGGGGGTATGCGCGCCGCGCGCGATGGCGTTGAGGATGGCGTAGTAGTTGCCGGTTTCGCGGATGTAATCTTGCAGCAGAAAGCGGGGTTCGTCGCCCAAAGAGAGGGCCGCGTGCAGCACGAAGGCTTTGAGGTTGTCTTGAAAGGCGGCTTGCGGGTCCCAATACGCCCAATAGGCGGGCACACCGCCGACCACCGCGTAGAGGGCGACGCGGGCCTCGGGGGGGTAGGCGGGGAAGGCCTCACGCGTCGCGGGGTAGGGGAGAGGGGGCAGGTGCAGCGCGGCGGTGGCGCGTCCGTAGAGCGGCGCCTGGGGGGAAAGCACATCGCGCACCACCATGCCCATGTGCGAGCCCGAAAGGGCTAAGAGCAGGTTGCCGCGGCTGAGGGTCTGGTCCCAGGCGTTTTGCAGCGCGCCGGCTACCGTGGGGCCGTGTTCCAGCAGGTAGGTAAACTCGTCGATGATCAACGCCACCCGCCGACCGCGCTGCGCGGCCATCTCCGCGAAGGCCTGAAAGGCCACCCGCCACGTGGGGAACCACAGCGCGGCCTCGCCCCCCTGCGGGTGGAAGAAGCGGTACACGGCCTGCGAAAAAGCGCGGCGTTGGTCACTAACGCTGGAAGGTTCGGCAGCCCAGTAGAGCACCTGGTCGGCGTGGCGGTGGGTCCATTCCCACAGCAGGCGGGTTTTGCCGATGCGGCGGCGGCCATAAAGCACCAAAAAGGCGGCTTGGGGGCTTTGCCACAGGCGCTCTAACAAGGCCATTTCGCGCTGCCGTCCAACAAAAGGGTGGGGAAAGGTGAGGGTCATGGCGCGCTCCTTTGATAATCTGCCTTATGATAATCTGGATTATCAAATAAAGCAAGGGTTTGTGGTGAATTCCACGGGTATGAAAGGAAAACCGCAGATTGCGCAGATTACGCAGAGGGGAAAACGTAACGGCTCAGCCTTGGCCAGGAGAAACCACAGATTTTGTAATTGGGCGTGGGTACAACCCCTTCCGTGCCAAAGCGTTCGGCCTTGCTCGCACGACGAGTAGGCAGTTGTGTTTTCCTTGGTGTCGGATGAGTAGGGGAGGCCCAATGTGAGTGAAAATGTAACCTGGGCGGTAGTTGGAGCGTTTTAAAGGCAACAGACTTTCTTTTTCGGGTGTCGGACGCCCGAGCGACGGAGGAGCCATGATGGTACCAGTAGGCCGCATGGCAGGAAAAGAGGCCTCTCCTGCCGTAGCGGCCGATGAGGCGACGCGCTGGCCGCAGATTCAGCAGCAAGCCGCGTCTATTGTGCAACAGGCCACGAGTTTAGGTGTGCTCGTGCGCACGTTACGACACTATGCCGAGGAAATGCAAACAACCGAAAGCCACGGTGAGGCCACCCTTGCGGCCGAGCGCTTGGGGGCTGTGGCGTTCCAATTTGAAGCCGTAAGCCAAAAGATGCGGGCTCAGGCGTTGGCGCTCGCGGCCCAGGCGCTTCCTTCTACAGGCACAAGCAGTGACGCCGCGTTTCGTTGGAAAGAGGCTCACCAGGTGACCGAGGGCCTGCGGGTTTTGGGCGAACAGGCGCTGACGTTAGCCTGGCAGGTCGGTGAGGTGGCGGCGCAATTGGAGGCCGCGCCTGATCTGGGGCGTGAAGAGCAGACCTCTGCCCGGCTGCTTGGTGAGAGCAGTGCTGCAGTGACTCAGATTGTGAGCGCCATTGCTAACAGCGTGGCGCTTATCCACGATTCTCTGCCTTAGCGGCACCGCGGCATAGCGAGGCTCTCTGATAGCGGAACCGTCGGCCCCGCCCTGCGTTTTTGTCGGCGAAATTTGCGGTTTCCCGTAACTACCTACCCTGCGCCGAAAACGAGGTTGACAAGAAATATTCCAATAACTCTGCCATGCCATGAGACAGCATTACACCTTGCTCGCCCTCACCACTCCCCCAGAGCCGGCGGCTCAGCCCCCTCTCCTCTCCCAGTGGGAGAGGAGAGGGGGCGCGCAGCGGGGGTAAGGTGAGGGCGAAAAGCCACTGCAGCGCTTCTGGGTAGGTAATTACGGTTTTCCTCTGCTGAAATTGAACAAATGGCGACCTTCGGTGCCGCCTTGACAAAACCTTCCCTGTAACGCACAATTAAGGCACCATGCGGCGATGGATGTTGTGGCTCGTTGTGGGCGGCTTGCTGGTGGTGGTAGGGTTCCCATGGCAGGGGGTGTGGGCAGGGAAGAAACCACCGCGGGTGCTCACGCGGGAAGTGACCGACACCCGTTACACCTGGTGGCTGGTACCCTGGAACGACAGCCGCGACCCGCAATGCGAAGTGCAAGTTTATCACCCCGACTATCCCACCGCGGTGGAAATTTACCGGGCCTGCGGCTGGGAGGCGTATCGCGCCTGGCGTACCACCCCCCCGTGCCCCCAGGCGCTGAACGGCGGCGATGTCAGCGCGTGCACGGGCTATTACCTGTTTTTCGTGCGTGCGGAGCGGGTAACCCATACCGTGACCCGCACCTTCCCGCCGCCCACGGCGCGGCTGCGCTTGCAAGGGTGCACCGCCGATTTGCCCCACTATCGTTGCCCTCAGCCGGTGCGCTTGCAGATTCAGGGCATTGAGTTTTTCCCCGAGGCCAAAATTCAATATGTGCGCGTGCGCGCGCCCAAGGACGTGGACGTCGCTTGCTATGGCGAAGCGTGCCTGGTGACCCTGCCGCCCACGCAGCGGATTCGGCAAGTGACCCTGCAGTTTTGGGCGGTTTCGTCTTTGGGCGACAGCACCCGCCATTACACCGCGTTGGTGCGTTGGGCGCCCGCGGCCGCGAACGTAGCCACAGTGGTGGACATCATCGCCCCTCAATGGGCCGACGAAGGGGCTGATGTGTGCGAGCAGGTGGGCCGGGTGTTCCCGCCGCTGCAAGGGCTGCCCGAATGGGCGCGTACGCCCAACGACCCGACCGACCTGGCAACCGACCAGCCTTACGCGTTGTTGGCTGGCCGGCTGATCTCGGCCGGCGTGGTCGATGCCCACGACTGCCCCGGCGGGGGGTTGAACGGCGATCAGGCGAACGCCTGTGGCCTGGCGCGGGCGCGTTTAACGGTGACCCTGTGGCAAAACCGTTACGACGCAGGGCTCTTGGCTGCCGCGCGGCGGGAAGGGGTGCCTGCCGTGCTCTTCAAGCGTCTCATTGGCCACGAAAGCCAATTTTGGCCGTCGGTATATGCCCAGCGCTACGAGGTCGGCTTGGGGCAACTTTCCCCCCAGGGAATGGACACCTTGCTTTTGTGGGATCCGCGCTTCTTCCAAGATTTGTGCCGCAGTACCTTGGCGCCTTCGACCTGCGCCAGGGGGTATGCCGCCTTGGGTAAGCCCTGGCGAGAAATGTTGTATGGCGCACTTTGGGTGCAGGCCGACTTGACTTGTACCGATTGCCCTTCCGGGGTAGATATGAGCCGCCTGCCCCAAAGTTTGGAACTTTTTGCCCGACTGATGCGGGCTTATTGTTGTCAGACGTATCAAATCGTGTATAATGTGAGTACCTCCCGACAGCGAAAAGCCATGCAATATACCGACTTGTGGCGTTTTACTTTGGCCGATTACAACGGACCTGATTGCCTTTATCGGGCAATAGGGCGTACGCTTCATTTGAAACAACCGTTGAATTGGGAGCATGTTCGTGAGGCTTTCTCGCCGGAGTGTCAGCGCGTGCGGGATTATGTCGATGGTCTGGCACCTTGATGAGACGTATCAAGGGAATACGACTTGACGAATGCTCGCCGGATGAGCAAGTGAACCTCACGTCGAGTTCTTGACCTTTTTCTTTTTTCTTTAAGGAGGTGCGGCTTATGTAAAGAGAGCCAAGCGGTAAATCACGCTTATCAATAGTCGAGTCGCTTTTCTTATAAAAGGTTCGTAGGAGGATGGCATGAAAGCACATCGTACGTGGTCGTTTTTTGGATGGCTGACCATTTTGGCTCTGGTGTTGGCGTTCTTAGCGCCCTTTCAGAGCGTTCAGGCTTCTGAGCCGGCAGCCCCTCAGAACCCTGCCATTCGCGGCATTCAGCCGGTGAGGGCAGGCGAAAGCGCGGCCTCTTTGGCCGTGTTGGCCAAACGGGTCGGAAATGCCACACCCACCAATGGGGTGGCACTGCTGCGGGCTAAGGTCAATTTGCCTTTGCCCAAAGTCCTCAATGGCGTCAGCGGCGCTGGTTCGGACCCGGCGATAGTACAGAGCAGCGCGCCGGTCACGGCCAAAATGCCCGCTCCCATTGTTTCGTTCGATGGCAATGACAATACCGAAGGCGTGCTGCCGCCTGACACCAATGGTGACATTGGCTTTGACCCCGCGACGGGTAAGAAGTATTACTTCCAGACAATAAACTCCCATTTCTCCATTTGGGACGTAACCGACCCGTCGGCGGTGACCCAGGTGGCTGGCCCCACGGCCAACAACGCGCTGTGGAGTGGTTTCGGCGGCATTTGTGAGACCAATAACGACGGCGATGCGATCGTGTTGTTCGATCACCTGGCCAACCGTTGGCTGTTTAGCCAGTTTGCCCTGGACTTTAGCACGCCGGAATTTCACCAGTGCATTGCGGTGTCCAAGACCGCGGATCCCACCGGCGAGTGGTACCTGTATGATTATTTGATCAGCGACCACAACATGAACGACTATCCCAAATTTGGCGTCTGGCCCGATGCATATTACATGACGGTCAACCAGTTCGACGCGAACAATAGTTATCACTGGGCCGGCGGTGGGGTAGCCGCGTTCGACCGGGACGCTATGTTGGCCGGCGACCCCAATGCCACCATGGTTTACATTGACCTGGGCGCCAAGACCACGGACTATGGCGGCATGCTCCCGGCCGACCTGGACGGCGCACCGCCGCCCGATGGCACGCCGGGTTATTTCCTCGAATGGGATGACTCTACGTGGCTGGACGACCCCGCCGACACGTTGCGGATCTGGGAATTTCACCCTGACTTCACCACCCCCGCGAACAGCACCTTTGGCACCGACGCTGACTTTACCCCCAACGCCATGGTGCAAACCGCGGACGTGGATCCAGACATGTGCGGCTTTGCCCGCAACTGCATCCCTCAACCCGGCGGCACGGCGCTCGATGCCATTGCGGATCGCCTGATGTATCGCCTTGCCTTCCGCGTGTGGGATGACGGTACGTTTTCTATGGTTTCCAACCACACGGTGGACGCGGACGGCAACGACCACGCGGGCGTTCACTGGTTCGAACTTTCTTACGATGGCACCTCGTGGAGCATGAAGCAAGAAGGCGTCTATGCCCCCGATGCCGATAACCGCTGGATGGCCAGCATTGCCATGGACAAACGCGGCGATATGGCCCTCGGGTTCTCCGTTTCCAGCACCGAGGTCTTCCCGTCGGTACGTTATGCGGGCCGTTTGGCCGAAGATCCGTTGGGCGAAATGACCCAAGGCGAGGCTGAACTGGTGGCCGGCGGGGGCTCGCAGAGCCATTCTTCTGGCCGCTGGGGTGACTACAGCATGATGTCGGTAGACCCCGTGGATGATTGTACTTTCTGGTACACCCAGGAGTACTACGCAGCAGATAGCAGCGCCGACTGGTCGACCCGCATTGGCGCTTTCAGTTTCGATGTGTGTACTGCCGCGGCCACAGGCTCGCTGAGCGGTACGGTGACTGACGCTGACACGGGTGACCCGATTGCCGACGCGGTGGTGACCCTGGACGATGGCTATGAAACCCACACCGACGCGAACGGCCATTACGCCTTCCCCGTGGTCGTCGCAGGCGACCGGCAGGTGACGGTGAAAGCCTGGGGTTACGCGGACGGCAATGCTACGGTGACCGTCAACGATGGTGAGGCGGTGGTGCAAGACTTCGCCTTGGCCCCCTTGCCCATGGCCGATGTCACCTTGCGGGTAGTGGACGCGAACCCGGATGCAGGATGGCCCCTGTACGCACGGCTCTATATCAAAGACACCGCGTTCGATGCATTCTATACCGACCCGGCTACCGGCGAAGCGGCTGCTGTGCAGTTGCCGGTGGGCGATTGGGATGTCGAAGTGCACGTGATGTGGCCGGGTTACGACGACGCGACGCAGACCATCCACATCGACAGTGCGGGCGCGGTGACTGTTGATCTGCCCATGGACGCTAATTTGGACGCCTGCAACGCCCCAGGCTATCAGGCAGATTTTCGCGAAGACTTTAATGAGGATGCTTTCCCACCTGACGGCTGGAGCGTGGTTGACAATATTGCCAGCGGTGGAGTGGTTTGGAATCTCGAGACTGCTGTCGGGGATGGTAATTATACAGGTGGCACTGGGCATGCAGCCACTGCAGATAGTGATCGTAACAATGGTGTCCCGTATGATACCGAACTGCGGACGCCAGAGTTGGACCCCACGACCATGAGCGACTTGACCCTCCGCTACCTGGCCAACTATCAGGAATACTCTGGCAACGAGGCTCTTGACCTGGATTACAGCACCGACGGCGGCACTTCGTGGACCAACATCCTTCACTGGACGGAGGATCACGGCGCTTTGCGCGGTACGCCAGGTGAAGCGGTGACTGTGGATCTGGCGCCATTGGTCGGTACTTCGCCGTTTATGTTGCGGTGGCGTTATTACACCTCTGAGAGCAGCCCGTGGGATTGGTACGCCCAGATCGACGACGTGAGTATCGGTGGATGTGCGCCTGTGGCTGATGGCCTGGTGTTTGGTACGGCCACCGATGCTACTACAGGCGATTCGCTGGCTGGCCAGGTGGATGTGGTGGACGCTACAGACCAGACCGCTCAGTGGGTCAACACTGCGGCCGATAGCGCTACCCCGGAGATGTTGTATGTCATCGGCGAGGCCGCCGGCGACGTGGATCTCCACACCGCGAACGCGCCGGGCGGTTATGAAAGCGCTTCCGCGACGGTCTCCGTGCCGGATCAAGGTGCTGTGCGCCAGGACTTTGCGTTGCCTGCCCCGCGGCTGCACGCTGATCCCACCGACCTGTCGTTTACCTTGCCCTTCGCCCAACCGACGGATAGTGATACCGTTACCCTGAGCAATACGGGCACTGGCGATCTGGCGCAATATCAGGTTATCGCGGTCAAAGGCCACGCCACGGCTTTTGCCGGCGAAGCCCCTGATTTGGATCGTTTCGCGATGGGTAACTTGTCCGAGGAGGCGTTGAAGCATCTGAACGATAGAGATGCCCGCTACGCCGACTTGACCATGCCGCGCATCGAGCCTGACGCCTTGGCCCCGGTGAACCCCAAGGCTGGCGAGGTGATCGACTCGTGGTCCCCCGCTCTGGATTCCCCGTGGGGTATGGGTGTTAACCAGGATGACGGCGAAATCTGGGTTGGTGATTTGACCACCAATAAGGATTACGAGTATCAGCCCGACGGCACGGCCACCGGCCACAGCATTGACCTGCCGTGGGTGGGTGTCTTTGCTGCAGACATGGCCTACAACCCCGTCACCCACACCCTGTGGCAGTTGAACGTTGGCGGCGATTACTGCATCTACGAACTGGATCCTGTGACGCACACCAATACGGGTCGCAAAATTTGCCCGAGCATACCTGGCCTCAGCCTGCGCGGCCTGGCCTACGACCCACTCACCGATACGTATTTGGCTGGGACGTGGATTTATGGCGGTGCGATCGTCCGCATTGCCCCATCGGGCAATGTGATAGAAGCCAAGATCGTCAGTTTGCCTATCAGCGGCCTGGCCTTCAACCCCAGCACCGGGCATCTGTTCGCTTTGCTAAGGTCCCACACGGACAGCACGCTAGGTACGTTTGACGTTGTGGTTCTTGACCCGGTTAACGATTACAACGTCATTGGCGCTTTCAACGTGCATCAACCCGGTCAGTCTTCTACGGTGTTTGCTTATGATCAGGCCGGTTTGAGCGCTTCTTGCGATGGCACCCTTTGGGCCGTAGGTAAGGACGCTAAGATGGTGTACGCCTTCGACAGCGGTGAAACCGGTTGGTGCGATTGGCGTGCGGATTGGGTGAGCGCGTCGCCGGAGAGCGGCTCGCTGACGGCTGGTGGTGACACGACGCTGACCGTAAATGTGGATCTCTCGGCCAAAGCCCCTGGCGACTACCACGCCCATCTGGTCTTCTTCGCGCTTACGCCCTATCGTGTGCCTTTGGTCAACGTCGACGCTACACTGCAGCCGGCGGTACCGCAGAACGACGAACCTGAAGATGCCCAACCGTTGGATATCCCCAGCAGCCTGACGGTGGATGACACCTCAGCCTACACTGCTCGGAGCACTGACCCTGTCTGCGGCGGCAGGGCGGCGGGAGCCACAGCCTGGTACACCATCACGCCCACGGCCGATGGCGGCGTTGGGGTGGATACATTCCTCTCCGACTACGACACGGTGCTCGGCGTGTATACAGGCAGACCGGGCGCGTTCACTGAGGTAGCCTGCAATGACGATGCAGACGGCATGACCCAATCTCACGTGGGGTTCATGGCGACCGCCGGCACCACCTACTACATCATGGTGGGTGCCAAGAACGGCGGCACCGGCGGCAACCTGCATCTGCATGTGGCTTCCTTCACCGATGTCACCGGCGACGCCTGGTACTGGCCCTCCATCGAAGCGGTACACAGTGAGGGGCTGACCACGGGTTATAGCGATGGTACCTACCGGCCGGATCAGGCGCTGACCCGCGCTGAAATGGCCGTCTTCGTGCTGCGAGCCTTGCATGGCGGTGACTACACCCCGCCGGTGGCCCACAGTTACTCCTTCAACGACATCGCCGGCCACTGGGCGGCAAATTGGATCGAAGAGGCTGCCCAAGAAGGTTTGGCTGAGGGGTACCCTGACGGTACTTTCAAGCCCGACGCGTTGGCGACCCGCGCTGAGAGCACCGTCATGCTGCTGCGCGCCGAGCATGGCGCTTCGTACACGCCGCCGGTAGCCAGCAGTTACTCCTTCAGCGACATCGCCGGCCACTGGGCGGCAGACTGGATCGAGCAACTCCACACCGAAGGCTATGCCAACGGCTATCCGGATGGTACCTATCGTCCGGACGAGATGACCTCTCGTGCCGAAGAGGCAGCCTGGCTGTCTCGGGTGTTCCATCTGCCTGTACCCACGCTGACGCCGTAGCCTTTTCCTTTTGGAGCACCAACGAGCCCGGGGAACCTCCCCGGGCTCGTCTTTTTATGCAAGGGGAAGCCGCAGATTGTGTAGTTCCGCGTTTACCCGCCATCCTCCATCATCCGCGTTCATCCGTGGGCTGTTTTCCAAAGGCTGAATAGTTGCCCGTTGCCCTCTTTCGCAGCGCCGCGCTTCAGAACACAGTATAATTTGCCCAACGAATGCCCTTATCTTTTTTCGTGAGGCGTTAGATGACCACACTTCCCCCTCTGAAGTTCGACGCGCGCGGCCTGCTGCCGGTGGTGGTGCAAGACGTGCATACCCACCAGGTGCTGATGGTGGCTTACATGAACGCCGAAGCCCTCCAGCGCACCTTGGATACCGGCGAGGCCCACTTCTGGTCTCGTAGTCGACAAACCTTGTGGCACAAAGGCGCGACTTCAGGCCACGTGCAGCGGGTGGTGGAAATCCGCGTCGACTGCGATGCAGATACCTTGCTCCTGCTGGTCGAACCGGCCGGCCCGGCCTGCCATACGGGCAACACGTCGTGTTTTTACCGTCGTTTCCCTTCCCTGGCGTTTGCCCCCTGGCCCCCGGCCGAGGCTGATGTATAATGGGGAGGCCCACGCGGCTTACCCCTTCTATCTCCAGGAGAGCCATGCCCACACCTCCTCATTTTTACATTGCCATCGAGGGCGTCATCGGGGTGGGAAAGACCACCCTCGCCCGCCTCTTGCAGCCCCGCCTGCAGGCCGACGAGGTCCTGCTCGAGGTCTTCGAAGAAAACCCTTTCCTGGCTAAGTTTTACGAAGACCGCAGTCGTTACGCCTTCCAGACTCAGATTTTCTTTTTGCTGAGCCGCTATCATCAGCAGAACCGGGCGGTGCCCGGTCTCTTGGCCGCGGGCAAGCGCTTGATTGCCGACTATACTTTCGAGAAAGACGCGCTTTTCGCCCGTATCAACCTGAGCGGCGACGAGTTGGAAATGTATCACCGCGTGCACGAGGCCTTGGCCGAAAAAATCCCGCAGCCGCATTTGGTGGTTTACCTGCGGGCAGAGCCCCAGGTGCTCATGCAGCGCATCGCCTTGCGCGACCGCCCTTACGAACGCAACATGGACCCGGCCTACATCGCTCGCTTGCACGCGGCCTACGACGACCATTTCGCGCACCACCATCACGGTGCGCCGGTGCTGACCATCGACACCACTCGCCTCGATTTCGTCCGTTACCCTGAGCACTTGGAAGCCATCGAAGGCCGCATTCGGCGGGCTTTGCGCTTGCCGCCTTTTCAAAACCCTTTGTTGTGAGGCGGTTGGAGGCGCTGGGGTATTGAGGTGGTGAGGTATTTGGGGTGTTGGGGTATTGAGGAGTTTTTCTCCTCCCTTTGCGTCTTTGCGCCCCTCCTTTGCGCCTTTGCGCTTCCCCCCTTTGCGTTCCCCTCTCTGCGCCTTTGCCTTCTCCGCGCCTTTCTGCGTTTGAACGAGCCACTGCGAGGTTGGTATGCGCTTGACCCCTGAAAAACTCCGAGCCTACGCGACGCGGTTTGTCGACCAGCGCAGCCGCGCGGATTTGCGCCTGTTGGCGGCTTATTTGTGCGGCTCGCTGCGCCGGGGACAGCCGTTTTTGGGCGGCGCGGCCGATGTGGACGTGGTGCTCATCTACAACGGCGCGCCCGAGCCTGAGCGGGAAATCGTGCCCCTGCCGGGTGAGGCGCATTTGGATGTGCGCCGGCACGACCGCAGCCGTTATGAGCCGGCGCGGCAACTGCGGCTGGCGCCGTTTTTGGGCCCCGCGCTGTTTGCCGCCGCGCCCCTTTACGACCCCCAGCACTTTTTGGATTTTGCCCAGGCCGCGGTGCGGAGCCGCTTCCGCGCACCCGAAACCGCGGCGGCTCGCGGCCGCGCCCTGCTTCAGCAGGCCCGCGACGCGTGGTTTGCCCTCTCGGATGAACTCGCCCCGGCCCCGGTGGCCGCGTATCTCCAAACCGTGTTTCTGGGGGCCAACGCGGTGGCTGCCTTGTTGGGTTATGCCTTCTCCCCGCGGCGGGTGTTGTTGGACTTCCCCGTGGCCGCGCAGCGGTGGGGTTTCCCCGAACTCACGGGGCTGTTGTTCCGCGCGGTGGGCGCGCCGCAGGCTTCGCCCGAAGCCCTGGCCGCGGCTCAAACCGCGTGGGAACACGCGCTGACCCGCTTGGGCGAACACGCGCCCCCCGAACTGGCACCCGCTCGCCAGCCTTATTACCGCCGCGCGGTGGCCGCGTATCTCCAGAGCAGCACCCCCTCTCATGCCCTTTACCCCTTGTTGTGGACCTGGGCTCTGGCCTTGCAGGATGACCCCGCGGCCGAACACCTGACCCCATGGCAACGCACCCTGCAAACCCTCGGCCTGGCGCAACACCGTGCCGAGCGGCTGGATCGCTTCCTCGATGCCTTAGAAGAAGCCTTGGAGACCTGGGAGCGTCGGCAGGGCCTTTGAGCGCTTGCTCGCCATCGCGGGCCGTGCCCAGAAAACCACAGAGACCCAGAAGGCGGGAAGTAAAGGCGTGATGCGGGAAGAGGCGAGATGCTGAGGCGTTGGGGTCGATGGAAGTTGGTTACCTGGTTGCTTGGGTGCTGGTTACTTGGGGGCTTCTCCTGGGCCTTGGCGTCGTTGGTGTTGTCCTCGTAACTACCTACCCTGCGCCGAAAACGAGGTTGACAAGCAATATTCCAATAACTCTGCCATGCCAAGAAACAGCATTACACCTTGCTCGCCCTCACCACTCCCCCAGCAGAGCCGCCCCCTTCGTCTTCGCTCAGGGCAGCCTTCGTCTTCGCTCAGGGTAGCGGCTCAGCCCCCTCTCCTCTCCCAGTGGGAGAGGAGAGGGGGCGCGCAGCGGGGGTAAGGTGAGGGCGAAAAGCCACATTGCAGCGCTTCTGGGTAGGCAATTACTTTTCCTCGGCGCTTTTGTGGCCCTTTGCGCTTTGCGTTACTTGGCGCCCTAAAATCCGCGTCTATCCGTCATCACCCGCGTTCATCCGCGGGCTGTTTCTCAAAGGCTGGATAGTTACGGGGGTGAGCCTTTGTTAGCGTTTTGCAAGAAATCAGAGGGCCGAGCAGCCCGCGGGGGAGGGGATGCTATAATGGCAGTAACGGCTCGACCTGTGTTCGATCTAACACAGAGAGGCGCAGAGAAACGTTGAGACGCAGAGGGAATTCCCCAAATCCCTCAGTATCCCAGTACCCTTACCCTTATACCCCAATCCCTCCTGCCTTTCTGTGTGTTTTGGTCTGCGTCATCTGTGGTTTCATCGATGCCCGGTTGAGCAAAGCCCTTTGTGAGGTCGGCAGATGTTTTTCCCCATCAAAGACACCATTCGGGCGCGATCTTTTCCGCTGGTCAACTGGCTGCTCATCGCCGCGAATGTGGTGGTTTTCTTGTACGAAGCCCATTTGAGCCAGCCGGCGCTCTTACGCTTTGTGGCGCATTATGGGTTGGTGCCGGCGCGGCTGTGGGCGCATCCTTCCACCGCCTGGCCTACGCTGTTGACCAGCATGTTCCTCCATGGCGGTTGGTTCCACGTCTTGAGCAATGTGTGGGTGCTTTACATTTTTGGCGACAACGTGGAAGACCGCATGGGGTCGGGGCGCTATCTGGTGTTTTATCTGCTGAGCGGGCTGGCCGCGGGCCTGGTGCAGGCCACGGTGCTGCCGACCAGCACGGTGCCCACCGTCGGCGCCAGTGGCGCCATTGCCGGGGTGCTGGGGGCTTATATGCTGTTTTACCCCTCCGGCCGGGTGGTGACGCTGGTGACGCTGTTTTTCTTCGTCACTTTCATGGAGATTCCCGCCGTGCTCTTCTTGGGGCTGTGGTTTGTGGCGCAACTTTACTCCGGCTGGCTGGCTTTGCTGCCTCATGCGACCCATGCCTTGGGCGGCGTGGCCTGGTGGGCACACATCGGCGGGTTTACGTTTGGTTTGCTGATGGCAAAATTCTTTGCCCAACGAAACTATCGGGTGTATCCCGATGAATTTTACCCTTGGTAGGGTTTCGAGGAGGTTTAACCATGAGTGGCGGTAGTTTTTGGGATCTGTTTTGGCTGTTTATCATGCTGGCTTCGTTGGAGCCGTGGCTCCGCCAGCGTATGTTGGAAAATGCCCGCCTGCGGTTGATGCGAGCCTTGGAAAAGAAGCGGGGTTCCCGGGTGATTGCGTTGATCCATCGGCAGGAGACGTTTTCCTTCCTCGGCTTCCCCATGGCGCGCTACATCGATATTCAAGATTCGGAACAGATTTTGCGAGCCATCAAACTCACCGACGACAGCGTGCCCATTGACCTCATTTTGCATACCCCCGGCGGGTTGGTGCTGGCCGCGGAGCAGATTGCCTACGCCTTGAAGAAGCACCCCGCCAAGGTCACCGTGTTCGTGCCGCATTACGCGATGTCAGGCGGAACGCTGATTTCCCTGGCTGCGGATGAGATTGTGATGGATGAGAACGCGGTGCTGGGGCCGGTGGATCCGCAATTGGGGCAGTATGCCGCGGCGTCCATTTTGAAAGTGGTGGAACAGAAAGACATCAACCGCGTGGACGACGAAACCCTGATCCTGGCCGACGTCTCGCGCAAGGCGATTCAGCAGGTGAAGCGCACGGTGATGAAGATTTTGGAAGGTCGGATGCCCCCCGAAAAGGCCGAAGAACTGGCCGAAACCCTGTCCACGGGGCGCTGGACCCACGATTATCCGATCACCGTGGAAGAAGCCACCGCGCTGGGCTTGCCCGTGAGCACGGAGATGCCCGCGGAAGTGTACAAACTGATGAATTTGTACCCCCAGACCGCACAACGCCGCCCCTCGGTGCAATACATTCCCCTGCCCTATGGGCCGGCCAAGCGAGAGAACAACGGTCACTCGGGGCACAAATAGCCACCGAGGGGAAACGTAACTGTTCGGCCAGCCCACGGATGAACGCGGATGTTGGGGCGCCAAATAACGCAAAGCGCAAAGGGCCACAAAAGCGCCGAGGAAAAGTAATTGCCTACCCAGAAGCGCTGCAGTGTGGCTTTTCGCCCTCACCTTACCCCCGCTGCGCGCCCCCTCTCCTCTCCCACTGGGAGAGGAGAGGGGGCTGAGCCGCTACCCTGAGCGAAGACGAAGGCTGCCCTGAGCGAAGACGAAGGGGGC
>JALUDX010000010.1 GCA_027053355.1 Anaerolineales bacterium | reverse complement strand
CTTCGGGCGAATGCGCGACCAGGCCCGGCAGGTGGCCGAAGCCTACACCGCCCAGCGCGAGGCCCTCGGCTTCCCGTGGGGGCGGTGCGGGCACTTCGGGCGGGGTGTAAACCGCCTTGCTATCGGCACGCCCCCACGGGAAGCCGAGGGCCTCGCGCTGGGCGGTGTAGGCTTCGGCCACCTGCCGGGCCTGGTCGCGCATTCGCCCGAAGAAATGCTGCCGCTCGGTGACGCCGATGGCGCCGCGGGTATCCAAAATGTTGAAAATGTGCGAGCACTTGAGCACATAATCGTGCGCGGGCATCACCAGCCCCTCGGCAATGCAACGGGCGGCTTCGGCTTCGTAAATGCGGTAAAGTTCGTGCAGGCGCTCCACATCGGCAAGTTCAAAACTGTATTTGCTGAATTCCTGCTCGTTCTGCAGGTGCAGGTCGCCGTAGGTGCGCTGCTCGTTCCAGCGGATGGCCTTGAAATCGCGCACCCGCTGCAGCGCCATCGCGATGCGTTCCAGGCCGTAGGTGATTTCCACAGCCACGGGGTCCAGGTTTTGGCCGCCCGCCTGCTGGAAGTAGGTGAACTGGGTGATTTCCAGACCGTTGAGCCACACTTCCCAGCCCAGCCCCCACGCGCCCAAAGCGGGGCTTTTCCAGTTGTCTTCCACAAAGCGGATGTCGTGGACTTTGGGGTCAATGCCCAGCGCTTCAAGGGACTTGAGGTAGCGTTCCTGCGGGTTGCCGGGGTCGGGCTTGAGGATGACCTGGAACTGGTAGTGCATCTGCAGGCGGTTGGGGTTTTCGCCATAGCGCCCGTCGTCGGGGCGGATGGAGGGTTCCACATAGGCCACGTTCCACGGCTCAGGGCCGAGGACGCGCAGCACGGTGGCGGGGTTCATGGTGCCCGCGCCCACTTCGGTGTGGTAAGGCTGCCAGATCAGGCAGCCCTGCTCGGCCCAGTAGCGTTGCAGGGTGAAGATGATGGATTGGAAGTCCAAAGCCTCAGGCATAAAAAAAGCCCTCCTGGTGATGTGCTGTAACGGGGGCAATTGTACCAAACTTGAAGGACGAACATCGTTTAAAGCACCAAGACGGCCTCTCGGCCGTCTTGGTGTCAGCAAGGGCGCGGCGTTTTTATAGCCCCCTGCATGTAAACGCTTAAAAACTTGGGGAATGGAAAGGCCACAAAGGGCCCGGATAGGCGAGTCTAAAAACTTGTCTTCCTGGCGGCGAAGGCGACCTTACCGAGGCGCTCTTCCTATCCTACCCGGCTGGCCTGGTAAGAAGCCGAAGCATAGCGCGGGGCAAAGGGCGCCACCATCGCCGAGCGTCGCTGTAACAGGTTCGCTGCCTGACCGATGAAGGCTTCCAACGAATTGGCTTTGATGCGCTGTAAGGCTCTTACGTCGTCCTCGCTAAGGGCAAACTCCCGCAACGCCTGACGCCGGTCCCCGTAGAGCAGTTCCCGCCGAAAACGGCCGTCAGCCAGCGCCCTGGTGACCATCGCGTTCAGGGTGTTTTTGCTCATGAAGAGCCTCCCTACGCGGGCTGCCCACCGGGGAGTAACACGCCTTCTGCCAACTGGCGCACCGCGTGGACGTGCGGCAGAGCCAGGCTGGCCAGCGCCAGCAACGCAACCACAGCCACCCCCACCAACATCCGATGGGAAGCCACAAACAAAGCAGCCTGCGCGAGTTTCTGTTTCAACATGATTGACCTCCTAAGCGTCAAAAGCCTTGCGGCTAAATACGGCTTGATGTGTTCAAGTGTGGTAAGGATAGCAAATCCCCTCTGAACAACCCTCTGAACAAAGCATAACAATTTCCCCCATAAGTGGCCCCACGCTTTAGAGAAACCGCAGATTTCGCAGATGACGCAGACAAAAACAAAGGCGGAGCCGCCGCTCCACCCCACGTGGCGCCCTTAGCATTCAAAAAACCCGCGGGAAGCCGTTGCCATCCGCTTCAGCCGCGGGCGATCTTCTCAAGGCCGAATCGTTGCGCGGCCGCTATTGGTCGGCCGCCTGGTATTCATACGCCCCCAGGTCAGGGTGGGCATCGCGCGGCCGCCCCTCCAAGTCGGTGGTCACGCCGATGGAAAAACCGGCATCGATGGCCGGGCTGCCCGCCTGCAAATGATAATCGCCTTCCTCCCCCCAGGCCGGGGCGACAAAGCGGGGGTCGCCACACTGCAGCCCCGCACCCAGACCGGGCAACGCCTGGCAGTCATAAAGCGTTTCGCCACGCTGCAAGGGTGCTTCCACGTGGGGGAAGAAAAACAGCACCCCGCGCGCCTGCAGATCCACCGCGGGCGCCAGGTAAACGGGCGCCCGCTCGCCGCGCGAGGCGAAAATCACATTTTCCCAATGCAGGGTAATCGGCACCGTGGGATGGTCGTACTGGGCGTAGAGCAAATAATTCTGCCCCAAGGCATCGTCCACGGTCACATGGCGCAAAGCAAACACTGCCTGGGGCGTGGTGGTATCGATCACAATGGCCGCCCACGGCGTGGGTGTGGCGTCACCGTCGCCGCGGCCGTAAATGAGGGTGTTTTCCACGCTGCTCTGGCTCCCCCACAGTTTGACCCCATCGCACGAGTTGTTGGCCACCACGCTATTGCGGATGGTGGTGCGAGCGGCTTTAGAATCCAGGCCGTCGCCGTAGTTGTGCGCAGCCACCGTGTTTTCTATCAAAATCGGCCCTTCAGAAGGCTCGATGCCAAAACCGTCGGGCCGGTCGTACGGGCGGTCGTGCCCATCGCCTCCCCGGTAATAATGGCCGCTATAAGCCAGGGTGCACCCCCGCACCACCACGTGCCGCCAACCGCCGTGCGCACCGGCCGGGCCGCCCAACGCGCCAAAACCCGCGTAAACGATACGGCTATCGAGAATTTGCAGGTCGTCCACGTCCTGCACGTTGACCCCAAACTCGTCGACGTGGTGAATGTACAGGTCTTCCAGCACGATGTGTTCAGCCGGCGCGGCGAGAATGTCGATCCCATCGCGGAACCACCCGTCCTGGCCTGAAGCGCGGTCGTCGTGGGTGATCTCCAGGCCACGCACCCGCACATAACGCGCGCCGCTAAGGTCGATGGCGGTGAGCAAATTGTTGCTCCCCACCAACACGGGGCGCTGCCCTGCTTCGCCGGCGATGGTCACCCACCCGTCGGGCGTGCCCGAAGGCGGGGTGAGGATGTCGTCGTCCCCGCTGAGGCGGTAACGCCCGCGGAGAATGATCAGGGTATCGCCGCTGTGCAGCCGCCGCGAAGCCGCGCCAGGCGAAGCCCAAGGGCGTTCGCGGGTGCCGGGGTTGGCATCGTTGCCAGCGGGGGAAACGTAGTAAACCCGCCCCGGGGAGGACGGCAGCGTGGGTGCGGTAGCAGGGGTGGGGGAAGGGGAGCCTGCCGAGGGCGTCGGCCTGAGGGGAGAAGGAGCAGCAGAGGGACTGGCCGAGGTCGGCCGCGGCGCCCCAGGCTGCGGCCGAGCACAAGCCCCGAGCACGAACACCCCCACCACAAGCAGCCAACGGGATGACCACCGCATCGCATCCTCCTCTAAACACAGTAACCTGAACAGGAAAGAACCACAGATTATGCAGATTCCGCAGACAGGGAAATACAGAAGACACCGAAAGCGGGACGTGGACGCGTGACCTCCCTATCGCTCTCGGCGACCTTGTCGGCGGCTCAACAATCCGTGTGGGCCTGTGGTCATCCGTGGTCTCTTCCTCTATGGCTGAACGGTGACAACAGAACGCTCCACCGCCGAATCACTGCGCCCGCAAGCGGGCGTAAAATGCTTGCAACGCCTCGTCTGGGGCAATGTGCAATTCCTCTTGCAAACGCTCCCGATAAGTCTGATAATAAGCCAACGCCTCAGCAACCGCCCCGCGGGCAGCCAGGCACTCCATCCAGTGCAAATGCCAGCGTTCCTGATACGGATCCAGCCGCAACCCCCGTTCCAAAAAGGGGCGCGCCTGCGCGCACTCGCCGCGGCTCATGTGCCACTCGATGAGCGTCTCTAAGGCTTCGCGATAGCGTTGCTGCAGCAGATAGCGGCGTTCGTGAATCCACGGCCAATCCAGATCGGTCAAGAAATCCCCCCGATAGAGGCCGACCGCCTGGCCCAAATCGTGCAGGCGTTGCCGGGGTGACGGGGCTTGAGCCGCGGCGCGCAAAAGTGCTTCAAAACGGTGCACGTCATAATCCACTTTCAAAGCCGGGTGCAGCCGATAAACACCTCCCTGGGCCTGGATGAACGATTTGTCGCCCAAGGCGCGGCGAGCACGCCACAATGTGGCGTGCAGATTGCTGGTCACCTGCGCCGGCCGGAAGTCCGGCCAAAAAGCCAGGGTGAGGTCTTCTTTGTGCACCTCGCCTTTCTCTAAAATAAAGAAGAAAAGGGCACGCGCACCCGAAGCCCGCCAGGCCTTAGGCGGAATGGGCTCACCGTTTTTGAACACCCGCCCCAGGCCAAAGCCATACACCTCTAACCGGGGCGGCGGCGCGGTCTCTTCTTTGTCCGTGACTTGAATAGCAGGAGAAGAGGTGCCCAGCCGCAGCAAAGCGGCCAACACCGGATCTTGCAGCCGTGCCTGGCCCCAGCGGAGAAAATCTCGCAGTTTGCGCACCTCGGCATAGAGAAAATGTAAATAACCCAATCGGGTTAGAATGCTCAGCGCTTGGCGCAAAGTGTGCAAGGCCGCGGCTTCACGGCCTTGCTGCGCCAGAAAGGCCGCGCGCAACAGGCCATAACGCACCTGCTCCTCGGCCTCTAACTGGTCGGCCTCATCTTCGATTTGTGCGAGGAGTGCCTCGGCCTCCTCATTCTTCCCCAGCAGCCAAAACAAATAAGCCTGATGCCAGCGATACCAGAGCGAACCTTGGTCTTGGTTTTGAATGTAAGCCGCTGAGCGGAAATGGTTCATCACTTCCTGAAACCAGCCCAGCAACGCATAAGTTTTCGCCATCCCCCATTGGGTGGCAGCCAATACCGAAGTGACGTGGTGCCGCCGGGCGTGCTCGAAGGCCTCCTGCAAAGCATGGAGGGTTTCTTCCCAACGCTCTTCCTGGCGGAGCAGTTCCCCTTGCCCGGAAATGATCGCCGACAGCGCGGGGGAATCTTGCCGCCGGGCTTTTTCCAGGGCTTCCTGATAGGTGCGCCACGCTTTGTCACGGTCGCCCACGCGGGCGTAGAGGTAAGCCAGGTTGTTCAACAGCGCGGGGTAAAGGGCGGGGTTGAGCCGGTGGGTACGCCACAAATCGCGCGCCCGCTCGAAATGCCGTTGTGCGTCTACCACCCGCCCGGCGTGAAAGCAAAACGTGCCCAAATCTTGCAAAGCCATGGCCAGGTTAAAGCCCACTTGGCTTTGCAGAATGTCATCGCCGATACCCTGCTGGGCCAAACGTTCCAAAATTTCCGCGGCCTGCTCCATCTGAGCGATGGCCTGGGCTTGCTTGTGTTGCCGGAACAGGGCCAGGGCCTCCAGGCGCAGGCCCTGGGCGCGGTAGAGCACGACTTCGGGGGTTTCGGCATCGGCCAAGAGGCGCTGGGCCCGGTAAGCCGCTTCCAAAGCGGTGTCGGTTTCGCCACGGCGGTGGGCGTTGAAGCCGGTGGTGATCCAAAAGTTGGCCAAGGAGAGGGGGTCGCCATCGACTTCCAAGGCCGGGCGGGCAAGGGTGAGCAGCGTGTCGCTCTCGGCGAAGCGATTGGCGTTGCTCAAGGTTTTGGCATAATAGAGCAACACGCGCGGGGCGCGCGGGCGCAGGTCGGGTTCCTTGCTCAACGCTTCGACCCAGCCGCGCAGCACATCGCCCCGGCCATGGATGAACAAATCGCGGGCCGCGGCTTCCATCCAGGGCAGCGCGCCTTCCCGGTCGTGTACGGCCAGCCGATGGGCTACGGCTTCTTCGGGCTGGCCCTGCTGCCAAAACCAGGCCGCGGCCTTGTGGTGTAACTGCCGAAAACGCTTCGGATCTTCTGAGGCCAGGCGTTCCCGCAAAAAATCGCCAAAAAGTTGATGGTAGCGGTAGACCGTTTCCCCCCGGGGGCCATCGTATTGAGTAACGAACAAATTGCGCTGGACGATCTCTGCCAGATACGGCCGCGGGTCTTGCGCCAACACGGCCTCGCAAAGGGCTTCGTGAAAGTCGGTAAAAACGCTGGTGTCTAACAAAAAGCGCTGCAACGGCGGCTGCAGTTGTTGAAAGACCTCTTTGGCCAGGAAGTTGTACAATTCCGCTCGCTCACCGCGGATCATGGGCAGTTGCCCTTTGCGCAACCGCACCGCCAACAGCAGTGCCACGATCCAGCCATCCATCCGGCGCGCCAGGTCTGCGGCATCGGCAGGGTCCAATTCCACCCCGTAGGCCAATTGTGCCAAAGCCCGCAACTCATCCGCGGTAAAACGCAGGTGGTCGGCACCCAAAATGCCCAACTCGTTGCGCAAAAACAGCGCCACCGAGGGGATGCCGTAAAAACTGCGCGAGGCGACCAAAAAATGAATGTGCTCAGGCAGGCGGGAGAGCAACTTTTCCATGAATTCTACGATGGGCTCTACTTCCCCCACCAGATGATAGTCGTCCAGCACCAGCAAGGTAACGTCGTCTACCTGCTCTTCCAACACGCTGAGGAACCAACCGGCCAGGGTGTCGGGCGTGTGGAAGGGGAGGTCGCCGTCTAAAACTTTTTGAAGTTGGTTTTCCAGATGGGGGTATTTTTGGAAAAGGGCCAGCAGCAGATAACGGACGAAGCGGTTGAGATCGCGGTCTTCGGGCGTAATCTGATACCAGCAGACGCGGGCTTCTACCTCGGCGGCGAAATCGACGAAAAGGGTGGTCTTGCCATAGCCGGCGGGGGCGGTGACAAAGATCAGTTTGCGTTCGACGAAATTCTGGTGCAGATATTCCAGCAAGCGCGGCCGACGCAGGGTGCCCGAGTGGCGGCGAGGCACTTGAACTTTGGCGCGAGGCAAAAGGTCGTGGCTGGAGGGGTTCATGGAATCGAGTAAGCCAACTCAAGCGCGCGGACAAACGACAAGTTGAGGAAACGTGATCTACTCCAGAAGCAGGGTTCAAATGCCCCCCCTCGCGAGGGTGAGCACAGCGTTGAGTGAGGGGAGGTCTGTTGCACGAAGCCCCCGCGACACTATCCTTCTGCATCGGGGCCAAGCAGTGGTTCGAGGCAGCGTTCCTTGAGAGGAACAACAGAAGCGCGCGACGCGTCTTCCCCGTTGCCCCTACAACAAAGTTGCCAGCGTGCTCACATTATATCCCAACTTCGGGAGGCAAGGGCTGGTGTTAGCCAGGGCAAACGCGTCTAAAATTTGGTTGCCCGGTCATTCTCTTTTGCTCGCGGCGCGCCTACAATCATGCGTGCGGGCGTGCTGTTTTCGTAGGGGCGAACGGCCGTTCGCCTCTACGGGCATTGCTGAAGGCCACGGCTGACGCCGTTTCCCCATTTAGACAAAAAGAGGCGCCGCATTCGTGCCCGCAGCCGGCCCATTGAGATGCAATCGCCTTGTGGTGTTGGCGCGCCCAGCCGCCGCGCGGTCGCCGAAACTCAGGCAAAAAAGCCCGCCCGCCAGCGCTGGCCGCCGTCGAGCACTAACGTGGCGCCAGTCATAAAATCGGCCGCCGAGGAAAGCAAAAAGCACACCGCATCCGCGACTTCTGCAGCCGTGGCCATGCGCCGCTGCGGGATCTGTTGCAAAATGCGCTCACGCAGGGCTTCGTCTTCCCACAAGGGGCGGCTAAAGCGGGTCTTGACCAGCCCCGGCGCGATGGCGTTCACCTGGATGTGCTCACCGGCCAGTTCCATCGCCAACGCCTTGGTGAGCATCAGCACCCCGGCCTTGCTCACGCTGTACACGCCCATGCCCTGCAGGGGCATTAGCCCGGCCACCGAAGCCACGTTGACGATTTTCCCGCCCCCACGGGCGCGCATCAACGGCACCGCGGCTTGCACGGTGCGGAAGTAGCCCACCACGTTGACATCCAAAATTTTTGCCCACTGGCTCTCTTGCGCGCTCAGCAAGGGGCCAAAGTGGGGGTTGGTCGCGGCATTGTTGACCAGAAAATCGACCCCGCCAAAGACTTGCGCGGCCCGCCGAAAGAGGCGCGCCACGGCCTCACCGTCGCCGGTGTGGGCGGCCACGGCCAGCACGTCGCCGCCTTGGGCGCGCAGATGTTCGGCGACCTCGTCCAAAGCCTGCTGCTTGCGGCTGGAAAGCACCACTGCCGCGCCACGCCGCGCTAACGCTTCGGCCACCGCACGGCCGATACCGCGCGAAGCCCCTGTGACCACAGCCACTTTGCCGTGAAAATCGTCCATAACGCCCTGCTTTCAAGTGGCTTGTTCAGCCTTTGGAGGCGGAACAGTGACCCGACAACTTTTCTCTACCCCGCCTCCAGAGGCCGCTGCTTTTCCATGATCAGCGCATCTTCGCGGTCGACGTAGTAACGGGGCCAGCGGTTGACCACTTCATAGCCCGCGGCACGGTAGAGGGCTTGGGCCCCGTGGTTGCTGGCCCGCACGGCCAGCCGCAACACCGGCTGCGGCAACGCGTCTTCACAGGTCTGCAACAACGCCCAGCCCAGCCCCTGGCGACGGTGCGCGGGGTGCACCGCCAAGGTCACGATCCACCCCGCGCCTTCGATCTCTTGCCCGGCCGCGAAACCTACCATGGCCTGCTCTTGAACCACTTTACACCGCACCACATCAGGCCAGGTCAGCACGCCCAACAAATCCAGAAAAGGCCACGCGTCCTGGGGGAAGCACACCTTCTCCAGCCGTTGCAACGCCCTCAGGTCGCGCCAGGTGGCCGGCAGCAGGCGATAGCCCGCGGGCAGCGCGAGGTCATTCCTCAGAAGAACGGTCTTGCGCTTCACCGCTTTGCCGCAATCGGAGGAAGTCGTCGAGCAGGCCGGTAAACTCCATAGGGAAGATGAACTTGGTCGCCGGGCTGGTGCCCATGGCCTTGAGGGTGTCGAAATACTGCAAGGTCATGGTCTTGGGGTCGACCGTTTGGGCCACGCTGTAAATGCGCTTCAACGCAGCGGCAAAGCCTTCGGCGCGCAGCAGTTGAGATTGCTTCTCACCCTCGGCTTTGAGGATGGCCGCCTGCTTTTCGCCTTCCGCCCGCAAGATGGCCGCCTGTTTTTCGCCTTCGGCCACGTTGATGGCGGCTTCGCGCTTGCCTTGCGATTCGGTGACCACCGCGCGGCGTTCGCGTTCCGCCGACATTTGCCGATCCATGGCCTCTTGGATTTTCTTCGGCGGCACGATTTCGCGGATTTCTACGTTGGTGACCTTCACGCCCCACCGCTCGGTCACCTCGTCCAGGCGGGCGCGCAGCATGTTGTTGATGTGTTCGCGCTCAGAGAGCACATCGTCCAACAAAATGCCGCCGATGACCGCACGCAGGGTAGTGGTTGCCATGCCTTGCGCGGCGGCCTCGAAATTGCCCACCTGGATGACGCTCTGCTCCGCGTCCAGCACTTTGTAGTACCAGATGAAATCCACCGCGATGGCCGCGTTGTCTTTGGTGATGCACGTCTGGTGAGGAATTTCGCGTACCTGCTCCCGCAGGTCTACCCGCACCCCGCGGTCCAGGAAGGGGATCAGGATGACCAGCCCAGGGCCCTTCGACCCAATGCAACGCCCCAGGCGAAAGACCACCAAACGCTGATATTCGGGCACGATGCGGATGGCGCTGGCCAAGATGATCAGGCCAAACACCGCCAACGTGCCCAGCAAGCACAGCCCCCCTAAAGCAGCGGAATTGGCAAAAACAGGGGTATACAACATCGCAACCTCCTTGGCAAAGAAACGTGGCTGTTCAGCCTCTACGGATGACGCAGACAGAAAATCACAGAAGACACAGAGAAGGCACCGAGAACACAGAAGGCGGGAGGGGATGGAGCACTGAGAGATTGGGGTAAATGGCGCTTGGCCACTCAGGCGCCTCTCCTGGTGCTCTCGGTGCCCAAAAATCCGCGTCTATCCGCCATCCTCCGCGTTCATCCGTGGGCTGTTTCCCAAAGGCTGAACAGTTACAAAGAAACAACGGTTAAACAAAAACGCACTGCGCAGGCGCTAAGGTGCGCGCTGCGATTCGGACGGCAAGGGTTCCACCTGCAAAATCAGCCCTTCCCGCCCCACCACGCGCACCTGCTCCCCCGCGGGGACGGGGGTCGGGCAACGGGCTGTCCACAATTCCCCAGCCACGTAGACCGTGCCCTCGGGGGCCAGGGGGGTGCGCACTTCGGCCACCTGGCCCACCACCCGTTGGGGGTCGTAAGCCGGAGGGCGTTGTTCCGCGGCCAACACCTTGCGGGTAATCACCCAGGCCAACCCGCCCCCCAGCGCGGAAACCGTCACTGCCAGCCATGGCGAAACCGAGCCGCCCTCGGGCGTGTGAAAAACGAAAACCGAGCCCACCGCCAGGCTGACCAACGCGGCAACCAACCACCACGCGCTGCCGCGATTGCGGCGCACCGAAAGGCCAAAAAACACCAGGCCCACAACCCACAGCCCCACAGCCCAGCCGCTGATGGTCAACTGGGTGGCGGTATACCCCGCGGCCAGCAACAGCCCCAACGCGGCCAGTTCCAACAGGCCGGTGCCGGGGGTCAGCAAGGCCAAAATCAAAACCGCCGTCCCGGCGACCAGCAACAAATAAGCCACATCGGGGGTAATCCACGCTTCCATCACGGCACCTCACTTTTTCCAAGCGCGCGGCAAGCACGCAAGGCCAAACCCGACACCTCAACCTGCAGGCAGCACGGCCGCGGCTGCCCGCCATTTCCATTATACAACCCTTTCTCGCTTTGGGCTACGCGCTCCGGCGCCATGGCCACGGTTCAGCCCTGGAAAAATCGGGCGCGGAGGCGCATGGCGGGCTGCCACCCAGGGGCTTGTGACGATTGTCACCCCCGCTCCCCGAAAGGGGGTGCTATAATTGAGCGTGACCTTTGGCTTTTTACATTATATTGACAGAAAGCCGAACGAAAAACCACCCCAAACCAAGGAGATAGGCGTATGGGCTACACAATCATCGAGGTGCCGGAAGGCGGTGCCAAAATCACCAAACCGGGGGACAAACTGATTGTTCCCGACAACCCCATCATTCCATTCATCGAAGGCGACGGCACGGGGCGCGACATCTGGCGCGCCGCGTCGCGCGTGTTCAACGCCGCGGTCGAGAAGGCTTACAAGGGCAAGCGCAAGATCTACTGGATGGAAGTGTACGCCGGCGAGAAGGCCTACAACAAGTTCGGCGAATGGCTGCCTGAAGAGACCATCAAGGCCTTCCGGGAATTCATCGTCGGCATCAAGGGCCCGTTGACCACCCCCATCGGCGGCGGCATCCGCTCCCTCAACGTGGCGCTGCGCAAGGCGCTGGATCTGTACGTCTGCCAGCGCCCGGTGAAGTACGTCGACGGCGTGCCTTCGCCCGTGAAGCACCCCGAATACGTCGATATGGTCATCTTCCGCGAGAACACGGAAGACATCTACACCGGCATCGAGTTCGAATACGGCTCGAAAGACTGGGAAAAGTTCATGGCCCTCTTCAAGGAAAATTTCCCTGAAGAGTATGCCAAAATGCGCTTCCCCAACACCGCGGGCATCGGCATCAAGCCCGTTTCCAAGGAAGGCACCGAGCGCTTGGTGCGCGCGGCCATCAAGTGGGCGTTGGCCAATGGCCGCAAGCGCCTCAGCCTGGTGCACAAGGGCAATATCATGAAGTTCACCGAAGGCGCTTTCCGCAACTGGGGCTACGCCTTGGCCAAGCGCGAATTCCGCAACGACATCGTAACCGAGCGCGAATCGTGGATTTTGGGCAACAAGGAAAAGAACCCCAACCTGACCGACGAAGAAAACGCCCGCATGATCGAGCCCGGCTTCGCGATGCTGGCTCCCGACAAAAAGCAGGAAGTCATCCAAGAAGTGCGCGAGGCGCTGAAACTGTGGCCCACCCACGGTGACGGCAAGTGGAAATCCAAACTGCTCATCAAAGACACCATCGCCGACATCGTCTTCCAGCAGACCATCACCCGCGCCCGCGAGTTCGACGTGCTGGCCACCATGAACCTGAACGGCGACTACCTCTCGGACGCGCTGGCTGCGCAAATCGGCGGCATGGGCATCGCCCCCGGCGCGAACATCAACTACGACACCGGCCACGCCATCTTCGAGGCCACCCACGGCACCGCGCCCAAATACGCCGACCTCGACAAAGTCAACCCCGGCTCGGTCATCCTCTCCGGTGAGATGATGTTCCGCTACATGGGCTGGGATGAGGTCGCCGACCTGATTTGGAAAGGCATCACCGGCGCGGTCAAGGCCAAAACCGTGACCTACGACTTCCACCGGCTGATGGACGACGCCACCCTGCTCAAATGCTCTGAATTCGGTGAAGCGATCGTGCAACACATGGACGACTAATGTACTCCGTCGGGCATGGCCACGGCAGGCCGTGCCCGACGGCTTTTCCGCCTGATTCCCTTCCCAGGAGGTCTCTTATGTCCTTCAAAACTGCAAGCGAGGGTTACGTCAAATACCAGGGGCTCGGCAACTGGGCTTTTGTGCTCCATCGGTTGACCGGCCTAGGCGTGATCCTCTTCCTCATCATCCACGTCCTGGACACAGCAGCGGTGTACTTCAAACCCGACCTGTATGTGGACGCGGTGTCGCTTTACCGCTCGCCGGTGTTCGGGCTGGGCGAAATTCTGCTGGTGTTGTCGATCATTTACCACGGTCTCAACGGCCTGCGGGTCATTTACTTCGACATGATCAATCCCGATATGTGGACGATTGAGATCAACCGCAAATCGGTGATTTGGACGTGGATCATCACCTTAGTGCTCTGGCTCCCGGCCGCGGTGGTGATGGGTAGCCACATTCTGGAGCATCTGGGCGGCTAAGCCGACCGGTGCCTTCACGAGGAGGTTTGATTATGACCACCAAACGCGTTGAAGTCCCTCAAGGCTGGGAAGCATTTGCCTGGAAGTGGATGCGCTATTCGGGCGTCCTCATTTTCATCCTGGCTTGGATTCACGTACTCATTCAAGACATTCTGGTCGGCGTGTACCAGATTGACACATCCTACGTTGCCACGCGCTGGAGCGGCGGGTTCTGGCGGGTGTACGACTTCCTGCTGCTGTTCTTCGCCTTTTCCCACGGCATGAACGGCGTCCGCCAGGTGCTCGCGGATTACATTCACAGCGCAGGCGGCCGGCGCGCGCTGAACTGGATCCTGCTCATACTGTGGGCGATTGTGGTTGTGGTCGGTACGATTGCCATTTTCGCCTTCACCCCACCCGCCGGCTAAATCTCAGGCCAGCATCCCTGTAAGGAGTTGGAATGATGAGCATCAAAACCCATCAATACGAAGTCTTGATCATCGGCGGCGGTGGTGCAGGGCTGATGGCAGCCCTTTATGCCTCGAAGAAGGCTTCGACGGCTGTCATCAGCAAACTTTACCCCAGCCGCTCGCACACCGGCGCAGCCCAGGGCGGCATCAGCGCAGCCATCGGCAACCTGGAAGAAGACCACCCCGACTGGCACACTTACGATACCGTCAAGGGCAGCGACTATTTGGGCGACCAGGACGCGATCGAATTCATGTGCCACAAAGCGCCGGAACTGATTTACGAACTGGAGCACATGGGCCTGCCCTTCGACCGCACCAAAGAAGGCCGTATCTTGCAGCGCCCCTTCGGCGGCCACACCAACAACGAAACCGGCAAACCGGTGCGCCGCGCCTGCCACGCGGCCGACCGCACCGGCCACATGATTTTGCAAACCCTCTACCAGCAGTGCATCAAGAACAACGTCAACTTCTTCGACGAGTTCCAGGTGCTGGACATCATCATGGTGAACGGCAAGGCCGCCGGCGTGGTGGCCATCGAACTGGCCACCGGCGACCTGCACGTCTTCCACGCCAAGGCCGTCATCCTCACCACCGGCGGTTGGGGGCGCATGTGGGAAATCACCTCCAACGCCTACGCCTACACCGGCGACGGCGCGGCCATGGTGTTGCGCAAGGGCTTGCCCTTGCAGGATATGGAATTCTTCCAGTTCCACCCCACCGGCATCTACAAACTGGGCATCCTGATTACCGAGGGCGTGCGCGGTGAAGGCGGCGTGCTCATCAACGACAAGGGCGAGCGCTTCATGGAAAAATACGCGCCCACCGTCAAAGACCTCGCCTCCCGCGACGTGGTCAGCCGCGCCATGTACATCGAAATGAAAGAAGGCCGCGGCATCAACGGCCAGCGCTACCTCTACCTGGATGTGCGCCCCGAGACGGTCAACAAATACGCCGCGCTCGACGGCCGCACCAACCCCGACGGCTCCCCCCTCCACGTCACCGGCGAAGAGATCTTGCACAAACTGCCCGACATCATCGACTTCTGCAAGACCTACTTGGGCGTCGACCCGATCAAAGAGCCCATGCCCGTGCAGCCTACCGCGCACTACGCGATGGGCGGCATCCCCACCAACGTCAAGACCGAAGTGTTGGCCGACGAGAAAGGCACCGTGGTGCCCGGCCTCTACGCGGCGGGCGAAAACGCGTGCGTGTCCGTCCACGGCGCCAACCGCTTGGGCACCAACTCACTGCTCGACCTGGTGGTCTTCGGCAAGGAAGCCGGTATCCACGCGGCCGAATACGCGACCGGTGCGGAATTTGCCCCCCTGCCCGACGATGCCGCCGACTTTGCCCGCGCGCAACTCGACCGCATTCGCAACAGCAAGGGCAACGAGCGCGTTGCCGACATCGTGAGCGAAATGAAGCACACGATGATGGATCACGTCGGCGTGTTCCGCACCGAAGAGGGTATGCAGGAAGCCCTGAACAAGATCCGCGAACTCAAGGAACGCTTCCAGCACATCCACATCGACGATACCGGCTCGGTGTTCAACACCGACCTGATCACCGCCTGGGAAATGAGCAACCTGCTCGACCTGGCAGAAATCACCACGGCTTCAGCCTTAGCCCGCAAAGAAAGCCGCGGCGCTCACTCGCGCGACGACTACCCCAAGCGGGACGACCAAAACTGGCTGAAACACACCTTGGCTTGGAAACGCGACGGCGAAATCGAACTGCGCTACAAACCCGTCGTCATCACCAAATACGAGCCCAAGGAACGCGTGTACTAAGGAGGCGGCGCGATGCAAGTCACCTTGAAAATCCTACGCTATAACCCCGAAAAAGACGCCCAGCCGCACTACGAGCGCTATACCCTCGATGCGGAGCCAACCGACCGCATTTTGGACGTGCTGGAGAAAATCAAGGCTTACGAAGACGGGACGTTGACCTTCCGCCGCTCCTGTGCCCACGGCGTTTGCGGCTCGTGCGCCATGCGCATCAACGGCCGTAACCGGCTGGCCTGCAAAACCTTGCTCCAGACCCTTGACACCAGCAAGGAAATCACCGTCGAGCCGATTCTGGGCCTGCCGCGGGTGAAAGACCTGATCGTGGACATGACCACCTTCTTCGACAACTACAAGAAGGTGATGCCCTACTTCATCAACGACGAGCCCCTGCCGGAAGACGGCCGCGAGCGGCTGCAATCGCCCGAGGAGCGGGAACGCTTCGACGACACCACCAAGTGCATCCTCTGCGGCGCGTGCACCACGGCCTGCCCCACCTTCTGGGCCGACAACAGTTATGTGGGCCCCTCGGCCATCGTCAACGCCCACCGCTTCATTTTCGACAGCCGCGACCGCGCCGCCGCCGAGCGCCTCAAGATCCTGGCGGGCGAAAGCGGCGTCTTCCGCTGCCGCACGGCCTTCAACTGCACCGAGGCCTGCCCGCGCGAGATCCAAATCACCAAAGCCATCGCGGAAGTCAAGCGCGCCATCATCACCGGCCGCCTGGACTAACGCGCATTCCCCCTCACCACCCACAAGCCCTGTCAGGTCTCGCGGGCCTGACAGGGCTTTGTGTTTAACGCGAAGACGCAAAGCGTGACACGCAGATGTAACAAAGAAGCACCAAAACCGTCGTCCAAAATGAAGCCGAGGGCGCCGAAAGAGGCCACGCAGCAATCTGAGAAGAATAAAAATCGGTTAATGCATTTTCAAACAAGATTTCTGAAAAAGGTGCGATCTGTCGCTCTTGCGGGAAGATCTCACCCATCCCCCGCTGAGCCTCGCTCGGCTTTCGACTTCGCTCAGGCCAAGCGCTCGGCTCAATGGTGAACTCAATAAACGCCCAGCCTCCTTTTTACTGCGGCTGAACCGTCACGCTAAAACAAAAACAGCGCAGAGCGGCTGCGCTGTTTTTCGTGGGCCAGCAGGTGGGTTAGTGGTGGTGCACGTGGCCGTGTTCCAATTCTTCAGGCGTGGCCGAGCGGATGCCCACCACCTTGACCTGGAAGGTCAGTGTCTTCCCCGCCAGGGGGTGGTTGAAGTTGAGCACCACGCTATCTTCTTTGATTTCGGCAATGGTGGCGTCGAAAATCTGCCCTTGGTTGTCTCGCAGTTGCAGCGGGGTGCCCACTTCCAGGGGAATTTCAGGCGGGAATTCGCTCTTGGGCACTTCGACAAAGGCGTTGGGGTCTGCTTCGCCGTAGGCTTCGGCTGGCGGAACTACGACCTCTTTGCTTTCGCCCACCGCCATGCCGTAGGTGGCTTTTTCCAGCCCAAGGATGATCTGGCCCTGCCCCTGGATGTATTCAATGGGGCCGTGCCCTTCCGAAGAATCGATCACCTGGCCGTCTACGGTCAGAGTGTATTCCAGGCTGACCACGTCATTGGCGCTGACGGTTCGCTTTTCTTGTTCGCTCATCACTTGCTCCTTCTCGATAGGCGCTTTGCGATGGCCTCCCCGGCGGTAGTGCTGACGGGTCAGCGGCAAAGCCGAATAGGGTGACCTTCATTCTAACACAAATTACCCCCATTGATGTGTTTTCCGCGCCTCTTGGTGTTCTTCTGCGGCGTCCTCTCACCAAAGCCAAGCAGAAACCTCGCAGACACCACGGCTTCAAGTCAGGTAATCGCGCAGGGCGCGGCTGTAAGCCGGGTGGCGCAGTTTCCGCAACGCTTTGGCTTCGATCTGGCGGACCCGCTCTCGGGTGATGTCAAAGTAGTTTCCTACGTCTTCTAAGGTATGCATTTTGCCGTCCAGCAGGCCAAAACGCAGTTCCAGCACCTGGCGCTCGCGCTCGGTAAGGGCTGCCAGCGCGTGCTGAATTTGCTCGCGCAACATCTCGCGGGTGGCCTGGTCGATCGGCGAAGGCTCGTCGGTGTCTTCCAGCAGGTCGCCTAAGGTGTTATCGTCTTCGCTGCCGATGGTGTTTTCCAGAGAAACGGGCTCTTCTGTTGCGCGAAACACCTGCCGAATTTTTGCCGTGGCGGCTTGCCACCTTTGCCGCAGGTGCAAGGGAAGAGACTCCCCCTTGGAAAGCGCAGTGCGGATAGCAAAGGCCTCTTCAGGGGTGAGGAAATCACTTTCCAGTGCGATTTCTTCCAGCGTAGGCTCCCGTCCCAATTTTTGGGTGAGGTGCCGCTGGATTTTGTACAATTTCTGCAGGGTTTCGATCAGGTGCACGGGGATGCGGATGGTGCGGGCTTGTTCTGCGATGGCGCGGGTCACAGCCTGGCGAATCCACCACGTGGCGTAGGTGCTAAATTTGTAGCCGCGCGCGGGGTCGAATTTGTCGATTGCCCGCAGCAGGCCGATGTTGCCTTCCTGAATCAGGTCGAGCAAAGGCACCCCGCGCCCCAAATAGCGCTTGGCTACGCTGACCACCAGCCGCAAGTTCGACCGAATGAGCGCCACCCGTGCCTGCTCGGCTCGCGCGGCGATGGCCTCCAGTTCGCGAGCCAGGGTTTCGTCGTCGGGCAATTTACGGCGGAAGGTGCGGTCTGACGGCAGGCGGGCGTGCCGTTCGTAAAACGCGGCCAACGCCTGGGCGGTGGTTTCGGGCAAGATGTACAGTGCGGTAAACACCGCCACGATCTGGGCGGCCAGCGCGTCCCAAAAGGGGTCTTTGCCCCAGGCGCCGTTGTTGAGGTAAGCGCGGGTGTAGGAAGGGGTGTCGGCCTGCCAGGTGTAATGCAACATTTGGGCTTCGACGACCATGAGCGCAAAATCGGGCGGCTCACAACCCCAGCGGGCCACGTCTTCCAACACCCGCTGCCAGGCCGTGCGCAGTTCGGTGTAGAGCGCGCAGTAAAGGCGTCGCGGGGTTTGTTCGTGGCCGCGCGCCTTGGGGTGGGTCTGAAGCCAGGCCACGCGGCGCTGCGCGGCCAACAGCACGGCCAACCAAAACTCCTGATCCGCGCGCAACAACTCGGCCTGACCAATTTCGCGCAGGTAGAGGTAAATGGGGTCGCTGAGTTCCTCGGCGTCCAAGGGCTCGGCCACCGCGTTTTCGTCTTCGGGCAAGGCGTCAGGCTCTGGCAGACGGAAGGCGTCGGGGGCGTTTGGGGTAGACATGGTGGTATCCCAGGGGGAAGCAAGTCAAGCAGGCAGGGAATGACGGAAGCCGGTTTTCAGGGCCTTATCCAGCCGCAGGCGGCGGCGGGTCAGTTCCAGCAGGTTTTGCTGGTAAAGCGGCTCGTCTTCGGGGCTGGCCTCGGCCAGCAGGTAGCGAAGTTGCTCTTGCTGCCGGCGGACGTGTTCCAACCGCAGGCGCACCACGGCTTGCAGCAGGTCTTCCAACCAGCGCTGCGGCTGGTCGCGCAGGCCGGCGGTGGCGGCCAGGCAGCGGTCGGCCTCTTCGAGCAGCGCCGGGGGCAAGAGGGATTGAGCCGCGTCGACCGGCCAGGTCTGCTCTTGCTCGGCCGCGCGGACGATGGCGCGGAACAGGCGGCGGTGCGCCTCCGCCAGGAAATCCGCTTCCTGCAGGGGGCACAGGTCGCGCTGCCGCAAAACCCGGTCGGCCCGGAAGCGCAGTTCCGGGTCGCGCAGCAACAAGCCCACCACCCGCCGCCCCAATTGGTCGGACAGAGCCAGGCGGTGCGCGGGCTGCGGCGGGGCCGAAGGCTGGGCGCGGGGGCTGCGTTGGGTCGAGGCCGTGGAAGGCTGACGGCCCCGCCGCGCCGGCGCCCTGCGGCGGGCGGGTGGCCGCCAGGCCAGCAGGGTTTGCTCATCGACCTTGAGCAAGGCGGCCAGTTTTTGCAGATAAGCCTTTTGCTCGATGGGGTTGGTGACCTCGTAGATCAGGGGCAAGACCTGCTCGGCCAGGTCGGCTTTGGCCTTGGGCTCGTCCAAATCCAAATCCGCGGCCAGGGTGTGCATGATGAACAAGATGATCGGCTCGGCCTGGTTGAGGGTGCGCTCCCAGGCGGCCGGGTCGGCCAAAGCGATTTCGTCGGGGTCTTGGCCGGGGGGCAAGAGCGCCACCCGCAGGTCGGCCTTGAGGCGGCTTTCTTGCCGCAGCAAGCCGCGCGGGTCGAAGCCCAATTTCTCTTCGCTCAAAGCCGAGCGGGCCACGTCCATGCCCCGCAGGGTCGCGCGGATGCCCGCGGGGTCGGGATCCAGCGCCAGCACCATGTGGCGGGTGTAGCGTTTGAGGGTGCGCAGTTGCCCTTCGTTCAAGGCCACGCCCATGGGCGACACCGCATGGGGGAACCCGGCCTGATGCAGCCCGATGACGTCCATGTAGCCCTCGACGATGATCACCTGATCGCGCTCGCGGATGGCTTTGGCGGCTTTGTCGAGGCCATAGAGCAGGCGGCTTTTGTCGAAGATGGGCGTTTGCGGCGAGTTGAGATACTTGGGCACGCCCTCGGGGTCGAGGGTGCGGGCGCCAAAGCCTACCGCCCGGCCCCGCGCGTCGCGGATGGGGAACATCACCCGATGGCGGAAGCGGTCGTACACCCGGCCATCGTCGCGACGGGTAAGCAAACCGGCCTCGACCAGTTCGTCGTCGCTGTAGCCTTTTTGGGTGAAATGGCTGCGGGCTGCTTCCCAGGCGTGGGGCGCGTAGCCCAGGCCGAAGGCTTCGATGGTGGCGTCGTCGAGGCCGCGGTGGTGCAGGTACGCCAGCGCCTGGCGCCCGGCCGGGGCGTGCAGAAAATGGCGGTAGAAGAGCACGGCCTCTTCCACCAGGTCGTAGAGGCGCTGGTGGGCTTCCCGTTGTCGTTCCTCCGCGGGGGTAGGGGCGCGCAAAGGCACCCCGGCCAGGCGGGCTAAGTGTTCCAAAGCCTGGCGGAAATCCCACCCCTCCCGCTTCATCACAAAGGAAAAAATATCGCCGCCTTCGTTGCAACTAAAGCAACGCCAGGTACCCGTCTCGGGGAAAACCACAAAGGCCGGCGTGCGCTTGTTGTCGTGGAAGGGGCAAAAACCGATATAGTTTTTGCCCGTGCGCCGCAGGTTCACGGTTTCGGAGACGATGTCCACAATATCCAGGCGGTTTTTGATTTCTTCTACGGGGTCCATGGTTGCTTTGGGGGTTGCTGCTCAGCCGGTGCAAAGCGGGGAACGTCGAGGGCGTTGGCGCAGAGGCGTAAAGTAGGGGTCGCCCAGAGGCGCAGAGAAAATGCCAAGCACCTCAGTCCCTCCCTCCTGGCTGCTCGGTGTCTTCGCCGTTTCTTCTGCCAGGCCAGCGGGGGGTGTGTCGCGATTATACACGCGAACGCCAGGGGGGAAGGCGAGGAACGCAGGGTGAAGCATCGCTTCTACGACATTTGTCATTGTTCAGCCTCGGAAAGGAGAAACCGCAGATTACGCAGATTTCACAGATTGGCACAGATTGGGCGAAAAACGCCAAAAAGTGCAACGCTCACCTTGTTTCCTTGGCCGACAATCTCATCTCGTCTGGTCAAGGCTTTTCGAGGACCTCGCTTTTCATGCCCTCTCCTCTCCCCCCAAGCCGCCCCCTTCGACTTCGCTCAGGGCAGCCTTCGACTTCGCTCAGGGCAGCCTTCGACTTCGCTCAGGGCAGCCTTCGACTTCGCTCAGGGC
>JALUDX010000009.1 GCA_027053355.1 Anaerolineales bacterium | reverse complement strand
CACCATCCTCCCCTGCCGTGGGGCGCCGGCAGGGGAGGATGGTGGGGGCAAAAGGCCGGGCTTGCGCGCTCATTACGCAAGCCCGGAAGAAAAGGCTGGGGTTTTACAAGGTAAAAAATTGCTGCTTTCGCATAGCCGCGGACCAAAGGTAGGTGCGCAAAGATGAGCGCGGATGATGGCGGGTAGGCGGGGATTTGAGGGCGCCGAGGTCGCCAAAATGACGTCCAACGGCTGCGTTCTGTTTCTCGTTTCCCGCATCCCGTTTCCTGTGCCTTCTGTGGTTTTCCGTCTGCGTCATCCTCCGTGTCTCTTCGAGGCTGAACCGTTACATCATTCGACCGTTTCGGGTTGTTTCAGTGTTTGCAGCAAGTGCTTTAGGTTTTCTAACAGGGTGGTGGTGTCTTGCGCGCCTTTGCGGAGCAGCCCTTGGGCAGCGTTCCGCAGGCGGCTCACCTCCGCCGGCGAGAGATCGGCCGCGGTGAAGATCACGATCGGCAGATCTTGCCAGCGCGGGTCCGCGCGCAGGGTTTCTAACAGGGTAAACCCGTCCATCTTGGGCAGCAGTAAATCCAAGAAGACCGCATCGGGCGGCGATTGTTCGATGTGTTGCAGGGCTTCTTCGCCGTTTTCGGCCACGTGCAGGGTGTAGGGGCCAATTTCGCCCAGCAGGCGGCTGAGCAGGTAGCGGTCGGAGGGGTTGTCTTCTACGATGAGGATATGCTGGATATGGTGCTGAGGGTCGAGGCGCTGCAAAGCGCGCGCCAGGTCTTCTTGCAAGATGGGCTTGACCAGGTAGTCGGCCGCGCCCAGGCTGAAGCCTTTTTCTTGCTCGTTGAGGATGCTGACGATGATCACCGGGATGTCTTTGGTTTCGTTGTGTTTTTTGAGGTCTTGCAAAACCTGCCACCCCCCACGGCCGGGCATCATGATATCCAGCAAAATGGCCATGGGTTGCAGTTCGCTGGCGCGGGCCACGGCCAGGTTGGGGTCGTTAAGAGGAATGACGCGATAGCCCAAGGGGGTCAGGTAGCGTTGGTAAAGATGAATGACCTCGGGCTCATCGTCGATAGCCAGCACCAGCCGTTCGCCGTTGAGCGCCGCGGTGGGCGCCGTGGGCTGGATGACGGGCAGGGTGAAGTAAAAAGTTGAACCTTTGCCTACTTCAGATTCCACCCAAATGCGCCCGCCGTGCATTTCGACCAGGTTGCGGGTGATGGAAAGGCCCAACCCGGTGCCGCCGGTTTTACGGGTAGGGGAAGCGTCGACCTGCGAGAAGGGTTTGAACAGTTTTTCTTGATCTTCGGGGGCGATGCCGGGGCCGGTATCTTCGACGCCCACCAGAACTTCGGGCAGGCCGTGGGGGCCTTTGTTCAGCCGGGCAAACACTTTGATGTGGCCTTCATCGGTAAACTTGGCCGCGTTGGAAAGCAAGTTGAGCAGCACTTGCCGCACCCGTACGGGGTCGGCGTGGATGATGGGCAGGTTGTCATCGATCTCTTTGAGGAGTTTGACGGGTTTGTCTTTGACCAACCCTGCCGCGGTAGACATCACACTGTTGATCAGGTCAGCGATGTCCACATCTTCGAAGGCCAATTCCATTTTACCGGCTTCGATTTTAGAGAGGTCGAGGATGTCGTTGATCAGCCCCAGCAGGTGTTGCCCTGCGTTGTAGATGGCGCTCAGGTCTTGTTGTTGCAGGTCGGTGACGGGGCCGTCGATGCCTTTGAGGATGACCCGCGAGAAGCCGATGATAGAGTTGAGCGGCGTGCGCAGTTCGTGGCTCATGTTGGCTAGGAACTGGCTCTTGAGTTCGTCGGCCCGGCGCATTTCTTCCACGGCCTGGCGCTCTAAGGCGTAGGTGCGGGCGTTTTCGACGGCTACGGCCAACTGGGTACTCAGCAGGCGCAGCATACGCACGGCTTCTTCGGTGAAGGCTTCGGGCTGGGTTGATTGCACGTCCAGCACGCCGATGAGCCGCTCGCCGGCGATGAGGGGAATGGCGGCTTCCGCACGTGTCTCGGGCAATAGGGGGTTGGGGCGGTGGATGTCGCTGGTCGCGGTGTCGTTGATGATCACCGGTTCGCGGCGGGCTGCTGCTTGCCCCACTGTCGAACGGGAGCCGACTTCCAACCGATGGCCGCGTTTGAGCATTTCAGCGCCGGCTTCGCCGGTCGAGGCACGCACTTCCGCGTAAGCGCCGCTTTCGTCCAACAGAAATACTGAGGCGTGGTAAAAGCCAAAGCGCTCACGAATCAGGTTCACCGCTTTGTTTAGCAGATTGTCCAGATCTTGGCTGGCGGCGGCGATTTCGCTGGCGGTGCGGGCTGCAGTTTCCAGGTCTCGGGCGTAGCGTTGCGCGGTTTCGTAGCGGTGCAAGTTTTGGAGGGCGACCGCGGCTTGGGTGGCTGCGGTTTGCAAAAAGCGGATTTCGTCGGCGTTGAATTCGCGTGGTTGATCATAGATGGCGTTGACGTACCCAATGCGCTGGTTGGCGACGATGAGTGGCATGAAGACCGTGCTGGTAGCCTTGAACCGCTGGGTGTAGAGGTTGCGGGTTTGTTCGTCTAAACGCGGGTCGTTCAAGACGTTGGTAATCACCAGTGGTTCGCTGGTATAGAGCAGCCGAGCGGCTGGGAACTGGCGGAAGGGGTAACGAGGTGCCAACGCGGTCGGGGGCAGTTTCGTCCATCGGCTTTTGACTTCTGACCACTCGGGCGGGTCGTTTTGGTCGACCCAGGGGCGATTGAAGAGGTTGAGGGAAATGTTGATGGCGTGTGCGGCCAGCGAGGTATGCTCGCGCAAAATGTCTAAAATTTCGTCGTAGGAGGTGACCGCGTTGAAAGCCGCGGTGGCCCGGTAGAGCGCCTCGGTTTCAACGGTGCGGCGGCGGACGTCTTCCAAAGAGCGTAAGTTTTGGATGGCGATGCTGGCCTGGGCAGTTAGGGCTTGCAACCGTTGTTGCTCTTCGGTTGAAAAAGCATGGGCTTCGCGGTAGAGGAGGTTGATGAGCCCCAACCACTGGTCGCCGATGTAGAGGGGAAGCAACACCGTGGCTTTGGTTTGCAGAGTTTGGCTGTAGAGGGCGCGCAGGTGTTCCGGCCATCGGCGTTCGGTGGTTACGTCTTCGATGAAGAGGGGGTGTTTGAGTTGGAAGATGAGCGAATCTTTCTGCAAAGGGAATCTCTGGGTGCCCATTTGTTCCAGCACCCCTGGCGGGAGGTCTAAAGTGCTCCAGTAAGCGTAGGGTTGAATCCAGGTGGGTGGGTTGTCTTCCTCATAAGGGTGTTCAAAAAGGCCAAAAGCAACGGTGTGGACGTTTTCTCCTGCTGCCTTGGCAAGAATGTGGAGGATTTCGTCATACGTGGTGGCTGCGTTGAAGGCCGCGGTGGCTTGGTAGAGTTTTTCGGTCTCGGCGCTGTGTTGTTGGATGGTTTCGAGGTGGATCTGGTTTTCAATGGCCACGCTGGCCTGGGCAGCGATGGTTTGGAAAAATTGGCGTTCTTTGGCGGCAAAAGTCTTGGGTGCGTGGTAAAAGAGGTGCAAGAACCCATACCATCGACCGCCGGCCAGCAAAGGTAGGGCGGCAAAAGCCCTGGTTTTGGGGAAGAGGGGTAACAGATCTTTGACCAAGGAGGAGCGTATGGGGTAATTTTGGAGATCTTCGAGGAAGAAAGGATTTTTCATCCGCTCCAGGGTAGGGAATTGACTGATGGCAAAGGGTTTGTCAACAATTTTCTCGTGTACTTCAGGAGGCAGGGCAGGGTAGTAAGCCCGGCCTATAATGAAACGAGGTTGGGTTTCATTAGCCCATGGTTGATCGAACAGGTTGAGTGCCACCATTTTTACGTCTTCCCCCAGATGGTCGTGCAATACCTGGAGGATTTGTTCGTAAGTGTTGGCTGTGTTGAGCGCGGCGGCCAGGTGGTAAAGGGCTTCAGTGGTTTCTAAGGCTTCGCGGGTGGTTTGGAAGAGGCGGGCGTTGGCCGCGGCCGCCGCGACCTGGCCGGCGATGGTGTGGAGGAGCCGTTTTTCGTGTTCGGTGGCTTCGTGGGTGGTGCGGCGGAAGAGGCACAATGTGCCTAAGATTTGATCTTGGTAAATTAACGGCGCACCCACATAAGAGCGGAACCCGTATTGGCGGGGTACCAGTCCTATGTGGGGGTAGCCGCTCAAGGAAAGCGAGAGGTCAGAGAGTGTTAGCACCTCTTGGTGCTGGTAGGTCGCGCCGCAGCAACTGCCGGCGATGGGGATTTTCTGCGCTTCTAATTTTTGTGCGAGTTCGGCTGGCAGGTTCCAGTAGGCCACCATTTGCAGGTGTTCGTCGTTGCCCTCGATGGGTTGGGTGATCAGCCCGGCGTCGACGTGGATTAGCCGTTGAAGTTGTTGCAGTGCTTCGCGGTAGATGTGGCTCAGGTCAAGGGAGCGGCTGACCGCGGTGGCCATTTGGTGCAGAACTTCCAACTCGCTGGCGCGGCGCTGGGCTGCCTGAAAGAGTTGGGCGTTTTCTAAGGCCAGGGCTAATTGCTCGGCGACTTGTTCGGCCAAGCGTTGTTCGTCGCTGCTCCATACGCGGCCGGGGGTGGGGTCAAGGGTTTCGAGCAGGGCGGTGCTGTTGGCGATTTCCAGGGGCAGGGCCATGGCCGCGCCGTCGTCGTGTTGCACCACGGCCAGGCTGCGGCGTTGCAGCGCTTGTTGGGCTGCTGGGGTCAGCGGTTTTTCTGCAGGCAGCAGGCGACCATTGTCTACCCGCAGTCCTCGGGGGAGGGTTTCGACCAGGGTGAGGCCGGTGCTCGGCGGTGAGGAAGGGGCCTGCTGCGGTGGCGTGGCGCCACGTTTTTGCAGGCGCACGAAGCCGTGCAGCCCGCCGTCGGGGCTTTGCGAAACGATGTGGAAGCGGGCCGGCCAGGGTTCCCCATGGGCGTCAAAGAAGGTGACTTCGGCTTCGGCTGGCAGGTTGCCTTCTTCCAATAGGCCGCGCAGGCGCACCTGGGAGGGTTCGTCCAAGGCAAAGCGGTCTAACGGTTGGCCTTGGATGGCCTCGATGGGGTAGCCCAACAAGGTGGCAAAGGCCTCGTCGTAGCGCAGGTAACGCCCTTCTGCATCCGCGTGCCAGGCCCAGCCGAGCACGTTTTCTGGCGAAAGGGTGAGGGCCCGGCCGTCGGTGGTGTCTTCTTGGAGGGCGGCGAAGAGGTCTTCAAGCCGTTGACGCAAGGCTTTCTTTTTGGACATAGGCGACCAACTCCTGGGCCAAGGCGCGGTATTGTGTGGCGCTGCGGGTGCGAGGGGCGAAATGGGTAATGGGTAGGCCGGCGATGGCGGCTTCGCGTAGTTTGGTGTCGGTTTCGATCACGGTTTGGCAGAGGCCAGCGCCGAAGGTGGCTTCTAAGCGGCTGCGGATGATGCGGTGTGCCCGGTTGCGGCGCCGGAACATGGTCAGCAGGATGCGGTAGGCCAGGTCGGGGTTGTAGCGTTCGCGCACCCGGCGGATGGTTTGGAGCATGGGTTTGAGTGCGTAGGCAGAGAAGTATTCGGCCTGGGTGGGCAGCAGGGCGAGGCGTGCTGCGGTCAGCGCAGTGGTGGTTAGTGCGCTGAGGGAAGGGGGGCTGTCGATGAGGATGAAGTCGTAGGACTGCTGGGCGGGAGCCAGGCCGCGTTGGAGCGCCCACGCGTAGGCTTGCCGGCTGGGCAGGTAGCGTTCGGCCAGTTGTAGGTTTTCGTTGCCGGGGATGAGATCTAACCCTTCTAACGCGGTGGGTTGCCGCGCTTCGGCGAAGGTGGCTGCATCGAGGAGCAATTCGGCCGCGGTGGCGGTCATGTGTTGGGGGCGTAGCCCCAGCCCTAAGGTGAGATTGCCTTGAGGGTCTAAATCCACGGCCAACACGCGGTAGCCTTGTTCTTGAAGCGCGCCGGCCAGGCTCACCGCGGTGGTGGTTTTGGCAACGCCGCCTTTTTGGCTGGCAATGGTCAGCGTGTAGCACATGGCGTGGCTCCTCGTGGTCAACCTTGAGGTTGTTGATCGGGCTCAGAGGTGGGGTTTTGACCGTTGGTAACGAACAGAACCTGGGCTTGCTGGGCGTGTAGCGCCCGGCGCAGTTCTTCAAGGGCGGTTTGGATGATGGCTTGCGGGTCGTTGGTGGCGCGCATTTTGGTGGTGATTTCGGTCACCAGGCGCTCGCGTTCGGCTGTGCGCACGGCCTGTTGGAAGAGTCGGGCTACTTCGATGGAGGTGGCAATCTGGTGGGCGATTTGTTCCAGCAGGCGCAGTTCCTCGGCTGTGATTTGCCGGGTGGCGTCGCCGATATCTAACCCCAAGGTGCCGATGACCTGGTCGCGAGCGAGCAGGGGCAGCAGGATGACCTGTTTGGCACCGCGTTTAGAGAGGAGTGGCTGGGCTGCTCCCAGTTTTTCTTGGCCGTGTTCGACGTCGCGGCAGACGAAGGGCTTGCGGTTTTCAATGACTTGTTGCACAAAGGGAGTGCGCAGGGGGAGTTTGGTGCCCAACATGCCGGCACCTGGCGCGTTGGGGGCGGAGTCTGAGGCTACCAGGGTGCCCATGTCGGCGTCTTTTTCAAAGAGCACCACGCCACAATGCAGTGCGTTGAAGCCTTCGCGCAAGCGGTGTGCCAGGTCTTGGAGCAAAGGCTCCAGTTCTACGTGGGAGGCTGCGGCCGCGGTGATTTCGTAGAGCATGGTGAGTTCTTGCGCGTGACGCCGTACTTGTTCCAATAGGCGGATGTTGGCGAAAATGGCGCTTAGGCTTTGCGCCAACGTGCGGCTCATTTCCAACGCTAAGGGGTCGAAGGCGTTGGGTTGGGGGCTGCTGAAGACCAATGCGCCCAAGAGTTCGTCGCGATATTCCAGTGGCACAACCAGTTCGGCCTGCGCGTTGGAGAGCAGGGGGCGTTGTTCAGGGGTGTTGAGGATTTGCGGGGCGTGTTGCTGTATGGCCTGGCCGATGAGCCCTTCATGGCGCGAGAAGTGGCGCTCGGCCATTTTTTCAGCGGCATACGAAGATCCAGCCCAGGCGGTGATACGCAGGGTGTCGGGCTGCTCGGGCTCAGGGGTGAGCAGGAGGACGTCTTCGCCCGGCCGCATGGCGTGGATGCTTTCGACCGCGTTGCGGTAGGCGGTTTCTAAGGTGTCGGATGCCACGGCCGCGGCAATGATTTGGTGGAGTTCGCGGTGTCGTTCCAGGTGGGCTTGGGTTTCGGCAAACAGGTTGGCGTTGATGATGGCTACGGCCAATTGGTCGGCCAAAATGTGCAGGACGCGGATGTCTTCTTCCGCAAAGGCGCCAATTTGGGTGGATTGGATGTCAATGGCGCCGATGAGTTGTTGCCCGGCCATGAGAGGGATGGCGGCTTCGGCGCGGGTTTCGGGGAGCAGGGGGTTGAAGTGGTGGATGTCGCTTTTGCTAACGTCGTTGACCACCACAGGCGCGCGGCGGGCTAAGGTCTGGCCGACAATTGATTTAGAGCCGACGGCTAAACGGTGGCCGCGGGCTTTCATTTGACGGCCTGCTTCGCCGGTAGATTCTTTGACCACCGCGTAGTGACCGCTTTCATCCAGCAAAAAGACCGAGGCGTGGTAAAAGCCAAAGCGGTCGCGAACCAAGTTGATGGCTTTACGGAGTAGTTCTTCTAAATCGAGGGTGGCGCTGGTGTCGCGGGCGATTTCGGCAGCGATTTGCAGTTGCCCGGCGCGACGTTGGGCTTCGGCGTAAAGACGGGCGCTTTCTAAAATGACACCCAGACGCTCGCCGACTTGTTCTAACAAGCGGCGCTCTTGCGGTTGCCAGGGAGTGGATTTGCGCAGATGGGCAATGGCGATGGTGCGGCCCCGTATTTTGACAGGCAGGCGCAAAGCGTGTTTTGTTTTTTCTGGTTCGTGATCGTCAGGTGGCGGTGTCGACTGTTCCTCTAAAGCCAGAGGCAGCACACGACCGTCCGCGGTGAGCCGAAAACCCCGCTTTTGTCGTCGGCGCAGAAGGCGCTGCCACCCTTGTTGGCTCAGGGCTGCGTAGGCGCGCCGGCTGGCCTCTAAGGCTTCGGCAGTCTGTTGGAAGAGGCGGGCATTGACGATGGCAACGGAAAGGATGTCGGCTACGGCCTGCAGCGCAGCGACGTCCTCAGGGGGGAAGGTGTCTTGGGTGTCACTGTGGATGTCTATTACCCCTAAAATGTCTTCCCCTACCCGCAGGGGGATGGCAATTTCGCCCCGGGTGTCTTTGCATTCGGGCAGGGGCGCGGCTTCTTCAGCGTATTGAGCGGTTTGGGGGCGGCCGGTGCTCAGCGCTCGGCTCACGGGGCCTTCGCCTACAAAGGAGACGGTGTAGCCTTGAGCCAGCAGACGCTGGGCTGTGTCGCCCCTTTGAGCGTAGGCGGCCTCCAGACGCGCTTGCCCGCTGCCTTTGTCGGCTAAGAAGATGCCCACATGGTAAAAGTTGAAGCGTTGGCTAAGCAGGCGAGCAGCCATGTTGAGCAGGGCGGGCAAGTCGCGCTGGGTGGTTACTGCGCGGCCGATTTCGGTGGCAGCCTGAAGTTGGATGGTGCGGCGTTGTAGCGCTTCGGTGCGTTCTGCCACCCGTTGACTCAGGGTTGCCTGCGATTTTTGGATGCGGTCGGCCATCAGGTTGAAGGTGTGTGCCAGTTGGCCGATTTCGTCGTTGCGTTGCACAGGCAGGCGCACGCTGAAGTCGCCTTCGGTGAACTGTTGCATCCGTTCGGTAAGCGCGTGCAGCGGTTGAATCAGCAGGCGATGGGTCTCGAAGGCCAAAATCAAGAGCAAAAGCAACCCCAAAATGATGGGTAGGGGCGCGGCCAGCCGACCATGGCGCAGTGTGGTTTGGATGTTACGGAACTGATTTTGCCGATAGGCCTCGCTCTTTTGGATGGTTTGTTGCATGCTGAGCAGGAGCAGGCGGTGGTTGATTTTGAGGGTCTCGCGACGGATTTTGGCCGAAGGCCAGTTGTTGACCTTTGCGGCGTCAATGAGGCCTTGCGCTAAGGTAAATTCCCGTTGCAGGTAGGGTTGGGCGTGCAAGAGAGCCAAGGCGACTGGCGAATCGGGAGGGAAGTCGCGGCGGAGTTCGTTGAGGTGTTGGGCGTCTTCTCTCAGGGCTTGTAGCCAGGGGGAAAGTTGGCGTTTCAGGTAAGTGGCGTCTTGCGCGGGGTAGGCTTTTTCCAGAGCGTCGCTGAGCCGATAGGTGTGCAGAATGGTCTGGGCGGTCTGGGCTTCGACTTCCAGCACCCGAGCGTGTTTGGCGGTCAAGGTGTGAAGGTGGAGCATCCAGAGTGAGAGGGCGCCGCCGCCCAGGAGAAGCAAGAGGCCGGTGATCAAGGCAAAGCGGAGAAACCGCTGCCACAGCGTACGAGAAGGCAAGGCCTTGAGGGGTGTGGAGAGGGTCATGGGGTTACTCCTCGGCCTCGGGCACGATGAGTTGGATCTCGGCTTCGTTCACGTGGAGGAGGGCATGGAATTGGCGCAAGGCGGTTTGGATGATGGCGTCCAGGTCTAAGGTGGCGCCGATTTGTTCGGTGAGTTCGTTGAGCAGGCGGTGTTCTCGAGCGCTGCGTTGGGCGCTTTCTACCAGGTAGAGGTTTTCGATGGCCAGGGCCAGTTGGGCGGCTGCCTGCTCGGCGAAGGCGCGGTCATTGTCGCTCCAGGGGCGGGGGCTTTCAAGTACAATTTCGCCCAAGGGTTGGCCGTAAAGGTTGATGGGCACTTGTAGGCTGAAGGTTTTCTTTTTGCTAGGGTGGGGTTGGCCTGTTTCCAGGGCGATCTCTATCGTGTCTTGCCCTTGGCCGCCCCAGGTTTCGGCAAAGAGGCGTTGGTGCGTTTCGGCCAAGGTGCGCAGACCGGCTTGAATTTCTTGGTAGAGGCGAGCATTGTGAAGAGCGGTGGCTACGTTGTCGACGATGCTTTGCAGCACGATCAGGTCGTCTTCGTCGAAAGCGCGGGGGCGTTCAGATTGCACGGTCATCGCGCCGAGCACTTCGCCGCGGCTGATCAGTGGCAGGGCCAATTCGGTGCGAGTAAGGGGCAGGTGAGGGTTGGCAAAGCGCACCGCTTCTTCGCCCACATCCATGGCGATGCGGGGGCGTCGGTTGCTGATGCACCAACCGATCATGGAGGCGCCGCCGATGGCCAGGCGGTGTCCTTCAGCCAACATTTTCCGCCCGGCCTCACCTGTGCCTGCTCGCAGCACCGCGTATTCTCCGCGTTCATCGACAAGGAAGATGCCCACATAATACAGGTTGAACCGGTCACGCACCAGATTGACCACCCGTTCCAGCAGGCGGTCTGGGTCGAGGATAGTGTTGATGGTGCGCGAGATTTCGCTGGCGGTGTGGATTTGTTCCAGGCGGCGGGCTAAGGCGCGGCTTTGTTCTTCCAGGCGCAGGCGTTCTTTCTCTAAGATTTCGTTGAGGGTTTGGCTTTCTTCTAAGGTGTTTTCTAGGTTGCGCCGGTAGATGGTGGCCGCGGCCACGGCGGTGGCGCCAATGCCGACTACGGCTAACCCCGTGCGCATCCAGGCGCTGAAAGATTCGCTGCGGACGAGGTATTCTAATGGTGGTGGGGGAAGTATCCCCCGGGTCACGGCATAGCCTAAACCAAAATGGAAGACCAGGCCGAGGATGAAATTGATGAAATTGTGGGGTTCGGGCAGCAGCACCGCGCCCAACACCAAGGCCCCAAATAGCCATACCCGGCCGTCGCCGGCCACCCCGGTGGTGAGGTAGGCTGCGAGGGCAGCGATGTAGGCGAGGAACAATAGCCCCCACGCCCGCCCGATGTACAGGTGGGGGTACCGCCCCAAAAGGCGGAGGAGTACCAGCGCCAGCACAGCGCCCGCGTAAAGGCTGGCCAACAATTGGTGCCCGCCGCGCAAGGAGGCCGTGATGTTGACCCCCGCCACCGGGATGGCCACGATGATGCCCAGGGTGAGTAGGATGTTAAGCAGGCGGCCGCGGAAGTCTTGAACGGTTGTCCCCGGAGACGGGGTGGGGGGAAGGGATGCCGAACTCATGCCGCGGTTCCTCCAGAGGAGGGTGGGGTTTTGTCTTCGGGATTGAACTGGAGCCGAATCGCACCGTGTTGCAGCGGGAAGACCTCACTGAGGCTGTTCAGTGCGGCTTGCAACAGGTGCTGTAGGTTGGGGTTTTGCTGGGCCTGGCTTTGGATGGTGAAGAGAGCGTGTTCGCGCCGGCGGGCACGCTCAGCGCGTTCTACCAAGCGGAGTTTATCTAACAACAGGGCGGTGGTGTTGGTGATGGCTTCAACAAAGGTGATTTCTTCCGGGCTAAAAGTACGGCTGTGTTCGGTGTCTTGGAGTACTAATACGCCGATGATTTGGTCGTGGCTGCTCAGGGGCACACCCAGCCACCATTTGGCTTCTTTGCCTATTTGACGACCGCCTAAAAACTTGGCCTGGTCGGCGACGTTGCCGTGCAGAAGCAAGGTTTTACGCTCTTGAAGCACTCGGGAGATCAACCCTTCTCCCAATGGTACGGGTTCCAGATTGAGCAGGGTTTCGCGGCCTTGTTCATACGCGTAGGGGATCTCCAGCATGCGCCGCACCGGGTCGTACAGGGCAACGAGCAGGCTGATGTCTCCAAAGATACGATGGATTTCTTCGTGGAGTGTGTGGTAAAAGGCTTCGGTGCTGGAGGCAGAGGCGATACTTTCTCCTAAGCGAATTAGGGTTTGAAGTTCGTCGAGCCGTTTTTGAGAGATCTCCAGGGTAAATACGCGGTTGATCACCGCGCTGGCAATTTCGGCCAACGTGGTGTAAGGCCGCAATCGCCCTAACGTGAAAGCGTCGGGTGGCTCTGCGCCCAAGAAGAACACCGATACCAGGTCTTCGCCGTTGAACAGCGGCAGGTAGGCGGCGGAGGCACAGCCCAGGGCTTCGGCCGCGGCGCGCAAAGGTGCGGGGGCGCTGGTTTGCGCCAGGTTGTTCATCACCAATGGCGCCTGATTGGGGAAGAAGGCTTTGAGTTCGTCTGGGCTCAGGTGTAGCGCACGCACGGAGGGGTGGAGGTGCCCTTTTTGGGGGTGATGGGCGTGCATTAAGTGAAAGGTTTGCTCGTCGCGGTCGATCACGAACATGCCTGTGATGAAAGGTAGGCTCTCGCTGGCTTCGCGGCCGATGGCGATCAGGTCGTCTTGGCTTTGGGCGTGAACCAGTTGGCTGCTAATCTGATAGAGAATGCGGGTTTCACCCCAACCGCTTTCGGCCTTTTGGCGCAGTTTGGCGTTGTAAATGGCCGCCGCCAATTGTCCGGCCAAGGTTTGCAAAGTAGCCAGGCTTTGTTCGTCGAACGCGTCGGGGAATTTGCTTTGCACATCCAACACGCCGACTACTTGTTCGCCTACCAGTAGAGGGAAGGCCGCTTCAGAGCGGGTGTCGGGCAACAGGGGGTTTTTGAAGTGGACGGGATCTTCGGTTACGTCGGAAGCCACACGCGGCTGACGGTGGGCGGCTGCCCACCCAACCAGCGATTGCCCACCTACTTTCAAGCGGTGGCCGCGACGTTTCATTTCCTCGCCGGCTGCACCGGCAGCCTCGGCCAGCACAGCATCGCCGCGGTCGTCGATTAGGAAAATCGACGCCTGGTAATAGCGTGAGAACCGTTCGGTAATCAGGTTGACGGTGCGGCGGAGGATTTCTTCCATCTCGGTGGCAGAGCCGGCCAACGCGGCAACCTCGGCTGCGGTGCGGATTTGGGTGGTGCGTTCTTCGACTTGTTCTTCCAGACTTTTGTAGAAGGTGCTGAGTTCATCGGCCATGGTGTTGAAAGCGGCTGCCAGTTGGCCGATTTCGTCATCGCGGCGCACGGGCGCGCGCCATTGCCAGTCGCCTGCAGCGAAGCGCCGCGCCGCATCGGTGATTTCTACGATGGGCTGAGTTAAATGGCGCACGCCGAGCCACACAATGAGCGCCAACAACAGCGCGGTGACGGTCAGCACGGCGATGCCGAAGGGCAGAAACTGGCGGGTACGGCGGTAAAGCACCGCGCGCGGCACTTCTAACCCCAGTGAGGCGTGCAAGTAAGGCGCCCATTCGGCCAGGGCAAACACCGGCCTTTGAGAGAGGGGGCTGGTGTATTCTGCTTGCAGTCTTTTCCAATCGGCTTTGGTGCTCAAAATGGGGGGCGGCGTGTAGGCCGAAACTTGCTGTGAGACAGGGTCGATGCTCAGGTACGTGCCGTCGGGGAGAAGAATGAAAGCCTGGCTTTGGGGATAGCGAATAGCCAACTCTTGGAGGAAGCGGTAAACTGCGATTTCGTCGGCTATGCCAATGACTAAGGCTTGTTGATTGCTTTGGGAGTCGGTGTAGGTGTAAACGGTGAAAAGGCGGGGATGGGGTTGTTGTTCAATTAAAGGGTGGGCAAAAAGAAAATGTATCCCGCCGAAGGGATCGGGGGTGTAATCGGGGTCACGGGCGCGAATACGCGCCAGAGGGTCTTGGAGGGGGGTATTTTTGAGTTGAAGCCCTACCCAACTGGCATCTGTGCTGGCTAAAATGCCGTTATCTGGCCCTACGACAAAAAAGTGGTGAAAGAGGAGGTGGGTTTGTCGGGCATTTAGCCCCTGGAGTTGGGTAATGACTTCCTTTTGAGCCTGGCGGAAAGCGGCGCTGGCATGAGAAGCAGTGAGCAACAGGTGCATGGCCTCGCGGAAAGGCGGTTGCCGGCTGATGCTATCTAACCGGGCGCTGCGGGTAAAGAGTTGAGTGTTGATGCTTTGCCGCGCGTCGGCCTCGACGTGATCAATTTGTTGGAGCATTTCGGCGCGCAGTTCTTGTTGCGCCCGGTGCATGGCAAAAAGGCCGGCTAAGATCAGAGGCACTAAGATGGCCGGTACCAAAATGAGCGCCATCCGCCGCGCTAGTTTCCCTTGCGGCGCGGAGGCTGAGAGGGCCGGGGGAGTTGCGCCTGTCATGGACTTCTCCAGGTCAGAGTTCCCATACGGGTTCGCCATTGAGGATGCGTCGAATCTGGTCGGGGAAACGGTCGGGGTCTAAAGGTTTGCCGATAAAGCCGTCGAACCCCGCGGCTTTGGCGCGGTTGAGTTGTTCGCGGCTGGCTTCCGCGGTGACCGCTACGACCAGCGTGTCTTTGAGGTTGGGCGAAGAGCGAATTTTGCGCAGTGCGCTATAACCATCTTCATACGGTAGGCGGATATCCATGAGCACCAGGTCAACCCGCGGTAGGGTGTGCGCGTATTCCACCACTTCATAACCGCTGGTTTTCCACTCGCAGTGGATGCCCATGTAGCCTAAAATGCGGGCAATGAGCACGAAGTTGGCCACGTTGTCTTCGACCACCAAGACTACCGCTTCTTCGGGCTTGATGGCAGGATGTCGTTTTTCTTGTGGCAGGGGAACGGTATGATCGTTGGGCATGGCACAAGGTAAGTGTGAGGAAGGAAAGGGACTCCTGGCTCGGCAGGTGCTATCCAGGGTGAAAGCGCTTCGCACCTGCCAAGTATCGCCACCGCTACCACTCGGTTGCTTCCCTGGCCGCTCTGGGTCACGACAGGGATGAAGGAGACGAGATGATGCCCTCGCTGAGCATTTAACGCGTGGCTTTGTGGTGGAGAAAAGTGGCAATTTGACGCGGTAGGGCGTCGACGTCGATGGGTTTTTGAATATAACCGTCGCACCCCGCCTGCAACACGCGTTCTCGATCGCCTTTCATCACGTTGGCGGTCAGCGCAATCACGGGGATGTGTTTCCACGCGGGGTTGTTTTTAATCTGCCGGGTAAGGGTGAAACCATCTACCTCGGGCATGTTGATGTCCATCAAAATCAAGTCGGGTTGTTGTGCCCGAATGACGTCTAAAGCCTCTGGTGCGTTGCTTGCTTCTAAAACCTCATGTCCCTCTGCTAAGAGAATGCGCTGCACCAGTCGCCGATTGAGGTGGTCATCTTCTACATAGAGAATCGTTGCCATGGAGACCTCCAACACGACACCATGCTACTATTGTATCAAAGTTTTGGGATATTAAGTGTCACAAAAGCATTGCTGGCCGCTGAATGATTTTGAAACGAAAGCGTTATGCTTGGCTTAGTAATTTTCTCTATAATGAGATTACCAGCAAGGAGGCGCGAGATGGCATTGTTGACTGCAGAACGAGTGCAGGGGAGCATTCTGGTTGCCAGTGAGGCAACCCGGCAATACCGCGCGTGCCCCAATTGTGGGTTTCGGTTGATGGAAGTATGGCCGCCCACCCGGGGGACTTACCCGTTTTCTGTAGAATACTGCCCGATATGCGGTCGCCGTCGCGACGAGCATGGCACGTTCCATGGCCGGGCGTTGAGCGACGAAGCTCGCCTGGCCGCGCTGCGACAGTGGCTGCAAGCCTGGCGGCTCAACGAGCGCATTTTGCGGGAGCACTACCACCTTTCCTTAGAACACTTTTTTGAAAAGTAGCCTGGTCGGGGGGACTGCTGATAACCCCACAAGGGTTTTATACTTGCCGTAGGTAAAGAGCTTTTGTGCCTTTTCTAAGCCTCCTCTGGGGGCGGCGACCTGCTATGCTCGCGTTGTGGCGCGCGGTGCGCGCCCGGCCGCACCGCGCGCCGGCTACCCAACGAGTCGCAGGGCTCGCCTGTGGTGGGCAGAGCCCTGCGGTAGAAAGGAAGGGGGCGTATTTGTTCAGCCTCAGTGGTGAGGAACTGCAGGGGTTTCGCAGATTACGCAGACAAAAAGCCTGCCCGTAGAGTCGTCTGAGGACGTGCCCTGGCCGATGTGCCATTCCTGGCAAACTTGGTCGATGCTATCGGCCAAGGGAAAGCGCCCGCTCATGCGGTGATGGCGGCTGGCTTGAGCCCAAAAGAAAGTTTCAGGGAGCGGCTTCGCGCGATCAGAATGCTTTATGATCTGCTGGTAGGCAGCTAAGATGGCAGGCCGTCGTTGTAGCCAGCGTTGTCGCGCTCGCGCGCAGGCGCTCTGCCCGGCCCGGCAAAACGCGGTCAGCACGCTGAGGTAATCGTAGAAGATCTCCTCCAGGCCGTGGAGCGTGTCAGGGTCTGAGATGGCTTCTTTTAAGGGTAAGGCGAGGATTCTCTCTTCTAACAAAGTAAGCGACTGCAGGGCTGCTTTGTAGTCAGTGCGGTAGGGGGACGCTGTGGGCGGTGTCCACAGCAGGGGAATGATGGTGTCACGCAGCGCGCGGCTGAGGTGTTTTCCGCCGTAGTGGCATTGTTGAAAGAGCCTGAGCAGCCGGGAGAGTGCTTCGTCGTAGTCGTCGCCCGGCAGGTTGCGTACGATATACTGGCCCAAGCGGGCGATACTTTCCAGCGCGGCCTGGATATCCCGGCAGTTTTCGCATCGAGAAGAAGGGAGTGACCTGAAATGCTTGAACAGCGCTGCAAAGACCCGCGCAGCATGGCGGAAATTGGCAGGGGTGGGGCGGTGGGGCGAGTCGAGGAGGATGGGCACGATGTCGTGGAGCAAGCCGCTCAGTTCGCTTCCTTTATAAGACCCCTCCTGGCTGGGTGTGCTTAGGATGTCTTGTACAACGCCATGGACGGTTTGCAACACCATGTTGGTTTCCTCGCCTCCCCGGCTCTCCCGTCCCAACACGCGCAGCAGGCGCCGGTAGCGTTCGAAGGCGTCGTCGAAGTTTTCTCGTTCTCGCCAGTGTACTCGAATGCGCCAACGTATCCACGTGAGCACTACCCCGGGGCGGCTCAAGATGAAGGCGACGATGGCGAAGAAAAGATCCAGCGCCAAAAGCAAGGTGAGCGTGAGTACCCACAGAGAGGGTTGAGTAGGGAGGCAGGGCAGCCACGCGTGGATGGCCTCTTCCACCCCTCGAAAGGAGAGGGCTATGAAGAGCCCCTCTACAACCAAATAAGGGACGATGACGGCTACGAGGATGCGGGTTACGATCTTTTTGTCCCATCGAAGATAACCGTGCTCATCGTCTGAGAGGTAAAGGAGTTTGCGTTCCCATGCTCGCCGAACGCCGGGGGGCGAAAATTCCCAGAGTAAGGCGAGAAGGGTGGGAAGAAACAGCGCTAAGGCGATGAAAGCGTCCCAGTTTTGGAGTTGAGCGTTATAGGCGTCCATTTTACTTCCCTCCGGAAGGCGGCCGGGTAATTTGGCGCACAATACGCAGAAGGATATCGTCGGGGGAGGAAAGTTTTTTCTGGAAGTAATGCTGGAGGCTCAGGCATTGGAGATGCCCGCCGTGCTCGAGTTGGGCTGGGCGTTCGATGGTGAAGACGGCCAGTTGCGCGGGGGTGAAGCCCGAGGGGGGAGGGTAGGCCTTGCGCAGGCGGGCTAAAGGCTCGGCCATGGTGTGCCGGGCCGCCTCGGTGCAAGGCGCTTTCCCCAGCAGCCAATAGAGCAACAGCAGGCCCAATTGGGTTTCTACGGCGCCGCGCACGGTTCTTTTGTAAAGGTCTTGCCAAAGCCGATGCCCTCCTGGCGAGAGGCGGATATCGACGATGAGGGCGTCGTATGGGGCGTGCAGTGACGTGCCGCTGAGCAGATTAACGGCCTCGCTGGCCGATTCTGCGATATCCAACACGTGTTGGCCCAAGTAATACACCGGGGCCAACAACTCGGCCAATTCGAAATTGGCGCCATCTTCGATCCAAAGGATGCGGGATATGGCCATGGTTCACACTCCACAAAAGAGGAAGGCTGGGTTGCCGGGAGTCACGTCAGCGTAGGTAAATAGATGAAGACCTTAGTGAGAAAAGGTTGGTGGTAATAACGCGGGTCGCTTTTGGGGTAGAGGTCGGCGGCGGGCCGGCTGGTGATGACGATTTCTCCACCCAGGCGGCGCAACACGTGGCGGGTGTCGGTCAGGCCGATGCCGGTGCCTTTGGCTGTGATGTTGGTGGCCAGGCGGCCCCGGTAGCCTAACTTGTAAATGTCGCCTTGTTCGAGTTCGTCTTCGGGAATGCCCGTGCCCCAGTTTTCGACCATGATTTCCGCGCAGGGCGCGTAAAGGCTGCCGCAGTGGGGCGGGCAAGTCAAGCGGACGGTTACCCACGAGGGGCGCCCCCGGGTGCGCGGGCGGGTGTATTTGATCGCGTTGTGGATGACGTTCATCAGCGCGCGCCGCAGTTCCCGATGCGGTGCGCGCACCCGCGCGGTGGTGCAAATGAGCGATATCTTGATTTCGATTTGGCGGCTGTTGGCAAATTCGCGCAGTTCTTGGGCGGCTTCTGTGAGCACCTTGGCCAGGTCTAGGTCTTCCGCCGGCTCAGTGGGTCGCACCTGGGTGGTGACAAAGTCGCGCAGGGCATCCAAGGGCCTTTCCAGCAGCATCAGGCTGTGGTAGGTGGAAATCAACGGTGCGAGGATGGTGCTCAATTCCAGTTCGTCGCAGGCATGTTCCACCGCGCGCACCCGCTCTCGGGGCAGGTGTTGCGGTTTGGCGCGGCGCAGGGTGTCGCGCACTGTGGCAATCGCCAACCGCAAAAATCCGGGCTGTTTGACCACCTCGATGGCCTTTTGGTCGGCCATGGCGGGGTTTCGAAACTTGGTAATCTGGGCCCGCAGCAGGTCCCACTGTTGGGACAAGAGGGCTTGCCGTTTGTATTCGTCTTTTTCGCTTTCGTCTACCAATTGCTGCAGGATCTTGGCCAGCCGCTGGGCGTCTTGCTGTAACCAGGCATAGGCTACTTGCCCTTCGTCGGAGAGCAGCGCGCTGAGGTGGGTATTTTTCTGGCGGGCTAAAAATTCCAGCGTGGGGCGCAAGGCGCGCACCGTGGCCACGGCCGCGTCGGAGGTGGCGTGGAGCACCTGCCCCACATCCAGCGTTAGGGCTTCGAGGTGCTCTCGCAGTTCGTGCTCTTTGGTTTTGTCGACCAGAAAGCCGTAGAACCCTAAAATTTCCCCGGTGTCGGTTGCTTTGAGCGGCGCGCAGAAGATGCGCGCGTGCTGGCTGTCGTTGGCCGCGGTGTGCAGGGTGATTTCTTTCCCCTCTGAAAAGTCGCCACATTCGGCTTTTCTGGCCTGGCCGAGGAGTTGTTCGCACGTGCTCTGCGGTTGGCAGAAGGTGGGGAAGGGCGTGGGCGTGAAGGCTGCGGGCAGGTTCAGGTATTCGCGGGCGCGGCGATTGGCCCAGACGAGTTCCCCTTTGGCGTTCAGCAAAAAGGTGGGGAGCGGCCATTCGTCGGGGTCGCGGTGCCGTAGTTCCTCGAGCAGGGCTTGGACATGGGGGTCGGCAGACATGGTTTTCTCCCTGAGGTGGTGACCTTTGTTAAAAACAACCCCATAGGTTCGGCAGGGTTACGGCCTTCCCCCATATTTGGGGCTTCATTGGGGGCCTCGGCATCCTGCCACGCGGCGGGCGCTTCGCCGTCGAAAGGCAACGGGGGTAAAATAGGCGCGCCCCTCGGCCTCGGCAAAAGGGAACCGCCGATGACGCAGATGCCGCAGAGAAAATATCCGCCGATTTCACAGACTCGCACGGATTGGGCGAAAGACCGAACGGTTGCGGCGCAAGAAAGGAGTCCCAAAATGGCTAAGAAATATGTCGGCGCAGTGGATCAAGGCACGACCAGCACCCGCTTTATGATTTTTGACCATTCCGGGCAGGTGGTCGGCATCCACCAGTTGGAACATGAGCAAATTTACCCCAAGCCCGGTTGGGTTGAGCACAACCCGATGGAAATTTGGGAGCGCACCCAGCAGGTCATCAAGGGCGCGCTGGAAAAGGCGGGCGTTGATCCTTCCGAACTGGCCGCCATCGGCGTCACCAACCAGCGCGAAACCACCATCGTGTGGGACCGCAAGACCGGCAAGCCCTTCTACAACGCCATTGTCTGGCAAGACACCCGCACCAAGGAAATCTGCGACGAACTTGCCAAAGACGGCGGGCAGGATCGCTTCCGCCCCAAGGTTGGCCTTCCGCTGGCGACCTACTTCTCGGGTCCCAAAATCAAGTGGATTTTGGAAAACGTGCCCGGCGTGCGTGAGGCCGCGGAAAAGGGCGATGCCCTCTTCGGCAACATTGACACTTGGGAAATCTGGTGGCTGACCGGCGGCCCCAACGGCGGCGTGCACATCACCGATGTCACCAACGCCAGCCGCACCATGCTGATGGACCTCAAGAAACTGGATTGGGACGACGAAATCCTCAGCATCCTCGGCATCCCCCGCCAGATGCTGCCGGAAATCAAACCCTCCAGCGCGGTCTACGGCATGACGGCCAAAGACGGCCCCTTCGGCATGGAAATTCCCGTCGCGGGCGACTTAGGCGACCAGCAAGCCGCGCTCGTCGGCCAGACCTGCTACGACGTGGGCGAAGCCAAGAACACCTACGGCACCGGCTGCTTCATGCTCCTCAACACCGGCACCGAGCCCATCCCCAGCAAGAGCGGCCTGCTCACCACCTTAGCCTACAAGTTCGGCGACCAGCCCGCCCATTACGCGCTGGAAGGCTCCATCGCCATCACCGGCGCGTTGGTGCAGTGGCTGCGCGACAATCTGGAATTCTTTGAAAAATCCGCCGACATTGAGCCCTGCGCCCGCAGCGTGGAAGACAACGGCGGCATCTACTTCGTGCCCGCCTTCTCGGGGCTGTTTGCACCCTACTGGCGCTCCGACGCCCGCGGCGTCATCGTTGGCCTGACCCGCTACATCAAGAAGGGCCACATCTGCCGCGCCGCGCTGGAAGCCACAGCCTACCAGACCCGCGAAGTGCTGGACGCGATGAAGAAGGATTCCGGCGTTGACCTCAAGGCCTTGAAGGTGGACGGCGGCATGGTTTACAATGAACTGCTCATGCAGTTCCAGGCCGACATCTTGGGCGTGCCCGTGGTGCGCCCCAAGGTAGCCGAAACCACCTCGCTCGGCGCTTCCTACGCCGCCGGTTTGGCCGTGGGCTTCTGGGATAGCCTGGACGACCTGCGCGCCAACTGGCAGATTGACCGCACTTGGGAGCCCAAGATGAGCGCCGAAG
>JALUDX010000008.1 GCA_027053355.1 Anaerolineales bacterium | reverse complement strand
TGTGGCAGAGCAAGCGCGGCCGCCGTTGGCGGGAATATCTTACCGCGTATTTGATGCTCGCGCCATCGGTGACGCTGATTTTCCTCTTCGGGATTTTCCCGGTGTTCTTTGCCCTCTATGTCAGCCTGCATCGATGGCGCATTCGTATGGGGAAGTTCGTCGGCCTGCGTCATTACATCCATGCCATCGAGAGCCTGACGTTCGTGCTTTTCTTCGCCGCTGCCGCGGGCTTGTTTTTTGTAGCCTGGCGTTCCTTCAAGGGCTTACGAGAGGCCGCGCGCGAGCGCGGCGAGACGCCCTGGCCCTGGGCTTTGCCGGGGGCGGTGTTGGGCGCGGCGAGCCTGCTGTGGTGGCGGTACGGGGTCGTTTTGTTGCCCCATGTGCTCAAAATTGCCGACAAGGCCGTGGGCACCCGCCGCGAGCAACGGATGTTCCGCCAATGGTTGTGGGAGGCGTTGACCACCCCCGAGGTGCTGGCCGCGCTGAAACTGGCCGTGGTGGTGAGCGTGGCGGGGCTGGTGCTGTGGTGGCTGGCGCTGCGGCGCTGGCCCACGCTGCAGCACAGCGCGTACGTGGGGCAGTGGAGCGTGGCCACGTTTTTCTTGGGCGCGGGCGCGCTGACCGCCTTTTTCACCTACCAGCAACTCCAGGCGGCCATCCGCAAAGCCGTCGAGGAAGGGGAGCCGCCGAGCATTGCCATCCATTTCGCGCTCATCACTTTGGGTTTGGTGTTGTTCTACGTGGCCTGGCGGCTGTGGCAGAGCGCGGTGCACAGCGCAAGCGAGCGGGGCTTTGTTTTCAAAGGGCTGGCCGCCCTGTTCCTGCTCACCGCGGGGTGGATTTTGGTGGCCGAATTGCCGCCGGTCATCGAAGCGGGCGACCCCAACCTGTGGCGCGGCTTGGTGGTGACCGTGTATTACGCCCTGGGCACTGTGCCCTTCCAACTGGCCATTGCCTTAGTGCTGGCCTATTTGCTCTTCCAGCAAATTCGGGGGAAGGAGTTTTTCCGCGTGCTCTACTTCTTGCCCTACATCACGCCTACGGTGGCCAGTGCCGCGGTGTTCCGGCTGCTGTTCATCGGGCACCCGGCCGGGCTGGTTAACCGGACGCTGCACTTTTTCGGCCTGCCGCCCCTCAAATGGCTGTGGGAGCCGCGCGGGGTCTTCCTCTTGTTGGGCAATGCCTTGGGCGTGTCCATCCCCGATTGGGCCGCCGGCCCTAGCCTGGCGCTGGTGGTGGTGATCATCTACTCGATTTGGACTTACGTCGGCTACGATACCGTGATTTATCTGGCGGGGCTGGGCAACATTCCCCATGAGATCAACGAGGCTGCGGAAATCGACGGTGCCAGCCAGTGGCAGATCTTCCGCCACATCACCCTGCCCCTGCTCTCGCCTACCACTTACTTCCTTTCGCTCATCGCGATCATCGGCACATTCAAGGCCTTCAATCACATCTACGTGATGCGCGAGCCTGAGGCTCTGAACACGGTCAACACGTTTAGCGTGGTCATCTTCGATAAATTTTTCACCGATACCCGCTACGGCTACGCTTCGGCAATGGCGTTTGTACTCTTTGCCATCATCTTGAGCCTGACTTACATCAACAACAAAGTGCAGGGCTCGCGCGTGTTTTATCAATAGTGAGGTGAATCATGGCTATCCGGGCAAAAAATTCTCGTTATTACCGAGTGCGCCGGGTGGTGCTGCGCAGCCTGCTTTATGGCGTGCTCATCGTGGGCGGGGTGATTGCGGTGATCCCCTTCTTGTGGATGATTTTGACCTCGCTGATGACCTTGGGCGAGGCCATTTCCGGCCGTTTCTTGCCAGAAGTGCCTCAATGGCACAATTACGCGGTGGCCTGGCGGGAGGCGAACTTTTCTCAGTATTTCCTCAATTCCATAGAAATCACGTTCATCACCTTGACCGGGGAACTGGTTTTCAGTATTTTGGCGGCTTATGCCTTTGCCCGGATGAAATTCCCGGGCCGCGACCTGATTTTCGGCATCTTGCTGAGCACTATGATGATCCCGGGCATGGTGTTGATGATCCCAAACTTTTTGACGGTGACCTGGCTGGGGCGAGTGGGGCCGATTAAATGGGTGAACAACTGGCCGGCTTTGACCATCCCCTTTATGGGGAGTGTGTTTAGCGTGTTTTTGTTGCGTCAGTTTTTCGCGCAGATCCCCGACGACCTGTACGATGCGGCGCAGATCGACGGCGCTAACCACTGGCAGTTTCTCTGGCGGGTGGCGGTGCCCCTCTCGAAGGCGCCGATCATGGTCATCACCGTGCTTTCGTTTATCGGTTCGTGGAACGCGTTGGCCTGGCCCTTGTTGGTGACCAACGCTCCCACGTGGCGGCCTATTGCGGTGGGGCTGTATCAGTTCGTGGACGAGGCCGGTTCGGAACTCAATTTGCAGATGGCTGGTGCGGTCATTACCATTCTGCCCATCTTGCTGCTCTATTTCCTGACCCAGAAGCAGTTTACCGAAAGCATTGCCCGCAGTGGCATGAAGGGGTAGGGGCGGCTGCCGCGCGGCAAATTAACGACAAAGGCCGCAGTTGTCGCTGCGGCCTTTGCGCGTGTCGTCTTAGCCCGCTGAGTTCAGGCTGAATTTTGCTTCGGCGCGGGCGGAGCAGGAGCACGCCGCGATTTCTTCGCCTTGCGGCGCAACCACCGCACTACCAGCCAAACCGGCAGGCCAAACACCACCGCCAACACCAGCAGCACCGGCAGCAGATAGAGCACCAGGTAAATCACAATGTCGGCGATGGCGTACAGGGTCTTGATGAGCATCCGCAGCGCGGTTTTGGCCTGCCCCGTGGGGTGCCAACCACCGATGTTGACCTCTGCCGCGGCTGCACTGGGGGAAATCTGCACCTCGATGGAGGACATAGCCGCGGACTTCTGCAGGTACTCCATGCGGCCTTTGACCTGCTCGATTTCGCCCTGCACCCTGCTGAGTTCCTGATAAACCCGCAGCACGTCTTCGGTGTTCACCGCGTTGTCCATGATGCGCTGCAGTTGGTCGCGGGTGGCTTCCAGGTTGTGCAGGCGGGCTTTCAGGTCGACGAACTCTTCGGTCACATCCTGGCCGGTAATCTCCTCGCGCTCCACGTCTTCGGCCATGGCGGTAATTTTTTCCAGGGCTTCGTCCAATTTCGCAGCCGGTACCCGCACGGTCACTTGCGCGTAGGGCAAACTTTCGCCGCCCGACATGCGCTTGCTGACCAAAGAGGAGACCACGTAGCCGTTCATTTGCTCGGCCAACGATGCGATGGCCTGCGCGGTCTCGGCCGGGTGGGCGACGACAATGGACAGTTGCGCGTGGCGGATGACCAGGCGCTGCGCGACGTCGGGCACATTGCTGCCCCTGTCGGCGGTGGCCATTTGCTCCTCTGGTGCGGCCCGGGCAGACAGCATGTCGCTTTCGACCCCGCCGTCTTTGAGCGCCATGGGCGCCGGCGCGGGTGCGTTCTCTGCCCGCCCGCCGCAGGCAGCCAAACTCATGAACATCAACAGAGCCAAAAACAGAGAAAGTCGTCGCCAGACAGGCATCTTTTCCTCCTCGAAGGGGGTATGGGGAATAAATCGTGCACCGTTCAGACGCCCGCCGGTCGCTAAAGGTTCCCATCGGGGGCGGATTTGTCCTGCGCCCTTGCGCCTTGGGGATGGCCGGATGTCTGCTCAATGGTACCATACGGCCGCGGCGATGTGTTGTTTGTGGTAAGATTGCGTCGGCGTCACCGTTCAGCCTCGGCAAGAGGAGAAACCACAGATTACGCAGATTTCACAGATTAGCACGGATTGGGCGAAAAAGTAATTACCTACCCTGTACCGAAAACGAGGCTGACAATCAAAGTTTCAGTAACTTTGCCATGCCATGAAGCAACATTACGCTTTGCTCGCCCTCACCTTACCCCCGCTGCGCGCCCCCTCTCCTCTCCCACTGGGAGAGGAGAGGGGGCTGAGCCGCTGCCCTGAGCGAAGGCGAAGGGAGCGGCTCTGGGGGAGTGGGGAGGGCGAAAAGCCACTGCCTTGGCCGTGAGAAACATGCAGGGGTGATTTACTCAGTCAACTTGCTCCTTGTCGCGTAGCAGGTAGGTAGTTACGCGAAAAAACTAAAAAAGCGCAACGCTCCTCTTCGTTTCTTGGCGGTCTGGCGTTTCCCTCGCTGCGTCTTTGTGTTCCTTTGCGGTTTGCGTTACTTGGCGACCTGAAAATCCGTGCGCGTCTGTGACTATCTGTGTCCTCCGTTGGAGCCTCATATGAGCCCCACCCCTCATGACCCCTCCGACGCGTTGAGCCTGAAAGCCGCACTGCGTTTGCTGTGGCGCTTAGGTTGGCAAGAGCCGACCCGGCAGCGGCAGGTGCGGCGATTCTTCTGGCTGTACGTGGGCGTGGTAGGCAGCGCGCTGCTGGCGGGCGCCGCGGTTTTGCTCATTGTGTTGGGCGTCCTGCGGGGCTTGTTTCTTTCCGCCCCCCTTTACCCGGCGCTCAACGAAGCGTTGCACCGCTGGGGATGGCCCGGCCGTGGAATCGGCTGGCAGGCCGCACCCAGCCGGGCGCGGGCCCTGCACACCGCCCTGTGGGCGGTGCTCAGTGGCCTGGCCATGGCGGTGGGGCTGTTTTACCTGTGGCGCTACGGCTTTTGCGCCCAAAATCTGTTTTGCCGGGCAGGGTTGTGGCCATGAGCGAAGCAAGGGCACCCCAGGTTGTGGTATTGGCTGGGGGCGTGGGCGGTGCGAAGTTTGCCTACGGCCTGATGAAGGCGCTGCCCGATCCTCGGGCGTTGACGGTCATCGTCAACGTGGGCGATGATTTCGAGCATTGGGGGCTCAAAATTTGCCCGGATTTGGACACGGTCTGTTACACCCTGGCGGAAATGGAGAACCCGGAAACCGGCTGGGGGCGGCGGGGGGAATCGTGGCGGGTGCTGGCCGAGGTGGAACGCCTGGGCGGCCCGGCTTGGTTTCGTATAGGCGATTTGGATTTGGCTACTCACCTGCAGCGCACCATGCGCCTGCGGAAGGGGGAGCCTCTGAGTGCGGTGGTGGCCGATTTTTGCCGGGCCTGGGGCGTGGCCGCGCGCGTCTTGCCGGTGACCGACGACCCGGTGCCCACGTGGGTGTTGACCGAAGAGGGCGCATTGCCCTTTCAGACGTATTTCGTGCAACGAGGCTGGCGACCACGGGTGCGGGGTTTCCGCTTTCACCGGGCTGCGGAAGCCCGGCCTGCCCTTGGAGTTTTGGAGGCTATTCGCATAGCCAACGTAGTGTTCGTTGCTCCTTCCAACCCGTTTATCAGCATTGATCCCATTTTGGCAATTCCCCATGTGCGGTCGGCCCTGGGCGGCAAGACGGTGATTGCTGTTTCGCCCATTGTCGGCGGGCAGGCGCTCAAGGGCCCAGCGGCCAAGATGTTTCGCGAACTGGGGTGGGAACCTTCGGCCATCGCGGTGGCTCACCATTACCGCGGGCTGGCGACCCATTTGGTCATCGACCGTCGAGATGCGGCCCAGGCCGAAGCCGCGGCCTCGGCCTTGGGCGGCGAAGTGTGGGTGGCCGACACCGTGATGAGCACGCCAGCGCGGCGGGTGGCTTTCGCCGCCGACCTGCTGCGCCGCTGGCACCAGGCTAAGGGCCCTTCTGAAGCGTAACGCCAATGAAGGAACAACCACAGATTTCGCAGATGAGCACAGATGAGCACAGATGAGTCACCACTGCGACCGCTTGACATACTCGGCGTCCCAAAAGCAGAACCACCTTTTTAGTGTGCAACTATTCAGCCACAAGGAAATAGACCACGGATAGTACGGATTTTTAGGTCGCCAAGGTTGCCAAGATGACGCCAAGACCGCCAAGAAGCGAGGGCAAGCGTGGGCTTTTTATGTTTTCCGCCCAATCTGTGCTCATCTGTGGATGTCTTTCTGCGTAATCTGCGTAATCTGTGGTTTCTTCTTGCCAAGGCTGAATAGTTACTTTAGTGTTAGAATATCCCCATCCTGCCCCGCGGTGCCGCGATGATTTTGTTGTTCAACAAGCCTTACGGCGTGCTTTCGGCCTTTACCGACCCGGCCGGGCGGCCGACCTTAGCCGATTACCTTCCTTTGCCCGCCGTGTACCCCGCGGGGCGGCTCGACTTGCGCTCTGAAGGCTTGTTGGTGCTCACCGACGAGGGCGCGGTGGCGCATCGCCTGACCCACCCGCGGTACAAACTGCCCAAGACGTATTGGGTGCAAGTGGAAGGCGCGCCCACCGAAGCGCAACTTGAGCGCCTGCGCCGCGGGGTGGTGATCTCTGGCGGGCGGCGTACTTTGCCCGCGGAAGTGCAGCCCATGCCCGACCCCGGTTTGCCGCCGCGCCCCAAGGCAGTGACGCCCCACGGGCCCACCGCGTGGCTGCAAATCACCCTGCGCGAGGGCAAAAAACGCCAGATTCGGCACATGACCGCCGCGGTCGGCCTGCCCACGTTGCGCCTTTTCCGCTGGGCTGTGGGGCCGCTGACCGCCGCCGGTCTCCGCCCCGGCCAGTGGCGTTACCTTACCCCACGCGAAACCCGCAAACTCAAACGCCTCCTTCGCCTAACCCCCTAACCTCCCTAACCCCCTAACCC
>JALUDX010000007.1 GCA_027053355.1 Anaerolineales bacterium | reverse complement strand
GTGGGTGAGGGCGTGGGGGTGAAGGTGGCGGTGGGGGTTGGTGTAGCCCACAGCGGCCGGTCTGGCGGCAAGGTGCACGCGGCCGCACCCCAAGCCATCAGCAGCAGCCAGAGCCCCCACCCGAAGCGAGCCATCCGAAGAAGTCGCATGAAATCGGCCATCCACCTGAAGGGCTGCCCCGTTGGCGGACGCTCTCAGCGACCAACCCGGCTTGGGCAGCGAAGGATGGGGCTAATTTTACCGCATCTGCCACGCGAGCCCAACCTTCGCCTTCCCTCAGCGATTTGGGGTTGGCCATCGGGTTTACTGATAAAGAGACCAGACTTCTCACTTTGTTTTAATCTTCCTTTCAAAAAATGTAATATACTAAAGGCGTCGCGCTCTTGCCGATGCATTCCCGCATTGGCGTTCAGCAAAGCAAGGGAAGCGGCTGCACAAAACACGACGACGGTCTGCCTTGGGCTCCAGTGGTGCAAGGCAAAGGCCAAGCCAAGCCGGCCACCGCACAGCGCAGAGAAGCCTGCTTTCAAACGTCGCTGGGCGCTTTGAAGTCTCTACGCGCCGTTCACGGCCGGTTTTTTGGCAAAATCAACTTTCCCCATGTGAATGAGGCAATAAAATGGATAACTGGTTGCCCGACTTTTCCGCAGAAGTACAAAGACTTTTAGGCTATAGCCCAACTACCGCGGGTGCTTATAACGGCGATATTCGTCGTTTTTGGCAATACCTGCGCCAGAAATACGGCGAGGCCATTCCGCCGGAGCGGCTTGGCCCGCAAGATGTGTTGGACTTTTTGCAAGCCGAGGCCCAAAAAGGGCGGCGCCGCGCCACGCTGCAACGCCGCATCGCCGCGTTGCGCGTGTTAGAACGTTGCCTGCTGCTGAAAAAGCGCATCGACAAGCCCTTCTTGCCTTCTGAAGAGCAAATCGTGCCCGTGCTGCAACAGGGCCGGCCATCGCGGGTGAGTGCTTGCCTACAAACCGAGCACTTGCAACGGTTGTGGCAAACCCTGCTGGCTTCGTCTAAGCGCCAAGCCGTGCGCGACTTGGCTTTGATTGCCTTGCTGACCGAATTGGGGCTCTCGCTGAGTACCCTGTTAGACCTTCAGGTTTATCAGGTTGACGAGGAGTCGCGTTCGCTTTGGCTTCCGCAAATCAGCGGCATGGATACTCCCTGGGAACTGCAAGCGTCGTGGCAACCTCTGCTCCGCTACGTAAAACAAGGGCGGCAAGATTTGGGTCCTCGCCCTGGCGAAACCCACCTCTTCATCAGTCAGCAGGGGCGGCCGCTTTCCCGCCAAACCGTATGGCATACCCTGCGCACCTGGGGGCAGGCCGCGGGGCTGGAACTCACCCTGACCCCGCGCGTGCTGCGCCACACCGCGGCTTATCGGATGCTCAGCCAGGGCTTACCGGCCACCACCATCGGTAAAGTGATGGGGCACAGCAACCCCCTTTCCACCAGCCTGCTTATTCGGCGCCTGAAAGAGCATTGCGCAGGGGTGCCGCCGGCGGAAATTCCCCTGCTGCCCGAATGAGGAGGCGCGGGAAGTCTCCCCCTTTGCTAATGCCGAAAGGACATTCCCTGCTTTTGAGGTTGCCATGCTCCACAAACCCGATTTTTTTACCTTAGAAGACATCGACGCTATCGTGCAGGTGCTGCGGCAGCAGATAGGCACCTTCCAACCCCGATTGGGGCTGATTTTAGGCTCTGGGCTGGGTGCTTTGGCCGACGAAGCCGAGGCCGTAGCGGTGGTGCCTGCTCATGAAATTCCCGATTGGCCGGTGTCAACGGTGCCCGGCCACGCCGGCCGCTTGGTCTTTGGGATGTTGGAAGCCCAGCCGGTGATGATTTTACAAGGCCGGGCGCATTATTACGAGGGGTACACCATGGCGCAGGTGGGGTTGCCTGTGCGGGTGATGCAGCGCCTGGGCATCGAGACGCTCATTGTAACCAACGCGGCGGGCGCGGTGAACCCCGACTTCAACCCCGGCGATTTGATGCTCATCACCGACCATTTGAACTTGATCGGCATGGGCGGGCTGAACCCGCTGCGAGGGCCGAATTTGGATGCGCTGGGGCCTCGCTTCCCCGATATGAGCCAGGCTTACGACCGCGCGCTGCAAGGGCTGGCGCGGCAGGTCGCCCGCGAGGCCGGCCTTTTGCTGCATAGCGGGGTCTACGCTTCGCTGGCCGGGCCCTCTTTCGAAACCCCCGCGGATTTGCGGTTTTTGCGGGTGGTTGGGGCCGATGCGGTGGGCATGTCCACCGTGCCCGAAGTGATCGTCGCCCGCCACGGCGGCACACGGGTGTTGGGCATTTCGGGCATCAGCAACAAAGCCAATCTGGATGGCAGCACTGTCACCACCCACGAGGAGGTGTTGGCCGCGGGGCAGGTCATCGTGCCCAAATTGCTCACCCTGTTACGCGGGGTGCTGCGCGGCTATTCGCAGGCATAACCCTTTTTCCCCGCCCCCGAGAGGCACCATGCAAGCCGTTTTGGGCTTTTTGCAGGGCTATGAAACGCTAATTTACCTGTTGTTGGGGGTGGCTTTTTTGCTTTATGCCTGGCGCGCCTGGCAGGCCAGGCAGCGGTTGCGCGACGCCATCTTTGGCCTGGAAAGGGTGCACGCGGAGCAGCGCCTGCGGCGGAGCATTATCGGCATGGGCATGACCTTTTTGATGGCGCTGACCGTGTTTTCGTTGAACACGTATGTGGCGCCCTACCGCAGCGAGGTGATCTTGCCCACGGCCACCCCCAACGTGCTCGCCACCCCCGGCACCGGCACGCCCCAAGCCACGGCCGCGGCTGTGGAAGAGGAACAGCCCACCCCCACGCCCATCCCGCCGCCGGAGGTCAGCACCGAGGGCTGCATCCCCGGCCAGATCGAGATTACCGCACCCAAGAACGGCGATACCCTCAAAGGCACCGTGGACGTGGTCGGCTCGGCCGTGAGCCCCGATTTCGGCTTCTACAAGATCGACATCGCGCCGGTGTCTCAGGCGCTTTTCCTCACCATCTACGCCAGCCATACGCCGGTCAAAGAAGGCACCCTGCTCAAAGAATGGAACACCGCGGAAATCCCGCCCGGCGAATATGTGTTACAACTGGTGGTGGTGGACAACAAAGGCCAGCCCAAGCCGCCCTGCCGCCTGCGCATCCACATCGTGCCTCCGCCGGCCGAGAAACCCTGAGGCGATGCTGCCACAGGCAGGGAAAACCACAGATGACGTAATTACCTGCCCAGAAGCGCTGCAGTGGCTTTTCGCCCTCACCTTACCCCCGCTGCGCGCCCCCTCTCCTCTCCCATTGGGAGAGGAGAGGGGGCTGAGCCGCTCCCCTGAGCGAAGACGAAGGGAGCGGCTCTGGGGGAGTGGTGAGGGCGAGCAAGGTGTAATATTGTTGCATGGCGTGGCAGAGTTATTGGAATATTGCTTGTCAACCTCGTTTTCGGCGCAGGGTAGGTAGTTACCAGAGGACGCAGATTGCGCAGAAAGACATCCACAGATGAGCACAGATTGGGCGAAAAACACTAAAAAGCCCACGCTTGCTCTCGCTTCTTGGCGGCCTTGGCGTCATCTTGGCGACCTTGGCGACCTAAAAATCCGTGCGCATCCGTGGCTATCCGTGTCATCCGCGGTCTATTCCCTTGTGGCTGAACAGTTACTGGTAGATTCTTATGCCCCGTGTAGAAATTAGAGTTGCTCTTTCGCCCGATATCCCCGCGCTGGTGGGGCTGGATCACACCAGCGAGACCCAGCGCGTGTGGCGCCTGAATTGGGACGAAAACGACGATTTGGGCGCCACTTTTCGGCCTGTGCCGCTGCCGCGGCCGTTGAAACTGGCCTACCCCCGGCCGGTGAAGCGTCTGCTCGACGACTGGCAGCGCCGCGGGGTGGTGCTGGCGGCCATCCACGACGGCGCGGCCATCGGTTATCTGATTGGCGAAACCCGCTGGGTGCTCGATACCCTGTGGGTCACCGACCTGGTGGTAGACAAACCCTGGCGGCGTCAGGGCGTGGCCACCGCGTTGCTGCTCACCGCGGAAGAATGGGCAGTGGGGGAAGGTTTGCAGCAAATCGTGTTGGAAATGTCCTTCCGCAATGACCCGGCCGTGACTTTAGCCCAACACTTGGGCTTCAACTTCAGCGGCTTTTTGTACGGCTACTATCCCCAGGGCGATACGGCTTTGTTCTTCGCCGCGCCGCTCACTTAGCGCGGCGTGGCCTGGTCGCCCCTGCTGCGGGCGGCCTTTGTGCCTTTGCTCATGCTTACCCCTGCCGCTTTTTTCCGCGCGCTCAATCAGGTGCTGGCCGCAGGCATCGGCATCACGGCCCTTTCCCTGTGGCTGTATACCCTGACGTTCAACATCCGTAACCGCATCACCGTGGCCTACTCCGCGGTGTTGCTGGCACTCACGGCCACGTTTGGGGGCGAATCCTTGGGCAGCGCAGCCCGCTACGCGCACCTGGCCGACCTGTGGTTCCGTTTGCAGTGGGCGGGGGTGATCGTGCTCCCGGCGGCCTATGTGCACTTTGCCGACGCGCTGCTGGCCACCACGGGGCGCCCCTCCCGGGGCCGACGACGGGGCACCGTGGTGCTCGCCTATTTGGCTGCGCTGGCCCTGCTGGGCTTGCTTTTCCACGGCGATTTGCTCGGCTCCTTCCAGGCAGACGCGCCCTTCCCGCACCACCAGGCCACCCGCTGGCTGGGGCTCTTTGTGGCCTATTACCTGTTCACCATGGGGTGGGCATGGTTCAATTTTTTGCGCGCCTACCGGCGCACAGTGGTGCGCCTCAGCCGTCGGCGCATGGCTTACCTGTTGTTGGGGGCTTTAGCCCCTACTTTGGGCGCTTTCCCTTACGCCACGTTTTTGGGCCGGTTGCCTGGCCACGCGCCGCTCTTTTTCTGGATTTTGACCACCCTTAGCAACCTGCTGACCACTTTTTTGCTGGTGCTGATGGCCTACGCGGTGGCCTTTTTTGGCGTGGCCTGGCCCGACCGCCTGGTGCGGTTGCGTTTGTTCCAGTGGTTGTTGCGCGGGCCGGTGGCGGTTTCTACAGTGCTGGCGTTGACTACCGCGGTGCGCCGTTTTGGCGAACGCTGGGGGCAGCCTTACACCGTGCTGGTTCCCCTCACCATGGTGCTCGGCTTTTTGCTCATCGAACACCTCATCGGTGCCGCCGCCCCCCTGCTGGAAGCCTGGCTCGCTAACTGGCAAGACAACGAACCCCTGCAGCCCCTGCGGCGGTTAGAAGAACGGCTGTTCAGTCAGCAAGACCTTGCCCAGTTTTTGGAGGCTGTTTTGGCAGCGCTTTGCGACCAATTGCAGGTGCCCCATGCCTTCATCGCCACGGTGGAGGGCGAAGCCCTGAGCCTGCTGGTCTCTGTGGGCGAGGGGGAAGGCACGTTTCCCGCAGCCTCGCCCGCGCTGCTCGCCCAGGCCCGCCCAGGCCGCCAGGGGCTGCTCCAGTGGGATGGCTACGTCTTGCTCCCCCTGCACGGCCGCGAAACCGACGCGCTGCTGGGGGTGTTGGGCTTCCCCTGGCCGGGCGACCTCTCGCCCGAAAGCCGCGGGGTGCTGCACGCCTTGGCCGAGCGGGCGGTGCAGGCGTTGGAATACCACGCCACGGGCTTGCGCATTGCCCAGGCCGTGCGCCAGTTGCCGCCGCATGACGATTTCATCCCCCGGCTGCGGGCCGTTGCCCGCTACGACCAGCGACAGGTGCTGGCCGGCCGTGAGGAATTGCCGCCGCCCGGCGAACTCGCCCAATGGGTCAAAGACGCGCTGAGCCACTACTGGGGCGGCCCCAAGTTGACCCGCAGCCCATTGACCGACTTGGAGGTCATCCGGCAGGCCATGGCAGAGCACCAAGATTCAGCGCGCGCGGTGCGCTCGGTGTTGCGCGACGCGGTGGAGCGGCTGCGACCCGAAGGCGAGCGGCGGTTCACCACCGAATGGTTGTTGTACAATATCTTAGAGATGAAATTCTTGCAGGGGCACAAGGTGCGCGACGTGGCCGCGCGCCTGGCGCTCTCTGAAGCCAATTTTTACCGCAAGCAGCGGGTCGCCCTGGAGGAAGTGGTGCGAGTACTGCTGGAGATGGAAGCCGAAGCGCGCGCCCGTCAGACACCCCCTTCCTCCCCCAACCACGCCGCCGAGGATTGAACTGCCATGTCGCTTTACGCTTGGGTGTTGCGTGCCCGCACGCTGGTGTTGGACACATTAGGCGTTTTGCTGGTCGCCTGGGCTGTGGTGCTGGCGCTGGCCTTTGCCGGGCTCACCGGCGGCGTGTGGGCGCAGGGCATGATGGCCTTTTTGCGCGCCGGTTTGGGGGTGGGGGTGCTGTATTTGAGCGTGCTTTTGGCCGTGGGCGGTGTGTATCTGTTGCGCCGGGCTGCTGCCCAGGGGTTGGAAGGGCCAGCGGTGCCTTGGGCGCGCGTCCTCAGTTGGGAAACCGCGGCTTTGGTCTCGCTGGCCGTGTTCGACCTGGCGGGAGGGCACCGTCTGGACGCGGCTACCCGCGGGCTTTACGGCGGCGCGGTAGGCTGGGGTTTGAGTGAACTCTTGCTCATCTTGGTCGGCCGCTATGCCACGTGGGCGCTGTTGCTGCTCACGTTGGCGCTGACCGCGTTGGCGCCCCTGGTCGGCCGCCGCGGCCAGCGCGCGCTGAAACGTTGGCTTTTCCCTGACCAATTTCCCGCCACACCGCCCGCGGTGGCCTCCGCGCCAGCCCCCAAAAAACGCCGCGCCAAACGCAAACGCCGCCCCAAACCCGACCTGCCCCCCGAATTTCGGCGGCAGGTGCCCATTTCCCATGCGGAAAAAGAAGCGCCCCCCGCCCGCACCCCGCCCCGCCGCGACCGTCGCCTGCCCCCCCTTAGCCTGCTTTTAGACGAAACCTCCACCCGCCCCGACGAGCAGCACATCTTGTTCACCGCGGGGCTGATCGAGAAAACGTTGGCCGAGTTTGGCGTGCCGGCCAAAGTGGTGGGCGTGCAAGTGGGGCCCACGGTGGTGCAATTTGCCGTGGAACCCGGTTACCTGGAAAAGCCCGGCCCCGACAACAGCACCCAACGGCAAAAGGTGCGCGTCGCGCAGATCGCGGCCCTGCAGCGTGACCTGGCGCTGGCCCTTTCGGCACAGCGGCTGCGGGTGCAGGCGCCCGTGCCCGGCAAGTCGTACGTGGGCATCGAAATCCCCAACCCCAAGGCCGCGGTGGTGCGCTTGCGCCCGCTGTTGGCCTCCGAAGCCTTCCAGCGGCTGGGCTCGCCCTTGGCGCTGGCCTTGGGCCGCGACGTGGCCGGTCGCCCCTTGGTGGCCGACCTGGCGCGGATGCCCCACCTGCTCATTGCCGGCGCGACCGGGTCGGGCAAGTCGGTGTGCATTGCGGCACTCACCACCTGCTTGGTGATGAACAACGCACCCGAAAACCTGCGCCTGATCATGATCGACCCCAAGCGGGTCGAACTCTTGCGCTTCAACCATCTGCCGCACCTATTGGGCCAGGTGGAAAGCGATATGGAACGGGTGTTGGCTGCGCTGCGCTGGGTGGTTGCCGAAATGGAACGCCGCTACCGCCTGCTGGAAAAGAGCCGTTCCCGTCACCTGGCCTCGTACAACCGCAAAATCGAGCGCAAAGGCGGCGAGCCGCTGCCTTACATCGTGGTGCTCATCGACGAACTGGCCGACCTGATGATGTTCGCGCCGGAACAGGTGGAGCACCAACTGGTGCGGCTGGCGCAAATGGCCCGGGCTACGGGCATTCACCTGGTGGTGGCTACCCAGCGCCCCAGCACCGACGTGGTCACCGGGCTGATCAAGGCCAACTTCCCGGCGCGGCTTTCTTTTGCCGTGGCCTCGGGGGTGGATAGCCGGGTCATCTTGGATACGCCGGGTGCGGAACACCTGCTGGGCAAGGGCGACATGCTTTTCCAGCCGCCTGACGCGCCGGCGCCCATCCGCGCCCAGGGTGCGCTGGTGAGCGACAAAGAGATCAAGCGGGTCATCGCCTATTGGCAAAAGCAGATGGGAGACGACGACCGCGCGGCCCCGCCCTGGGAGCGCCTGCTGGCCGAAAGCGACGCGGCCGCGCCCGGCTACGACCCCCTGCTGGAAGAAGCCGCCCGTCTGGTCATCCGCGCCCAGCGGGCCAGCGCGTCGATGCTGCAACGTCGGCTGCGGGTGGGCTACCCCCGGGCCGCGCGGCTGATGGAGCAACTGGAAGAGGTGGGCGTGGTTGCTCCTGCGGAAGAAGGCAGCCGCGAGCGGGTAGTGCTGTTGGAACCCGACGAAACTTTCACCCTGGGGGACGACGAAGGCGCGTCTGAGGAAGGGTAGGCGGTGTTTGTGGGTTGAGGAAGTGAGTGGCCTGAGGGACCGGGGGGCGCTCTCATTTTGCGCTTCTGCGTTCACGCCGGCACCCTCTGCGCCTTTGTGTGCCCCTTGGCGCCTTTGCCTTCTTCGCGTCTCTGCGTTCCGCCGCGCCTCCACCTTCCCACGCGGTGTTATAATGCCGCCAATGCAAAAACGGATTTGGCGCGTGATGCGTTGGCTGATCTTGTTACTGCTGTTGAGCCTGCTGCTCCCCCTGGCCCTGCGCTGGTGGGTGGCCTGGCGGGTGCGAGGCGACATCGTCTCGCTGGAAGATGCCCCGCGGCGGCCGGTGGCCGTGGTGTTTGGCGCGGGGTTGTGGCGCGACGGCTCACCCACGCCGGTTTTGCGCGATCGGGTGGCCACCGCGGCTGACCTTTACTTCCAGGGGAAGGTGCAAAAATTGCTCTTCAGCGGCGACAACCGCTTCATTTATTACAACGAACCCGAAGCCATGCGTCAATACGCCCTGGGTTTGGGCGTGCCCGACGAGGCCATCGTGCTCGACTACGCAGGCCGCCGCACCTACGACACATGCTACCGGGCGCGCACCATCTTCGGCGTGCGGGAGGCCATCCTGGTCACCCAACGGTTCCACCTGGTGCGGGCGCTCTACACCTGCCGCCACCTGGGGCTCGATGCCGTGGGCGTCGCCGCAGACCGCCGCGCCTACCGCCGGGGGCCTTACCTTTTTTGGAACCTGCGCGAAATCCCGGCCAGCGCCCGCGCCTGGCTGGATGTGCATCTCATCCACCCCCTGCCTGTGTTGGGCAAACAGGAACCCATCTTCCCGGAGGGAACGCCATGATCACCCGAGAGCAAGCCTTAGCAATCGTCCATGAATTCGTCAAAAACCCCAACCTGCGGCGGCACATGCTGGCCGTCGAGGCGGCCATGCGCTTTTACGCGGAAAAGTTCGGCGAAGACGCCGAAAAATGGGGCATCACCGGCCTGCTGCACGACTTCGATTGGGAAATTCACCCGACGCTGGAAGAGCACCCCACCGCGGGCGCGCCCATTTTGCGGGAACGGGGTGTGCCCGAAGAAATCGTGCACGCCATCCTCACCCACGCAGACCATACCGGCTTCCCGCGCGAAACCCTGATGGAACACGCGCTCTACGCCTGCGATGAAATCACTGGCCTGATCACCGCGGTGGCTCTGGTGCGCCCCTCCAAATCCCTCTACGACCTCAAGGTCAAATCGGTGAAGAAGAAATGGAAGGACAAGTCTTTCGCGGCCGGCGCCGACCGAGAGGCCATCCGCCGGGGGGCCGAGGAATTGGGCATTGACCTCTGGGAGCACGTGGGCAACATCATCGAGGCCATGAAACGCATCGCGCCAGAACTGGGCCTGGACGGCAGCCTGGCCAAGCAAGACTGACCCGCGGCGTAACTATTCAGCCACAAGAAAATGGACCACGGACAACACGGATAGCCACGGATGTGCACGGATTTTTAGGTCGCCAAGGTCGCCAAGATGACGCCAAGACCGCCAAGAAGCGAGGGCAAGCGTGGGCTTTTTAGTGTTTTTCGCCCAATCTGGTAACTACCCACCCTGCGCCGAAAACGAGGTTGACAAGCAATATTCCAATAACTCTGCCATGCCATGAAACAATATTACACCTTGCTCGCCCTCACCACTCCCCCAGAGCCGCTCCCTTCGTCTTCGCTCAGGGGAGCGGCTCAGCCCCCTCTCCTCTCCCATTGGGAGAGGAGAGGGGGCGCGCAGCGGGGGTAAGGTGAGGGCGAAAAGCCACTGCAGCGCTTCTGGTTAGGTAATTACCCAATCTGTGCTCATCTGTGGATGTCTTTCTGCGTAATCTGCGTAATCTGTGGTTTCTGCTTGCCAAGGCTGGATAGTTAACCCCGCGGCTCGGAAATTGCACCTTTCCGCAGGCAAAACGTGTTACACTGTAAACAGGCGTTCGCGCCCACCATTGTTCGCGGCAGCACCAGCGGTCAGGAGGCGAATCTATGCTCACAGGCAAAGGGATGTTCATCTGGAAGATCTACCTCTGCGAAGGCGGCGACGCAGAGGCCATCGCCAACGTGGCGGCCGCGGCCGGGCTGAGCCACGTAGTGGTCAAAATTGCCGATGGCGACGGCATCTACAACTACGACTGGGAACACCACCGCGACCTGGTGCCGCCGCTGGTCAACGCCCTCAACGCCAAGGGCATCATCACCTGGGGGTGGCACTACGTTTACGGCCGCGACCCGGTGGCTGAGGCGCAAGTGGCCGCCCAGCGCACCCGCAACTTAGGGCTAAAAGGCTACGTGATCGACGCGGAAGTGGAGTTCCAGGCCAGCGGCATGGACGAAGTGGCTACCACCTTCATGAACACCCTCCGCCAACAGATGCCCTCTGATGTGCTCATCGGCCTGAGTTCGTTCCGCTTTCCCAGTTATCACCCTTCCTTCCCCTGGCACGAGTTCCTCGACCAATGCGACTTCAACATGCCGCAGGTGTATTGGATCACCGCGCACAACCCCGGCGCGCAACTCACCCGCTCGGTGCGCGAGTTCCGCGCCATGTACCCCAACCAGCCCCTGCTGGCGGTCGGTTCCGCCTACCGCTATGGCACCTGGGTGCCCTCCCCGGGGGAAATTACCGAATTCCTGCAAACCGCGGTCGACTTGGGCGTGTACGCGGCCAACTTCTGGGAATGGCACCACACCCGCGACGGCTTAGACCCCAGCATCTGGCAGGCCATTGCCGACTTTTCCTGGCCCGGCACCCCCACGCCCCCGCCTACCGACATCGTCAACCAATACTTCACGGCCCTCAACAGCCATGACCCCCAGCAGGTGGCCGCCCTTTACAACGAAGATGCCGTGCACGTCACCCCCTACCGCACCGTCACCGGCCTGAGCGCCATCCGCGCGTGGTACGTCACCTTTTTTGACAGCATCATGCCGCACGGCCGCTTCCGCCTCACCGGCCGCTCCGGCACCGGCAACTCCCGCCACTTCACGTGGGAAGCGGTGTCGCCGGCGGGCATTGTCCGCAACGGGAACGACGTCTTTGGGCTATTAGACGGCAAAATTTCGTACCACTACTCCTCTTTTACGGTAGAGCGGTAGTGATTTGTCAACTGGAATTTTGTCTGTAGGGACGCAGCGGCGCTGCGCCCCTACACACGCCAAATAAAGAAGAGCGCCGAGAAGGTGAGCGACCCGCTGGCCATTCCTGCAAGCCTACAAATTTGGAATTGACAAACCAGTAGCCCTGCCAAACACCGACGGGGGGAACCAGAAAACGCCAGCCTTGCCGCGCGCCATGGCTTTCCGCCCCATGGCGCGCAAATTTATGGCGTGCCTGTTCCTTGGCTCGTGCGAGGCGAGCGGCGAATGGGGAAACACGAAGCAACCAGCCAACCAAGCAACCAGTCAACCAACCTTTATTTATGTCGTCATTTTTTGACACCCCTTGCCCTTTGTGCTATCCTTAGCCCGCAGGGGAACGCTTAGCACGGCAATGGAGGAACCGCGATGATTCAACACGAACGCGTGGCCGACAACGTCTACTTTTTCCAAAGTGAAACCTACGCGCAGGTCACCGCGGGGTTAGTCATTGGCCCCAAATGGGTGGTGCTCATCGACACCTTGGCCTTGCCTGCCGAAACCTTAGCCATCCGCGACTTCATCGAAGAGCACGTGCAACGCCCTGTGCGCTACATCATCAACACCCACTACCACGCGGATCACAGTTGGGGCAACGTGTTCTTCCCCGGCGCGACGATCATCAGCCATAGCCTGTGCCGGGAACTGATGGTCTCCCGCGGGATGTTGGCACTGGAAGAAGCCCGCCGTACTTCTTCCATCTATCGGCAGGTCAACTTAGTGCTCCCCCACCTGGCCATTGCTGAAGGCGAAATGAGCCTCAAAGTGGGGAAGAAACTCCTGCGCATCATCCCCCTGCCCGGCCACAGCCCCGACGGCATGGGCGTGCTGGTGGAAAGCGACCGCATTCTCTTTGCCGGCGACGCGATCATGGCCTTGCCCTACCTGGTGGATGGCGATTACGAAGCCCTGGTCGAGAGCCTGAAGCGGGTCAGCAAGATGCGCTTGGAAAACATCATCCCCGGCCACGGCGAGATCATCCTGCGAGGGGAAATCAAAAATGCACTCAAGGAACACTTAGATTACCTGAATTGCCTGCGCAAAGAGGTGCGGAAGGCCGCGCGGCGGAAGTATGCCGGCGATTATCTGGACAAAATCACCGTCGAACACTGCGGCAAGAGCCGCATTCTTTTGGGCGGACTGGCTGCAGATTTACACCGTCGTAATTTGCGGGCGCTGTATCGCCAATGGTATGGCGAGCCCCCGCTCACTTCCTCCAAAGACGACGTGCCGGGGGGCTTTTAGCAATCAGGCTGTGGATGGCGCGGTGAGGAAGTAACTATTCAGCCTTGGCGAGGAGAAACCACAGATTAGCACAGATTGGGCGAAAAACACTAAAAAGCCCACGCTTGCCCTCGCCTCTTGGCGGCCTTGGCGTCATCTTGGCGACCTAAAAATCCGTGCTATCCGTGGTCTATCTCCTTGTGGCCGAACAGTTACGGGATGAATTACGATTTGCGAATGAGGCAGCACAGAGGAAGGGCGCCCAAGCAACCAGGCAACCAGGTAACCAGGTAACCACCACCTTTTTACCCCAGCACCTCAACCCCCCACTTCCTCAACCGAAGGCTGAGTAGAGAACCGCGCCTGCCCCTGGGGCGTGCTGGCAGGGGCGGTATCTTGCGTCGATTTCGCGGCCTGGCGGCGTTTGCGACGCCAGGCGCGCCAGCCTACCACCCGTTCTTCCCCGGCGAGCAAGCGCTTGATATTGGGCCGCAACGACCACAAAAGCAAGGCCTCGGCCACCAGCCCATAAGCCACATAAGGCCAGGGGGCCAGCCCGCGAGCCGCCCGCCAGGCGAACGCGGCGGTGGCAATCAGGGGCACGCTCATCGTCGCCACCGAAGCATAACCCACCCCCAACAAAATCACCGCGCCCACGGGGATCTGAATCAACGCTACGGGCCACCAAAGCCCCATCGCCCCCCCCACGCTGGGCGCACCGCCCGCCCCCCCGCGCAACACCGGCCGCCCGTTGGCGTTCCGTTCGACCATTACCAGCGAGTAGTTGTGGCCGACGATCATCAGCAAAGGGGCGGCCACGTGCAACCACGGCTGCTGGGGAAAAATCTGCCGCGCCAGCCAGACCACAACCATCCCTTTGATGATGTCCATGACCACCGTAGCCAGGCCGGCCCAAAAACCCGCCGCACGCAGCGCGTTGGTGGTACCGGTCCGCCCGCTGTGCAGTTCGCGCACATCGCGGCCGGTTTTGATTTTCACGAAAATATACCCAAAGGGAATCGCGCCGATAAAGTAAGAAACAAAAAGCAAAGCGAGGGTCTGTAATACCATCGCCGTCGCCTCCTAGACGTGGAAAGTGGTTACCGCGTCGCCGATGCGTCTGTTTGGAGGGCAGTGAAGGACACCGCGGTGTGATTACGCGCGCAACCTTGCAGCAGAACTCGGGCTCCTGCTGCCTTGGCCGATACGCATATTCTAACACCATTGCAGCCGAGGAGACGCGAGCAACGGCTTAGAGGCGGAGCATGGCTTCTTTTTTGCTTGTTAATGCATTTTCAAATAAGACTTCAGTTATTGCGAAAGGTGCGATCTATCGTGCTTGTGGCAAGATCTTACCCATCCCCCGCTGAGCCTCGCTCGGCCTTCGACTTCGCTTAGCCCTGGCGCCCAGGCCAAGCGCTCGGCTTATCTGCCCCCCTTCCCTCCCTTACTATAGGGGGGAAGGGGGCGGCTACGGTGACGCGATAGCGTCGCCGTAGCGGGGATAGGGAGAGATCAAAAATTTGGGCGCTAAGTTGCAAAAGGCCTAAACCAACTATCAAGGTTGATTATGCACCAGGACACGATGAACAACCGCACCATCGGCGGTGACGACCCCCGCACCGGCGGGCGCTTTGCCTATTACGAAACCATCGCCGGCGGCATGGGCGCTTCGGCAGAGGCCGACGGCCTTTCGGGGGGGCATGTGCACATGACCAACACCCTCAACACCCCTGCCGAGGCGATGGAATATGCCTACCCCCTGCGGGTGACGCGCTACGAACTGCGCCGCGGCTCCGGCGGCATGGGCAGGCGCCGCGGCGGCGATGGCATTTACCGCGAAGTGGAACTGTTGGCCGACGCGATGGTGACGATCCTTTCCGAGCGTCGCCGCCACGCACCCTATGGCCTGCAAGGGGGGGCAGCCGGGCGCGACGGGCGAAAACCTGTACTTCCCCGCTGAAGGGGAAGCCCTCGCCGAGGGCCTGCGCGCCTTCCCCCGGCGGGAAGACGGCGCGGTGGTGCTGCCGGGCAAGGTTTCCTTTGCCGCCCGCCGCGGCAGCCGGGTGGGCATTGCCACCCCCGGCGGCGGGGGCTACGGCAAGGCCGAATGACGTTGCGGCTTTGTTTTGCTGGGGGCGAGCAGGGACTTCTCGAAGGTAAAAAAACGCGTGAGGGGCGCTCCAGGGCAGGGGAACTGCCCCCCTGTCCACCTCATTCAGAGATTCAAGGTTTAGAGCCCGACACAGGGACGACCACCACCCGAAAGCCGTAGAGCCCGCTCCTGAGGTACGGGAGATAACTGAGGCGGGCGATGGCCCGAGCGCTCCTGCGATCGTAGTTGAATGACCCGCCGCGCAGCACCCGAGGGGCACCCGCCTGGAGGTCTTCACGACCGTCCGCAGGGTTATAGGGATAGACCTTTTGAATGCTACGCGTCCATTCCCACACGTTGCCGCTCATGTCCAGCACGCCGTAGGGCGAGGCGCCCAGCGGGAAAGCGCCCACCGCGGTGGTGGTGCCGATGCCGGTTTCTGCGGTGTTGGCTTTGCTCGGGTCGAATTCGTCGCCCCAGGGATAGATGGGAACAGCGATTTGCGATAGGCGATTTGCGCTCTCACCGCTTCGGCTTTGCCCAACGCAAGCCCTAGTCCCTCTCCCAGAGGGCGAGAGGAGACCGCCGCGAGCAGCCTTCTCCCATTCCGCTTCCGAAGGCAAAAGGACGCTGTACCGCCCCGAGGCGATGGCTTTCCAAAACAAGGCCGTTTCTCCGCCGCCCCCTGACACCTGACCGCTGACACCTTTCAACACGCCATCCAGCCACACGCAGTAGGCCAACGCGTTATACCAGGTCATATAGCGTACGGGGTGGTTGTCCAGGTCGAAGAGGGCAACCTTGTTAAAGTCATTGTAACCAACGGCCTCCACGAAGATCCGCCACTGGGCCACGGTGACCGGGTAGCGGGCAATCCAGTAGTCGTAGGGTAAATCCACCTCATGTTGTTCATCGCCCTCTCCCATCAGGAAAGGCCCGGCGGGGATGCGGACGAAGCCCAGGGTGGGTTCTTCCATCCACACGCGGCGCTCCTGGTCCCAACGGCGGGCGGGCAGGAGCGCCTTCATCCCCGGCTCCTCTCCCTGAGGGCGAGGGGAGAACCAGGCGAAACGCGGGTCACCCAGTTTTGCCAGCACGCGTCCCGCTTCGGCGCGTTCCACAGGCGCCAGAGCCGACGCCCCCAGCAGGGCAGCCAGCCCGCGGCGCAGGCGCTGCAAATAGGCTTCGCCGCCTCCCGGCATATCATCTTGTGTAACGCGTTCCACTCCAATCACCGCCGCCATCTGCCCCGACCACAACAGTGCCCGCCAGCCCTTCTCATTGCTCGGTAACGCTGGGGGGCAAAGGGCGTAGGCTAGATTGAGCAGTTCGTTGGTGCTGCGGCGGTTATAGTGCATCTCCTCGGCGCCCAGCACTGCAGCCAGATCCCATAAATCCCCCTCGCCTGCATGGCAGTAAAAGGCCCGCGTGCGGTCCCGCTGCCCGGCAAGATAACATCCGGCCAGATATTCCTGAAATGTGCGGTGCGGGAAACTGTAGGTCGCCGGCGTGTCTTCAGAACCGCCGCGCCCCACCAGCAGCCCGGCGCGCTGGTCCACATAATCCAGAAACTCGGCGGCCAGGGCTGTGCTTCCCGTGTAGGCCTTGCTTTCCAGAATGGTCAACGCCTTTCCGCGCGGCAGGTCGGCGGCTTCCCGCTTGCCCTGGCTGCTGCGGTGCGCTTCATACGCCAGGTGTTCCAGCGCAGGACGCAAACGGGTATCGTCTTGCAAGAAAGCCTGCAGGGCTTCGGAGGGGACGAGTTTTTCACCTGCTTTCCGTTTTTGCCAGCGGCGCACCAGTACGTCTACCGCCAGGTTGTAGAGTTTGACGCGCTCTTTGGGTAAGCCGGTTTCCTTCTGGTGGATGATGGTCATGGTGGTGAGCATCATCGGGTTGGCGGCCAGTTCGCGCAAATCCGTCGAAAGCGCCGCCCGGCGCAAATCTTCGGCGCGGGCATCTGCCTTTTCTTTTGGAAACCGCCCCAGGGCTGCCTGGGCGTTGTACCAGGCGTGCACAAATGCGACGATCTGGTCGGCGGTCAGTTCCCGTAAAGTGAAGGTCGGTAAGTCGCCGATGACCGCCTGGCCGGTGTAAGAGCGGATGCGCGAAGTGACCAGAATTCGCGCCGCCGGGGAATCCTGCACCACCGCGGCCACCAGTTTGCGCACCCGCGGGCGTACATCCTGCGGCACTTCGTCCAGCCCGTCCAGTGCCAGCAGGATTTTCCCCGTCTCCAGGGCCTGTTGCAGGCGCAGGGTGTTTTCCCGGCGGCTCAAGCGCCGCCATTCGGCAACCAAGTAGGTTTCCAGCGCTTGCAGGAGCATCCCGGCGTGTTTGTCTTCCGGGGCATCCTTCAATGGCAAGTCTCGCAGCGCGGGGGCAAGGTCGCGCAGAATGACCAGCACGGGCAGCAAATCCGGCGCAATGTTCAAGACCGGCTCGCCGCCTTGCAAAGCGTCAATCTGCATCTCCAGAAGTTTCTTGACAAAGGTGCTTTTGCCTGCGCCCGGGTCGCCCAGGAGCACCGCCCGCGGCGCTAAAGCGACCGCTTCCAGAGCGGGCAGGCGTGCCAGTTGGCGCACGCCGGAAATTTCCCGTTCCGCCGCTGCCTCTACAGATTCGAGGTCGCGCAGGCGGGTAATGTTTCCGTTCCGGATAGCATCCAAGGTCTCTTTGTAGATGGCGCGTCGGGTGTCCAGGGCAATATATACCTGATCCAGGGTGATGTCTTCATCGGCGGTTTCGTCGCCGCCCACCGCGGCCAGCGGCAGAATCTGGCACTCTTTCTTCAGGCGCTCCAGGTAGCGTTGAAGGGCATCTTCCGCCTCGGCGCGGGCGATTTCTCGCGGGTCGGGGGCCTGGTGGATGATTTTATCTCGCCCCACAAAATCGCCGCCGCCTGTATTGACGTCGCCGCCAACATACCTGCCCCCCTTACCCACCGCCACTGCCCCGTCCCCCTGGGCAACAGCGCCATCGCCAGTCAACGTAGCGGTGTAGGTGATGGTGCTGCCCAGAGCGGCCAGTTCGCGCTGGATGGTCTCGGCAAACCAGGCTTTGTCGGCCTCGCTTAAAGCCGCTTTGGCAAGGGAAAGCGTCTCCAGTTTCGCCAACACCGCGTCCAGTTCCACGCGCAGAGCAGGGTTGTCGGGCAGGGCCGCCTCTAAATTGCGGGCTGCGTCGGCCTCGTCCTTCCAGGCCTGAATCTGATTGGCCAGCAGGTTGCTGCCAATACTCGCCGTGACCGTACCCAGAGCGGCCACCGCAGCCCATTCTCCGTGACGGGCGGCCTCCACCACCGGCCACAAAGTGGCGGCAGACAGAAAGGTGTACACTGAGGAAACGCCCGCCTGTTGCCAGCGCTCCCGCCAGCCGCTCAGGCGCTCCCGCACGCGTTGCTGCCAGAAGTCAAGATTGAAGGTCATGGTCGGCCTCCGTGCCTTCAGCGTTCACCCGATGGTCATCCCGTCGGCTCGTGCCAAACCTCTTCCGGTTTCGCCAGGGCGCGCCAACTGAGGAGCCTTCCCCAGCGGGTGGTCAGCGATTGGTCGCCGCCGTAGATCACCACGCCGCGATCCTCCGGTAAACCGGCCAGGCGGAGCCAGTAGCGCAGGTCGTCGAAGTAACTGCTGCTGAGGGTCTTCCCGGCTTTGATTTCCACCGGCAGGATCGCATCCCCTTCCTCCAGCACACAATCGATTTCATGCCCTTGCTTGTCGCGCCAGAAGAAGGGAAACCGCCGCTCCCCGCGGTGGAAGTACCCTTTGACGAACTCGTTGATGACGAAATTCTCGAAAAGCGCGCCTTTCAGGTAATGGGTGATCACCTGAGAAGCCTCACGGATGCCCAATAGCGAGCAGGCCAGGCCGGTATCGTAAAAATACAGTTTGGGCGCTTTGATGAGCCGTTTGTTGAAGTTGCGATGCCAGGGGCGCAGACGATAGACGATGTACGAGGCTTCCAGGATGGAAAGCCAGGCCCGGGCCGTGTTGGGGCTGATGCCGGCGTCATTCGCCAGGCTGGTGTAGTTGAGTAATTGCCCAATCCGACCGGCGCACAACTGCACAAACCGGATAAAGGCGTCCAGATCGCCGATGTTCTTCAGCAGGCGCACATCGCGCTCGACATAGGTCTGGATGTACGAGGGGTAGAAGTCGGTGGGTGCAAGCCTGCGGTCGTAAAGGCGGGGGTACTGGCCCTGGAAGATGAGCGTTTCGTAACGGTCGAAGGCGAATCCGCCCCGAGCCAGTTCGGCCAGGGAAAAGGGCAGCAGGTGGAGCACCGCCGTGCGCCCGGCCAGGCTCTGACTGACTTGCTCCATCAGCAGGAAATTGGCGGAGCCCGTCAGGATGAAGCGGGCCTCGGGGCGGCGGTCTACGATGGCCTGGATGTAGGAAAACAACGCGGGGACGCGCTGCGCCTCGTCCAAGATGACGCTCTGGGGGTAATTGTCCAGGAAACCACGCGGGTCGTCGAGCGCGAACTGGCGGATATCCGGCTCTTCCAGGGAGACGTACGGCCAGTGCGGGAAAGCCGCCCGCACTAAGGTGGTCTTGCCGGATTGCCGCGGGCCGGTCAACATGACCACGGGATACTGCTCGGCCAGAGCCAGGAGTTTGGCGGTCAGGGTGCGGGGAATCATCCGGGCCTCCTCAAGGGAACATGGACTACCTCCATGATAGCATAGTGCGGCCAAATATGCAATCGCGTTGCATATTTGGCCGTCGCGGCGGCTTGCCCGCGCACCTCGTTGTCGTCGTCGGTGACGATGGGGTTGCCTTGCGCGTCGCCGCCGATGCCCCCCCGCGTTTGCCCGCCGCGGTTGCGCTCAGGCCGTTATACCGCAAGGCCGGCGTCAGGAGCCGGGTTTCGGGCCTCACGTTCCTCCGCGGGCAGGCACGAATTTCCCCCCGCCCACGCGCAAAAAGTTGACGCCTTAAAGGAGTTATGGTATGCTTCCTGCGCGAATTCTCGGGCAGCGCCGCGGGCGCTGCTACGCTTCCCTTTTCAGGAGGAACGGCCATAGTCAAAGCAAGTGACTACAGGATCAACGGAGCCATCCGCGCACCCAAGGTGCGCCTGATTGGCCCAAACGGGGACAATTTAGGTGTCGTTTCCCGGTCAGAAGCCTTACAAATCGCCCGCGCCGCGGCGTTGGACCTGGTCGAAGTGGCCCCCAACGCCAACCCGCCGGTGTGCCGGGTGATGGACTTCGGTAAGTTTTTGTACGAACGCTCGAAAAAAGAGCGCCAGGCTCGCAAATCGCAAGCCAAAACCGAGGTCAAAGAACTGCGCCTGCGCCCCAAAACCAGCGAGCATCATCGGGAGTTCAAAGTCCGCAGTGCGCGCAAATGGTTGGAAAAGGGCATGAAGGTGCGGGTGCGCATCCTTTTCCGGGGGCGGGAAATCACCTACCCCGAAATTGCGCTGGAAGACCTCAAAGAGGTGGCGCAAGCGCTGGCCGACGTGGCCGTGGTCGAGAAACCGCCAGCGCTGGAAGGGCGCTCCATGCTGATGATCTTGGCGCCGGCCACGAAAAAGAAGAAGTAAAGCAGCAAGGGCCGCACGCCCTTGAAACTCAATCACCAGGAGAGCGAATCGTGCCCCGTAAACAGCGAACCGGCAAATACAAAATCAAAACCCACAAAGCAACGAGCAAGCGTTTTCGGGTAACGGGCTCGGGTAAACTGGTGCGCACCAAAGGCGGCAAGAGCCACCTGCGCCGCCGCACGTCGAAGCGTACCAAGCGTCTGTTCACCGAAATGCTGCCCGTGCAGGGTAAGGGGCTGGTCAAGCGCGTCCACCGCTTGGCGCCCTATTTGAAAAAACAAGAAAGTTAGCCGTCCGTTGTATTCCCCACACATGCGGCTGCTGGGTGTAACCAACGGGCGGCAACCGCCGCCGACGCCCAGGAGACCGCAGGAGGTCAATCATGCGAGTAAAGACAGGTTTTGTGCGTCGTCGACGCCACAAGAAAGTGCTCAAGTTGGTCAAAGGCCAATACGGCGCGCGTTCCCGACGCTTCCGCCGCGCCAACGAGGCCATGCTCAAGAGCCTTTGGTACGCTTACCGCGACCGCCGTACCCGCAAGCGCGATCTGCGCCGCTTGTGGATCAGCCGCATCAACGCCGCGGCACGCCAAAACGGCACCACGTACAGCCGCCTCATCCACGCGCTCAAGGCCGCGAACATCACCCTCAACCGCAAGATGTTGGCCGACCTGGCCGTGCGGCACCCTGAGGCGTTCAAGGCTGTGGTCGAGCAGGCGATGGAAGCGGTCGAGTAGGGCAGTTTTCGTTTCCCCAAAACCGGGCAGCGGGCAACCGCTGCCTTTTTTGTTGCCCCCGCGCGTAACTGCTCAGCCTTGGCACGGAGAAACCGCAGATTTCGCAGAGAAGAAACACAGAAGACACCGAGAAGGCACAGAAAGCGCGGAAAACGGAAAGCGGGAGGCGTGATGCGGGGCGCCAAGGAAGCCGCGCTGGGCATTTCCTCAATCCCTCAAATGCCCAACCCAGGGCTTTTCAAAAGTTTTACTCTTCACGCCCTCTCCTCTCCCCCCAGGCCGCTCCCTTCGACTTCGCTCAGGGCAGCCTTCGACTTCGCTCAGGGCAGCCTTCGACTTCGCTCAGGGCAGCCTTCGACTTCGCTTAGGGCGGCGGCCTTCCCCCCTCCCCTCTCCCACGCCGTGGGAGAGGGGAGGGGGGAACAAAAGGGG
>JALUDX010000006.1 GCA_027053355.1 Anaerolineales bacterium | reverse complement strand
ATGTTAGTGATCTTGAATGCAATGCTGGCTCACAAACAGGCTTGGCAGATGCCGGAGCCGAAGCCGCAAGTCATTCCCGTTCAGGCGTCTGCGGCTTTGCCTATGCCTGTCGCTTGACAAGTAACACTGTTACTCTGTGGTTCCCCCTTGGTGCCCTAAAAATCCGCGGGGGGCAGGCTTTCGCCGACCAGCATTTCCCCCGGCAGAGGGCGGGCGTTGTAGGCGTTGGCCATGCTGGCGCCGTACGCGCCGGTATCCAGCACGGCCAGCAAATCGCCGGCCGCGAGGTCGGCAGGCAGGGGGACGTCGCGCGCCAGCACGTCGGTGCTTTCGCAGTTGGGGCCTACCACGGTGGCCGGGCGGGTGGGTTCCCGCCGCCGCACCGGCCAAATGCGGTGCCGGGCGCGGTAAAGCGCGGGGCGGAGAAGGGCGTTCATCCCGCCATCGACGGCCACGAACCATTGCCCCCACGCGTGTTTGACCTGGACGACCCGCACCACCAGCACGCCGGCGCGCGCCACCAGCCAGCGCCCCGGCTCAAAAGCCAAGCGCAAGGGGGCAAGCCCCGATAGCCCGCGGTGGATTTGCTCGGCCAAGGCCTCAGGCTGCGGGTCTGGCGCGTCGGTGTAGGTGATCCCCAAGCCGCCGCCGAAGTTGACCTGCTGCACGGGGAAGCCCGCGCCGCGCAGCCGCGTGACCCATTCCCGCGCCGCGGCCACGACCGCTTCCCAATCCGCTGCCGCTAACAGTTGCGAACCGGGGTGCAGGTGGATGCCCACCAGCCTCAATTCGGGCGCTTCGGCAATTGCCTGCGCCACGGCCAGCACTTGCTCCGGCGGCACGCCAAAGTGGCTGCCTTGCGCGGCCACCTGCAGGTGGGGATGGGTGTGCACGTCCAAGCCGGGGTTGATGCGGATGGCGAGGGCCGCGGTTTTGCCCACGGCGCGGGCCGCAGCCACCACCCGCGGCACCTCTTCGGCCGCGTCCAAGTTGATGCTTTGCACGCCCGCGGCGATGGCTTCCTGCAGCAGCGCGTCGCTTTTTGCGTTGCCGTTGACCACCACCCGCTCAGGGGGGAAGCCTGCGGCCTGTGCCAGGCGCCATTCGCCCAGGCTGACCACATCCGCGCCCAGCCCTTCGGCGACCAGAGCGCGCAAAAGGGGCGGGTAGCGGTTGGCTTTGAGCGCGAAGGCAACCAGCGCGCGGGGGAAGGCCCGCGCCCGCGCCTGCACGCTGGGGAGGCTGTAAGCGTAAAAAGGGGTGTCCCGTTGCTCGGCCAGCGAGGGGAGGGGGTGCTCCGCTAAGCAAAGGATGTGGTGACGATAAGAGAGGGTCATCTTCAAGGGGAAGAAGGGCGCGCCCGGGTTTCGTATAGCCACAAAGAAAGAACGAAGGGAGCGACTTGGTAATTTCGTATAGCCAGTTTCACAAGCGTTGCACTAACTACCAACTCAACAACAAAATCACTTCCCGCCACACCACCAACAACGCCACGCCGCTGCCTGCCAGCAAGGCCAAAACCCCCCGTACCAGGCCGGGCGCGGGCAAAAAGGCCATCGCCACCCAGGCTGTCAGGCCCCCGCCGACCGAAGCCAGCAGAGCGTCCTGCCCGGCGCGGCCCAAGCGGGGGGTGTCGCGATGGCGGCGGTGGAGTAGGGCGAGCAACAAAAGGGCTTCGGTGGTAAACGCCACCGCGTTGGCCAAGCCAATGCCCGTAGTGCCCACTACCAGACCTTCCGCGCCCAAATTCCGCCCCGAAAGGATAGCCAAAATGCCCAGCCCCACGTAGGCCGCGGTGTTCAATGCCGAAGCCAACAACGGCGTGCGGGCGTCTTGCTGGGCGTAGAAACCGCGGGCCACCAGTTCCAACAGGCTGTGCCCGGCCAGCCCCACCAGATACGCCCGGGTCGCCCACACTACCAGCCGCGTCCCGGTTTCTCCCAGGCCCAGCAACGGCACCAGCCCCGGCAGCGCCACGGCCAACACCGCGGCCATGGGCAACGTTAGGGCCAGCAGCCCCTGCAGGCCGCGGTTGAGGGTGGCCGCGAAGGCGCGCCAATCGCCGCGGGCAATTTGTTCCGAAAGGGTGGGCAACAACACGAAGCCCAACGCCGTGCCCAGCAGCGTTTCGGGCACCTGCATGATGAACCAGCCGTAAGCCAGCGCGCTCACTGCGCCTGTGCCCACCCGGGAGGCCAGGTTGTCACGCGCCAAGAAGACCAACTGGATGAAGAGCATGGTCAGCACCCGCGGCCCCATCAGGCGGAGCACCTTTTGCACCCCCGGATGCCGCCACCCCAACAATGGCCGCCAGCGGAAGCCATAACGCACCAACCCAGGCACCTGCACGCCAAAGTGCAGCACCGCGCCCAAAAGCACCCCGTACACCAGGCCATGAATGCCCAAACCTAGGCCAGAAAAGCGCACCGGCCCCCACTGCACCTGCTGGGGCGCCAACACCGCCGCGCCGAAGATCTGGCCCAAGTTATACGTCAGCGGCGCCAACGCGGGCAAGAAAAAATGCTGATTGGCCTGCAACCCTGCGGTCACCAGGCCGCTCAACGAAAAAATGACCGTGCCGATCAAATCCAACCGCATCAAATCCGCGGCCAAGCGTTGCTGTTCGGGGGTGAAGCGGGGGGCAATGCCAAATTCCCAGCGGATGAGCGGTAAGGCCAGCATGGCAAAAAGAACGGCCAACCCGGCCGTCACCAAAAAGGCCAGGTTGGCCACTCGGGAAAAAAGTTCCCACAGCGCATCGCGGCCGCGCGTGGTGCGATATTCGGCCAGCACGGGGATGAAGGCCATGGCCAGCGCGCCGCCGGAAATCAGGGCAAAGAGCAGGTCGGGCAAGTTGTTGGCCGCGTTGAAGGCGTCCATGGCCGCGGAAAGCCGAAACTGCCGCCCCACGATCATCTGACGGACGAAAGCCAGCGCCTTATCCACCGCGAAGAGCGCGGTGAGCATCAGCGTGGTGCGCGCGATGCGGGGGAGGTGAGGCTTGCTCATCACCTACTCGAAGATCCAGCGATCCACATCCCGCTGCCAGGCAACCAGTTCCTCAGGCCGGAACCAGAGAGCGACCTCTTTTTCACCGTTTTCCGGCGAATCGGAGGCGTGGGTCAGGTTGCGGCCAATTTCCAGGCCGAAATCGTGGCGGATGGTGCCCGGCGCGGCTTCGGTGGGGCGCGTCGCGCCCATGGTTTGCCGCACCGCGGCCACGGCTTGGGGGCCTTCCCACACCATGGCCATTACCGGCGCGGAGGTGATGTAAGCGATCAAACCTTCGTAAAAGGGTTTCCCCTTGTGCACCGCGTAGTGCGCTTCGGCCAGTTCGCGGCTCACTTGTATGAACTTGGCCGCCACCAGGCGCAGGCCGCGACGTTCCAACCGGGAAATCACCTCACCGATGAGCCCGCGCTGCACGCCGTCGGGCTTGACCAGAACCAACGTCCGTTCCATGAAACTCCTCCTGAAAAAGTTTGCCGTTGCGTAGCGCAAGTATAGCACAACCGCGGGCGGGAGCATGCAAAGATAGGTTGGTGGAAAAGGAAACGCTGCCGCTCTGCGCCTGACGCGGCAGCCCGGTCAGGCTTTAGCGGTGCCTTGGCACCGCACGCCAAAGGGGGCGAGGCACGCCTCGCCCCTACCCGCCCTGAACTTTCTGTGTTTTCTGCGCTTTCTCGTAACTACCTACCCTGCGCCGAAAACGAGGTTGACAAGCAATATTCCAATAACTCTGCCATGCCATGAAACAGCATTACACCTTGCTCGCCCTCACCACTCCCCCAGAGCCGCTCCCTTCGTCTTCGCTCAGGGGAGCGGCTCAGCCCCCTCTCCTCTCCCACTGGGAGAGGAGAGGGGGCGCGCAGCGGGGGTAAGGTGAGGGCGAAAAGCCACTGCAGCGCTTCTGGGTAGGTAATTACGCTTTCGCTGTGTCTTCTGTGGTTTTCTGCCTGGTTTGCGCGCGTCCACCGCGGGCCGTGCTGAGGCCGCCCGCGAGATGCTGTGCTACAATAAATCCGCTCGCTGTAACCGCCTTTTGGAAAAGGTGCGCTGTCATGTCCGTCTGGGTTTGGGTGGCTCTCATCTTGGGGCTGGCTGCGTTTACGCAAAGCCTGACCGGCTTCGGTGTGGCGTTGGTCTCGATGCCCTTGCTGAGCATGGTGATTGGGGTCAAACAAGCCGCGCCCTTGGTGGCGCTGATTAGCCTGTTCGTGGAAGTGGGCATCCTGTGGCGCTACCGGGCCCATTTGGCGTTGCGGCCGGTGTTGCACCTGGCCGTGGCGTCGTTCTTCGGCGTGCCGTTGGGGGTGTGGGGACTGCGGCATCTGCCTGAGCGTCCGGTCGCTATGGGGCTGGGCGTGGTGTTGGCGGGGTATGGCCTGTACGCGCTGGCCGGATGGCGGCTTCCCAAACTCGAAGGCAAGGGCTGGGCCTGGGGCGCGGGCTGGCTTTCGGGGGTGTTGGGCGGCGCGTACAACGCGTCGGGCCCGCCGGTCATCCTTTACGGCCATGCCCGGCAGTGGCCTCCCGCTCGTTTCAAAGCCAACCTGCAGGCTTATTTCCTGCTCAACAGCAGTTTGGTGTTCTTGACCCACCTGGCCGCGGGAACGATCCACCCGTCGACGTGGCGCTTAGCCGCGTGGTCGCTGCCTGCCCTGGCCGCGGGGCTGGTGCTGGGCGCAACCATGGATCGCTGGCTTTCGCCATCCGCATTTCGGAAAATGGTGCTGATAGCCCTGGTGCTCTTGGGCGCGCGGATGCTGTGGGGTTGACCTGAGGTAAACCGAAGATTGTACAGAACACGAGAGGCTGAATAGTTACCTTAGCGCATCTTCAAACGAGATTTTAGTTATTGCATAGGACTTTCCAACTACAATCAAACCTGACAGGTTGGCCACATGTATGCTTTTTCATTTGCCGCGCTGCGCCCACAGCACACCGTACACGTAGCGGTCGCCGATGAGGCCCACCAGCACGTCAGCGCGCCAGTGAAACAAGCCCATTTTGCGCGTCGCGTGCAGCCACACCGCGTCCTCGCCCAACGTGTCCCGCCCCGCGATCTGCCAACCCTGCTTTTGCATTTGGGCGGCAAAATCGGCGATTTCGTCTGCCAGCGGTTTGCTGGCCCACCAGGCGCTGGTCACGCTGTAGCCGTTGGCAAAGCCTAATTGCGAGGGGATGATCCCGCCGGAAGAGAGGGAATCGCCTTGAGGAATCTGCAGAAGGACGTGCGGCCCGCTGAAGGGCGGCACCACATCGGGTGCCGTGCCGTGGTTGTAGCGGCAGATGTCGGCCTGCGCACTGAATTCCCAGGTAACCAGGGTGTCATTTTGCGTCTTGTATGTTACATAATTTGCCGTAAGATAAGTATCGTTGCCGTAGCAAAACATATCAGCCCGCTGCTCAGGCGGTGGGGGAGGGGGCAGAAAGCCCAAAGAAGCGTCGCCGCCCTGGGGCGTTTCAAGCAGTACCCAACCGCGGGGGCGTAGCAGAGCGCGCAGGTCGGCCCTGGCCTGGGTGGGGCTTTCGGGCAGCGCGAAGGTCAGCATCCAGTGGTCGTCACCGTGGGGGTAGCGCGCGTGGATGGCGAGTTTCCACTGCGCCTGTTGAGGGCGGGGCAGGGTGTTTAGCGGCCAAGGAGAAGGCGGTGCGGCCACCCAATTTTGCGCTGGCACATTAGGATAGATGGGTTGCTGCGCCAGAGCCAGGGCGCGGCGCAGGGTGGCTACGTCGTCCAGCCGGCCATGGAGCACGGGCAGGTGCCCTTCCTCGAAGACCACCGGCGCTTTGGGGATTTTGCCGCCCCAGAGCCAGACGTGAAACTCAGGCGCGCGGCCGAGCACCAACACGGCCAGCCACGGCCATTGAGGGTCTTCCTTGCTGGCGCGCACGAACCCGGCTTCCGCGTCGCCAATGCCGCCCGCGGCGGTGCTCTGGACGTGCCATCCCTGATCGGTCAACTGCTGAACGAAGCCCTGCATCAGCGGCGCAATGCCCTGGGGGCTGTGCGCGATGGCGGCGTTTTCCCATTCGCCAGGGCTGGCCCCGCCGCCCTGGTCGAAAAGCGCTTCGCCGTGAGGCCCCTTGAGCACAGGGAAGCCCTTTGGAGGAAGCGGGGCGGTCGGCAACGGCGAGGCGGCACATTCCGACGCCTCCGGCGCTGTGCTTTGGTAGGCGACGATGCCCACCGCGTGCGCGTCATCCACAGCCACGGCGCTGATATCGAGGGTCCAGGTCAGGGCGGCGTTGCACCACGTGCCGCCGGAGGGCTCCCACTCGACGGGGCCGTGTTGCGGCGCGCGGCGCCAGCCGGCCTTTTCCAGCGCGCTGGCAAAGGCTTCTTGCCACGCCTGGGCTGCCGCCGGGATTTCGAAACCCAACCGCCACGAACCCTGGTCTGCGCCGTAAGGGCTGTAAGCGGCGAAGACCAGCCATCCCTGCCGGGGCAGGGGCAACTCGGTGGGGAAACGCGCCGGCCAGGAAGCGACCCACACGTCGGTTGCGTCGTATTTCATGCTGATGCGCAGGGCATCCTGCAAGGCTTGCAGGTCGTCCGGGTTGCCTTGTGGGGCGGGGAACGCCTTTCCCCAGACAAAGGAGGTGTTTTGCGGCAGGGGGGCTAACGGCGGTGTGGGGGTGGGTGATACCGGC
>JALUDX010000005.1 GCA_027053355.1 Anaerolineales bacterium | reverse complement strand
CCCCTCAACTCCCCCCTCCCCTCTCCCCAGTGGGGAGAGGGGAGGGGGGAGTTGAGGGGGGAGGGGCGAGGGGTTCACGTCCCAAACGTTGCACCAGTACTTCCCAAATTACCGTCAGCACTTGCTCCGTTCCAGAGAGCACTTCATCGTTCCAAAAGCGAAGCACCTGGATATTTTGCTCTTCCAGAAAGCGCGTACGTTCGGTGTCATAGTACCGTTGTGCTGCCTCAGCATGTTGACCGCCATCTACTTCTACAGCCAGGCGAGCCTCAGGGCAGTAAAAGTCGAGGATGTAAGGGCCTACGGGATGCTGCCGTCGCCAGCGGACGCCCATCCGATGAGCGCGCAGGAATTGCCAGAGGTGTTGTTCAGCGACGGTCATACGGCGTCGTAATTGCCGCGCAAGGGGCGTGGCTTTTCGCCTTTCTTGCCTGCGTTGCTCTTTCTGCGCGGCCTGGGCAGAAAGACGGGAGGAGATGGCTTCCTCAACGCCCTTGGCTTGGTTTCCTTCCACCCTTTGTAGGGACGCCCCCCTCTCCTCTCCCTCCTGCCTCTCTCCGTGGGGGAGAGGGGAGGGGGGATTTGAGGGGGGCGGGGTGAGGGGCTCATGCCCCAAGCGATGCACCAGCGTCTCCCCAGTTGTCGGCTTGTGCGACTCTTTCTGCCCGGCCAGGGCGGAAAGACGGATGGCTGGAGCAACCGATGTCCTCAGGGAGGCAATTCGGCCATGCAGCGCCCGCGCGGCCTGGGCCGGCTCGGCGGCGCGGCTGATGCCCCGCGAGACTGCGATGAGCATTCCCAGGCCGTCGGCACGCAGGCCTGCCTGCAGGGCGGCTTCCAAATTGCCGCCCTGCGCGCCTACGCCCGGCGCGAGGAACCACAGGTCGGGCGCGCCTTGCCGCACCTGGCGCAAGGCTTCAGGGTGGGTGGCCCCCACCACCAGCCCCAGGTTGCCGCGGGTGTTCCACGCCTGCGCCAGCCGGGCTACCCGCAGGTAAAGGGGCTGGCCGCCTTCCTCGGCTACGGCCACGTCTTGCAGGTCGGCGCTGCCGGGGTTGGAGGTCTTGCAAAGCAGGAAGACGCCGCGGGCGGGGTCTTCCAGAAAAGGCGCCACCGCGTCGTGGCCTAAGTAAGGGTTCACGGTGAGGGCGTCGGCGTGCAGCCCGTGGAAGGCGGCGCGGGCGTAGGCGCGGGCGGTGGAGGCGATGTCCCCGCGCTTGGCATCCAGGATTACCGCCGCGCCGGTGGCCTGGGCCGCGGCGATGACCTCGCGCAGCGCCTGCCAGCCCGCTGCGCCGTAAATTTCGAAGAAGGCGGCGTTGGGTTTGAAGGCCAGGGCGTAAGGCGCGGTGGCTTCGATGAGGCGCAGGCAAAAGGCGCGGGCGGCTTCCGCCGAGGGCTGGGGCAGGTCTTCGGGGTGCGGGTCGAGGCCCACGCAGAGCAGGGTGTTGTGCTCGCGGGCGCGGGTTTCCAGTTGGGTGAAAAAAGTCATGGTTGGCTCCAGGTGCGCGCTGGATAGGCCGCGGATGGACGCGGATAGCAGCGGATTAGCGCGAATGTTTTTTATCCTTGGGTTGTAACTGTTCATCCTCAAAGGACGCTACGGATGACGCAGGCAGAAAACCACAGAAGACACAGAGAAGGCACAGAAAATAGGGAGGCGGGAAACGGGATGCGGCTGTTGGCTTCATCTTGGCGACCTCGGCGCCCAAAAATCCGCATCGATCCGCCATCATCCGCGTTCATCCGTGGGCTGTTTTCCAAAGACTGAACAGTTACCTTGGGTTGTGCATGTTCAATGGAGCGTGACAGCCAAGAACATTGCGTTGAAAAGTCACGGTTGGTTTCAAACGGGTGCTAAGAGGCCGCGGATGGACGCGGATAAGGACGGATTAGCGCGGATTACCTTGAAGGTTTTTTTGCGCGCTTTTGTGTATCTTGAAGACGATGGGTAAAAACTTTGCGCCGGAATTGAGGCTTGGGGCCGAAATTCAAGATCAGTCCTACTTCGATGCCTGTGGCCCGTAGGTAATTGAGCAATTGGGCCTCATGGGCGGCGCCAATGGCTTCTGCTGTTTTTAGTTCCACGATGACTTTGTTTTCCACCAGCAAATCCGCGAAGTACTTGCCAATAGGTTGCCCGGCGTAATACACGAGGACAGGAGCCTGTTGTTCTACCTGCAGTCCTCGTTGTTTCAGTTCCAGCGTTAGTGCATTCTCGTAAACTTTTTCCAGAAAACCATAGCCCAGTGTGTTGTAAACCGTGTAGAAGGCTTGCAAGATTTGGTCGGTCAATGCTGCGTGCAGTAGTTTGTTCTTTGCCATGTTTCTTATCCGCGTTCATCTGTTTCATCCGCGTGTATCTGCTGCTCATCGGTTCAGGCCAAAGCCTCGCCCAAGCCCCGTGGGGTGAGAGGTGCTTTGCTTTGTTATTATTTTATCCGCGCACATCCGTTTCATCCGCGTCCATCCACGGCCAAATCCAGTTTACGCCTTCCCCAGCACCAGGGCGAGCAAGGCCATGCGCACGTACAACCCGTATTCCATCTGGCGGAAGTAGGCCGCGCGGGGGTCGGCGTCCACGTCCATGCTGATTTCGCCCACTCGCGGGAAGGGGTGCATCAGAATCATGCGCTTCTTCGCCTGCGCCATGGTCTCGGGCGTGATGACATACGAACCTTTGACTGCTTCGTACTGCGCGGGGTCTTCGAAACGCTCTTTCTGCACGCGGGTCACATACAACACGTCGGTTTCGGCCAGCACCGCCTCTGAGGTGGTGTGCTCGGCCTGCGGAATGCCTTTGGCTTCCAGTTCGGCGATGATTTCCCGCGGCATCCGCAAAATTTCCGGCGCGACATAGTTCAGGCGCACGTCGTAGAGGGAAAGCAGCCGGGCCAGGGAATGCACCGTGCGGCCGTATTTCAGGTCGCCTAACATGGTGATGGTCAGGCCGTCCACCTGGCCGAGTTCCTCGCGGATGGTGAAGAGGTCGAGGAGCGCCTGGGTGGGGTGCTCGCCCGCGCCGTCGCCAGCGTTGATCACCGGCTTGCGGGCATATTGCGCGGCCAAGGCTGCCGCGCCCTTCTGCGGGTGGCGCAGCACCACCACGTCCACGTAGGATTCTAAGGTGCGCACAGTGTCGGGCAGCGATTCGCCCTTGGAAACCGACGAGTAGCGCACTTCGTTGATGGGAATCACGCTGCCGCCGAGGCGTTCCATGGCCGCGGTGAACGAAGACGAGGTGCGGGTGGAAGGTTCGTAGAACAGGTTGGCAAGGATTTTGCCCTTCAGCAGGTCGAAAGAGCCGACGCGCATCACCATTTCGCGCATTTCGTGGGCGACTTCGAAGATGTAGGTCAGGTCGTCGCGGTCGAACTGTTTGACCGAAACGATGTGCTGCCCGTAGAAGGGCGCGTCGCGGCGGTCGCCAAAGGGCAGGTGACGGCTGGTGTGCCGTTTCGGGGGAACAAATGCAGACATGGGGGGCCTCCTTCCGGGGGTGGGGGGAATTAGGGTACTGAGGGATTGAGGGATTGGGGAATTTGGGGGCTTTGGCTGAACCTCCTATCCTGCCTAACTTGCCTATCTTCCTAAATCGCCACTCGCAATTCGCCACTCGCCACTCGCCATTCGCTTTCACTCTGCTCGCAAGTCGCGGCCATAGCCCGGCGGGGCAAGCACTTCACCATCGCGGAAGACCTCGCGGCCGCGCAGCACCACCCGCCGCACGCGCCCGCGCACTTTCAGGCCCGCAAAGGGCGACCAGTCGGCGTGGGTGTGCCAGCCGTGCAGGGGAATTTCCCATACCGCGTCGGGGTCAACCTCTACCAGGGTTTCGGGCTGGGGCGGCAGGCCGAAGATGCGGCGCGGGTTGGTGTGCATCCGTGCAATAAGGTCGTCCATGCTCAGGCGGCCCTGGTGCACCGCGGTGAGCAGCAAGGGCAGCGCGGTTTCCAGGCCCGGGAAGCCGGGCGGCGGCGTATCGCTGTCCTTTTCGGCTAAGGTGTGAGGCGCGTGGTCGGTGGCGAAGCAGTCGATGACCGCCATGTTTTCCCACAGCGCCTGCCGGTCGGCGGGCGTGGCCAGCACGGGGCGCACCTCCCCGCGCCCCGCGCCGATGCGGGGGATGTCGTCGGCAGTGAGGAACAGATGGTGCGGCGTCACCTCGCAGGTCACGGGTAGGCCGCGTTCCTTGGCCGCGCGGATGAGCAGAATTTCTTCGCGGCGGGAAACGTGCGCGATGTGCACAGGGCGGTCGTAGAGGGCGGCGAAGAGGATAGCCGCGGCTAAGGTGTGGCGCTCGGCGTGCACGACCAGGGGGGCGTGGCGTGGCCAGCGGGCGAAGTGGGCGTGCCACGTGGCGGTATCGTCGAGGCGCAGGGGGCCGTAGGTGCTGTTGAGGTACATTTTCAGCCCCGCAGCGCGGGCAGCCAGCGCGGGCAGCGCCTCGGCGTTGGCTTCGGTGGCGCCCAGGTATTGCGCGTAATCGCAGCGGGCTTTAGCGCGCGCCGCGGCGAGGGCGGTTTCCAGCGTGGCTGCGCTGGTGATGGGCGGCTGGGTGTTGGGCATCGCGAGGATGGCGGTGAAACCGCCCGCCAAGGCTGCCGCGGTGACGCTGCCCCAGTCTTCCTTGTGGGGCGCGCCGGGGTCGCGGGTGTGCACATGCGCGTCGATCAGGCCGGGGAGACGAAACATCGAACGCTCCTTTGCCGTAACTGTTCAGCCTTGGCGAGGGGAAACCACAGATTACGCAGATTCCGCAGAAAAACATCCACAGACTTCACCGATGAGCACAGATCGAACGAAAGGCGCTGAGAAGCACCACGCTCACTTCCGTTGCTTAGCGGCTGGGCGTCTCGAAAATCCGCGGGAATCCGTTGCCATCCGTGTCATCCGCGGCCGATTTCTCCAGGCTGAATGGTTACCCTTTGCCAAAAAAAGAGCCGTTGTCAAAAAGACAACGGCTCAAAAAAGAAAGGGAGACCACGGGCGCTTTTGACCCGTCAGGTGAGGAGGGGTGGAAAAAAGGAGAAGCAGGAGGTGGGTATTCATGCCAGCGCAATTGTATGGAAAACGGCGAAAATGTCAAGGATTTTCCCTTTACAAAACGCTCGGGGCTTGGCGTTGCCGCGGCCAGAAAGGCGAGAGCGGTTGGACGAGCGCCCGCGCGTAGTATACACCAAAACTTGTAAAAGGGTTCAAGTTGGTGTTATAATGTGCCTGCTTCGGGGCGTGGCTCAGCCCGGCAGAGCGCACGGTTCGGGTCCGTGAGGTCGGCGGTTCAAATCCGCCCGCCCCGACCAACTTCCCCCTCAGGGTTTTTGGGGCTTCCCCCTTTGTCGATACAAACGCCCGCGGTAAACGCCGCGGGCGTTTGGTTTGGATGCCCTGCCCGGCTGGCGGCCTTTGCTCCCCCCATGGCAGGCGGAGCGAAGCACCGGCCGTTAGGGGGTGGGCGAAGGGGCTGCAGTAGGCGTAGGCGAGACCGGTGTAGGGGTGGCGTTGAGAGTGCGGCAGATGGCGCGGTTTTCCCGGATGATGCCGCTCAACACCGGGTCGGCAGGGAAGGCTCGTTCCACCTTATCCAACACGGGCAAAGCCTCAGAACAACGATCCAACGCAGCCAACACCGAGCCATAACTGGCGTAGTAAAACCCCACGGTGCGGTCGGTCAAAGGCAGGGCCGCTACGGGCACACCCTGTACCTGGTCGAAGCCGATGAAGCGGCGCGCGACGTCTTTCAGCAGGGCTTCGCTTTCCTGCGCGGTGCACCCTTCCACAGCACATTTGAGCACGGGCACCGCGCCTTCGTAGTTGCGGGCTTTGATGTAAATGATGCCCAGTTCTGCGTAGGTGTTGGGGTTGGAAGGGTTCATCAGCAGCGCCCGCTCTGCGTTGTGCTCCGCGGCAAAAAAATCGCCCTTTTGCGCGTACGTTTTCGCAATCGCGATGTAGGGCGTGGGGTCGTCGATGCCCAGGCGTTGATTGATTTTGGCGGCTTTGTCGAAGTAAGTGAGCGCCTGCTCGTAAAGGGTGTCCCGATAGAGGGAAGATGCCTGCGCGGAACCGGCCAAGTGGCGGTAAATCAACCCCACGCGCAAATAAAAAATGGTCAGGTTGGGGGCTAATTGGATGGCCTTTTTGTATTCTTCGATGGCCTTGTTGTACTGCCCCAAGGTTTCCAGCACCGCGGCATACACCCGGTGGGTGTCCAACAAATTAGGGCCGTAACCCACCGCCAGTTCCGCGTCGCGGTTGGCCTGCAGCCAGCGTTGCTGGTCGAGCAACACTTCGGCGAAAAATGCCAGGGCCAAGGGGTCGTTTTTCGAGAGGGTGAGGGCGCGGCTGGCTTCGTTTTCGGCTTCGGCCAGCCAGCGGTCGTGGGCTTCGGCACCGGTCAGGTTCGAGGTGGCGAGCCAATCCAACGCAAAGGCGCGAATTGCGTGGGTGCGGGCATCGTCAGGGGCGACTTCTACCGCGTGGTCTGCGGCTTTCAGGGCTTCCTGACGGCGGTGATACTTTTGCTCATCGGTGGGGAGCAAGGCAGAAGAATACACCTGAATGCGGGCCAATTCAGCCCAAAGACGACCGTTTTTGGGCTCTAACCGGGTGGCCATTTGGTAAGCCTTAATCGCGGCGTCGAGGTCGCCGGCCAGGAACTGCGCCTGGCCTTCTTCAGCCCATGAAATTGCGGTGCGGGTGGGGGTGGGGGTCGGTGCAAAGGG
>JALUDX010000004.1:30536-66659 GCA_027053355.1 Anaerolineales bacterium | reverse complement strand
CAATGGCTATGTACGACCCCAAAGCCCTGGATGAAATCCGCCAAAGCAAAAAACGCTGGGAAGAAACCACCCTCAAAAAAACCATCGAGCGCTTCCCCGAGCGGGACGCCGACTTCGTCACCGCCTCGTCTGAACCCGTAGAGCGCCTTTACACCCCCGAAGACGTCGCGGAGATGGACTACGCCCGTGACCTGGGGATGCCCGGCGAATACCCTTACACCCGCGGTATCCACGCCACTATGTACCGCGGGCGGGTGTGGACGATGCGCATGTTTGCCGGTTTCGGCACTGCCGAAGAGACCAACCAGCGCTTCAAATACCTGCTGGAACAGGGGCAAACCGGCCTCTCGGTGGCTTTCGACCTGCCCACCCTGATGGGCTACGACACCGACGCACCCGAAGCCTTGGGCGAATTTGGCAAGTGCGGCGTTGCCATCTCTTCGTTGGCCGACATGGAGCGGCTGTTTGAGGGCATCCCCATGGGGAAGGTGTCTACCAGCATGACCATCAATGCGCCCGCGGCCATCATCTGGGCAATGTACATCGCCGCGGCCGAAAAGCAGGGCTTCCGGCAAGAAGAACTGCGCGGCACCATCCAGAACGACATCCTCAAAGAGTACATCGCACAGAAGGAATACATCTTCCCGCCCGAGCCTTCCATGCGGTTGGTCACCGACACCATCGAATACGGCTCGAAATACCTACCCAAGTGGAACACCATCAGCATCAGCGGCTACCACATCCGCGAAGCCGGCTCCACCGCGGCGCAGGAACTCGCCTTCACCCTCTCGGATGGGTTGGAATACGTCCGCTGGGCATTGGCGCGCGGCCTGCAGATCGACGAATTTGCCCCGCGGCTGTCCTTCTTCTTCAACTCGCACAACGACTTTTTCGAAGAAATCGGCAAATTCCGCGCCGCCCGCCGCATCTGGGCGCGCGAAATGAAAGAGACCTTCGGCGCGCAGAACCCGCGTTCGTGGCTGCTGCGCTTCCACACCCAAACCGCGGGCTGCACCCTCACCGCCCAACAGCCGGAAATCAACATCGTGCGGGTCACCATCCAGGCGCTGGCCGCGGTGTTGGGCGGCACGCAGTCGTTGCACACCAACAGCCTTGACGAGGCACTGGCGCTGCCTTCCGAAAAGGCCGTCACCATCGCGCTGCGCACCCAGCAGATCATCGCCGAAGAAAGCGGCGTGGTCAACACGGTTGACCCGTTGGGCGGCTCGTTCTTCGTTGAAGCCATGACCAACCGCCTTGAAAAACAAGCCTACGACTATTTCCGCCGCATTGAGGAACTGGGCGGCGTGCTGCCCGCGATTGAAAAGGGCTTCTTCCAGAAAGAAATTTCCGAAGCGGCCTACCGCTACCAGCAGGAAATTGACGAAGGCCGCCGCCACATCGTGGGCGTGAACATTTACAACGACAACAAGCCCTACGAAATCCCGATTTTGAAGATGGACCCCGAAGGCTACAAGCGGCAAGTGGAGCGGCTGAACAAAGTGCGGGCGACGCGCGACCAAGGCCGCGTCGGGCAAACGCTTGACCGCCTGCGCATTGCCGCCCAGGGCACCGAAAACCTGATGCCCTACATTCTGGATGCCGTGCGGGCTTACGCCACCTTGGGCGAAATCGTGGGCGTGCTGAAAGAGGTGTTTGGCACTTACGAAGAGCCGACGTGGATTTAGGGGATGGCCGGTGCAGGGATGCCCGGTGCAGGGATGCCCAGATGCTCAGTGCAATGATGCCCAGTGCCCCAGTGGCAGGTGATGCCGCCGGCCCTAAATCGCTAATCCTAAATCGCTAATCCTAAATCGCCCTCTATGCCAATCTGTGAAATCTGCGGTTCCTCTCCCTTGCTGACAAAATCATGGCGACGCTCAATGTACTGATCACCGGCGCGGCGCGGCGGGTAGGCAAGATACTGGCCGAGGCCGTAGCCGAAGCGGGCGGCAACGTAGCCCTGCACTACGGCCGTTCACGCGAGGCCGCGGAACAAACCGCGGCGGCTTTGCGCGCCCGCGGCGCCACCGTGGCGCTGCTGCAGGCCGACCTGAACAACCCCGCAGAAGCCGCCGCGCTGGTGGAGCGGGCGTGGCAGGCTTTGGGCAGCCTGAACGCTTTGGTCAACAGCGCGGCCATTTTTGAAAACCTTGATTGGCAGAGCACCGACCTCCCCGCGTGGGAGCGCCACCTGCGCATCAACCTGACCGCACCGTTCCTGCTCTCGCAGGCCTTCGCGCGGCGCCTGCTGGCCGAGCCCGAGGCCGAGGGGCGCATCGTCAACATTCTGGATTGGCGCGCCCTGCGCCCCGGCGCCGACCACCTGCCCTACACCATCAGCAAGGCAGGGCTGGTGGCGCTGACGCAATCTCTTGCGGTAGCCTTCGCCCCCCGCATCACGGTGAACGGCATCGCCTTAGGCGCGGTGCTGCCGCCTTCCGACGGGCAGCCCGCCCCCAAAGTGCTGCACGCCACGCCCATCAGCCGCTGGGCACAGCCCGAAGAAGTCGGCGCGACGCTGCGCTTTCTGCTCACCGGCCCGGCCTACATCACCGGCGAAATCATCCATCTGGACGGCGGGCGGCACCTCACCTGAGCGGAGAACCCCATGACCGACACCACCCGACACCCCCAAAAAGGGCCTTTTTTGCGTGAAATCGCAGTGGGCGAAGGCTTTATCGGCTTCTACCTCGTCCACCGCAAAGACCTGGAGCCCTTCCGCGATCCCAGCCGCGGGCACTTCCTCACCCTGATTTTGAGCGACCGGAGCGGCCAACGGGTGGCGCGAGTTTGGGAAAACGCGGAAGAAACCGCCGCTCAAATCGAAGTGGGGCAGGTGGTCAAAGTCCAGGGCGAAATGGAATCCTACCTGGATCGCCCTCAAATCCGCGTCCTCCGCATCCGCCCGGCCAAAGAGGGGGAATACGACTGGCGCGACATGCTCCCCGCGTCCCCGCGCGACCCCGACGAAATGCTCGCCCAGGTAGCCGAGGCCGCCGAGCGCATCCAAAACCCCCACCTGCGCGGGCTGGTCGCCCAATTCTATGCCGACCCCGACTTCGTCGAAGCCCTCCGCTGGGCGCCCGCGGGCAAGAAAATCCACCACGCCTACCTGGCCGGCCTGCTGGAACACCTGACCGAGATGCTCGCTTTGGCCGAAACGGTGCTCGACCTGTACCCGCAAATCGACGCCGATCTGCTGCTGGCCGGTATCTTGCTGCACGACGTGGGCAAAGTGCGTGAACTCCATTGGGGGCTCAACCTGGATTACACCGACGAGGGCCGGCTGATTGGTCACGTGGTGTTGGGCGACGAAATGCTCGGCCAGGCCATCGCCCAGATGCCCGACTTTCCCCCCGAATTGGCCCTCCGCCTGCGCCATATGATTTTGGCCCACCACAATCGCTACGAATGGGGCTCGCCCCGCCGTCCTCAGACGTTAGAAGCCATTGCGTTGGCCAAAATTGACGACCTCAGCGCGCAGGTCAACCGTTTTTTGCTGCTGCTGGAACAACGCCAGCCCGGCGAAGTGTGGACCTCTTACGACCGCCTGCTGGCCCGGCGGCTTTACGCGGGCGAAGGGGAACTCAGTCCCGAGGAAGAAGGGCAGCGGGAATGAAGACCGCGCCCGGCTTGGCTGCGCGCGGGCAAAAAAGCGAAATTTCGGCGTCACGGCTCAGCCCGCAGGGGGAACCGCAGATGACGCAGCCAGAAAACCACAATTATCCGCGTTCATCCGTGGCCTATTTTCCCAGGGCCGAACAGTTACCCGTGGTCGTTTCCTTGGGGCCGAACAGTGACACGGCGGCCAGGCATCACCCTTCCACCACTTCGATCAGCGTGCCCCCAGGCATGGGGATGGTGACGTCGCCGGGGTCGTAGGGCACCACCGGCAACGTCCAGCGGAACACCCACTTGGCATCTTCGGGGCGGGCGTTCACACAGCCGTGAGAGCGGGGCACGCCGTAATCGTTGTGCCAAAACGTCGAATGGATGGAAATGCCCGTGCCCACGAATAGCATGGCCCAGCCGATGCCGGGCAAGTCGTAGCCGCCGCCTGTGGTGCCGCCGCTCATGTGTACCGAAATCAACTTCCGCCAGATGGGGTTGGCGCCCACGGGGGTAGCCCATTTGTCCACCGCCTCGCCCGCCGCGTTGAACTTTGCCCCCGTGGACACGCGGGTAAAAAACACCTCTTCCTTGCCCTCGTAACAGGCCATGGTCTGATAATCCACGTTGATCACCACCCGTTTGTTCTCGGCCTGGGGGTGCAGCGGCGCGATTTCGTCGGGGGTGATAGGCCGAAAAGCCTCCGCGCGCGCCCAAAAAATATCGCCGTAAGACCCGTACCGCTCGTTGACCCGATACCACACCACCCCCTGTTGGTCTTTCTTGATCTGGTCGACCCAAAGCACCTGGCTGTAATACAAACGCGGTCGGGCCGCGTGCTCCAACCAGGGCGAGCGGGCCGGCGGGTTGGCCAGAAAAATATCCACATAGGGCACGGTGACCTCCACCCACATGCCCTCCGCCGCGTAGGGGAAGGAAGTCAACGCCTGGTTGGGCTGGTTGCGGACAGGCTGAAGCACCGGTTCCCAGATAAAGCCCTGGGGGGTCTGTACAAAGCGCTGGTTTACCCGGTGTAGGTTCACGCCCACCACCTCGCGCTCCCAGGCCACCACCGCGTCCTCGTACAAGATGCCCACGGTGGGGCTGTCCGCGTCGGGGCGGGCTTTGATTTCCACCTTGCCGCCGATGCACACCCGCCCCAAATGCTCCGCCTGGGGGAAGGGGGCGGGTTCTGCGGGCAGACGGTGCGAGGGCAGCCAGGGGGCCAAAGCCCACACGCCCAGCCCTGCACCGGCCAATTTGAGCACATCCCGTCGCGAGAGCGACACCATGACCTCCACGGGGCAGGATTTTGGAACCGCCGTTCAGCCGCGCTGAGGCCGAACAGAGACACTGCCACGGCGCGGCCATTATAGCACAGCGCCCTGGGGAAGGCGGCAAAGCATAGGCATCTGCACGCGAATTTTGTGCTAACGCCGAGAGGCGCGAAGTAGGGGCGAGGCGTGCCTCGCCCGCACCCAAACACCCAAGCAACCAGGCAACTCTTCCCAACCCCTCGCCATCTGGCGTTAAAAGGCAAAACCGGTGGGTACCCTCCCCCAGGCTCCACCGGCTTTGCCTTATTCGTCCCCTGCTTCCTGCTTTGAGCAGCACATGCTGTTGCAACCATGGTCAGTATAAACCATCGTTTTTGCCAAATTTTTGCCAAAATTAATGTTTGCTTAGATTTTATACACAACGCCCAAAACGAGTTTTCGAAATTCGTGGCAGTCTCGAGGAAATCGGCCGCGGATGCCGGGAATGGCGACGGATTCCCGCGGATTTTTGGACGTAAAAAATACCCTGACGGGACAGAAGGACATCCCACCCGGCGTTTTTGTCTGCGTCATCTGCATGTCACTGTTCAGTCTTTGGAAAACAGCCCCCGGATGAACAGTTACGGCTTCTCTCTGCTGAGGCCGAACGGATACCCCCGTGGCGTTTGCAATCGTAGGGTAATCGTAGGGTAAGCGTCAAGTAAGAAAACGAGAAAAGGGGTATGATGAAGGGTGAAGGGCGACAAACACTTCTTCTCCTCCTTGAGAGAGCCGGGGCGGTTTACCCGGCTCTCGGTGCTTTAATGCCCGGCTGGCCCAGCACCGCGGCGCCAAGGGGAAAGGGCTGTAACCGTTCGGCCTTGGGGAAATGGGCTGCGAGACGCGCGGCTTTATTCCACCCGCCAGGCGGCAAAATAGCGGCGGGTGACGTCTTGCCAGGTTTCGCCGGCGGGCAGGCGCAAAAACGCGGTCAGCAAGGGCGTGACCGCGGTAATGTGTTCGGCCATGCGCCAGGCTACCCGGCGGATGGAAAAGTGCGCGTTGGCCGCGGTGCGCAGCCGCAAAAAGTGGTAGGCTTCGCGCAGGTTGAAGGCCGCCAGCACACGGCGGTGGAACGCGTTGGGCACCACGTAAGCCGCGACGTCCGGGTTCCATGCAGCCAGGGCTTCATAAGTGGCCGCGGCCTCGGCCATGGCCGCGCGGTAATCGGCTTCCAGGCCGATTTCCACGATCAGGCGCGGCAAAGCGTAGCCCCAGCGGGTGCTCAGCGGTTGGAGGGTCTGGGTCATCATCCGATGGCGCTTGAATTCGTAATAAGCCCCTTGGTCCATCAGCACGTCGAATTCGTACCAGGCATACTCCAGTTCCCGCGGGGGCATATCGTGCTCGCCCAACACGCCCAACACCTGTTCGGCCAGCCTGCCGCGGGCCGAAGGGGGCATCTTTTCCACCTGAGCCAGGCAGGCGGAAAAAGGCTGGGCAGAAAAGCGGTAGAGCAGCGCGGCCAAAACGTGCGCCTCGCCATCACGACGCCAATCGAGCAGACGGCACCAATCGTCCTCGGCTGCGGGGCAGGCGGCCGCTTCGAGCCGCAGCGCGGCGTCGGCCTGCTGCCAGGCGGGCACGGCTTCCACGTAGCGGAGCAGGGTGGGCGTTTCCGCTGCAGCCGCCCGGCGGATGGCCTCGCCCACCGAGCGCACTTCGGCCAGGGGGTGCGAAAGCATTTTGCGCAGCGCGTGCGCCAACGCGCGGGCGTTGATGGTAATTCCCAAGTGGGCTTGCGCGGCCGCAGGGAGCAAGAAGCGGCAGACGTCGGCGTATTGGGAGCGGTGCCGGGCATCCCAGCGGGCGGGGCTTTCGCCCGGCTGCGGGGGGTGGCGGCGGGCGATTTCAGACCGCGCGGCGTCCATGCAACGGTGGTAGGCGGCAAACAGGCTGCGCACGCTCTGCTGATAGCGCGCCTGCAGCGTGGGGCGCTCGGCCAGTTCGGGTGGGGTGACGAAGTCTTCAGGCCCAAAGGGCTGATAGCGGGTGGACTTTTCGGTGTAGGAAGCCAGGCGGTTCGATTCCAGGGTTTCGATGGCCAGCCGGGAGACCCCTTCCACCGCAATGTGCAACACCGCGTGCTCGGCCACCGACGCGTGGCCGTAACCAATGACCCACTTTTCGTGAAAGCGGCTGCTCTTGGACTGGTCTAACGAGGCCGCGGTCTCGTCTAAGGGCTGCGGCGAGCGAGAGGCCTTGGCAAAGGCCACGGCGATCACTTCGGGCGGGTAGCGCTGGGGGGAAAGCAGGTAAACCCGGGGCATAAGGCTCCTCTGGTGCGGGGTGGCCTGCTGAGGCTGCGGAAGGCCACGGGGATGGCAGGGTCAGGTCACGGCGACGACCTCATCGCCGGTTTTGGGTTGTACCAGTTTAACGCCCCGCGCGCTGCTGCGTTTGCGCAGCGGCGCGGCGTCGAGGCGCACGGCTTTGGCCGCAGCCCGGCGAAAGTGCAGCCCCACCTTGGCGCTGGGTTTGCCCACGGCCGCGCCGACCAGGCGGGCGCCGCGGGGCAGTTTCCAGGCCACCACGCCCTGGCCGTACCGCTTTTGCCGGGGGAATTCGCCAAACAGCACTCGCTTGGCGCTGCCGGTGCTGGCGACCAACAGCACGGCCGCGTCTTTCTTCGCCGTCACTTTGACTGCGGCGACCACTTCGTCGCCGGGCTTGAGTTTGATGCCCGCCACGCCCGCGGCCACCAGCCCCATGGGGCGGACATCGGCTTCGGAAAAGCGGATGGCCATGCCCTGGGCTGTGACCAGCAGCAAATCGTCTTTGCCCCCGGTGAGCAGCACGTTGCGCAGGGCATCGCCTTCCCCCACTTTGACCAGGGTGAAAGGCTGCGCGCCGGGGCCGGGCAGGGCGGCCAATGCGCTCTTTTTGACCATGCCCCCCCGGGTCACGGTGAGGATGTAGCCCTGCTGCTCAGGCTGGAGCGCGGCCAAGGCCACAGGCGGCGCGTCACGCAGGCCCGGCGTCAGGGTGTGCCAGGCCGCGCCTTCGGCAGGGGTCGCGGCTTCAGGCAGGGTGTGGACGGGCAGGGCGGCAGCCTGACCGTCCGCGGCGATGAGATAGAGCACCCCACGGGTGCTGGCCCTGGTCACGGCCACAGGCGCGTGGCGGCCGCTCAGGCGCGGGGCTTTGCCTGCCGGAAGGCGCGCCAGACGACCCGCCGCGTCTAACGCCACCCACACGGTCTGGTCGGGCAGCAGGGCGTCTACGGTGAGGGCTTTGCCGGCCTGCTCCGCGGCCAGGTGCACGATGCGGGTGCGCCGCGGGTCGGCAAACTGGGCTTTGAGGGCCAGCAGTTCCTCGGCGATGGCGCTGCGCATTTTCTTGGGCGAACGCAGCAAGGCTTCGAGGGTTTTGATTTGCTTTTTGGTCTCTTTGTATTCGGCTTCTAATTTTTTGCGCTCCAGCGCGGCCAGGCGGCGCAGGGGCATATCCAAAATCGCCTGCGCCTGCTGGGGGGTGAAGCCAAAGCGCTTGCGCAGGTTTTTGTGCGCGGTCTCCGCGGTGCGCGATTTGCGGATGGTCTGGATGACCTCATCCAGGTTGTTGAGGGCGATGAGTAGCCCTTCCAGGATGTGGGCGCGCTGGCGCAGGCGCGCCAGGTCGTGCTCGCTGCGCCGGCGGACGACTTCGATCCGGTGTTCCAGGTAGATCTTGAGCGCTTGCTTGAGGGGGAGCAGGCGGGGCGAGCCGGCTACCAAGGCGAGCATGATCACGCCGAAGGTGGTGCGCAGGGGGGTATGTTTGTAAAGGGCGGCCAGCACCTCGTCAGGCGCCGCGTTTTTGCCCAGTTCGATGACGATGCGCATTCCCTGCCGGTCGGATTCGTCGCGCAGGTCGGTGATGCCTTCCAGTTTGCCGTCGCGGGTGAGTTGGGCAATGCGTTCCAACAAAGACGCTTTGTTGACCGCATACGGCAATTCGGTAACGATGAGCGCGTGGCGGCCACGGCCGATGCTTTCGGTGTGCACTAAGGCCTGCACGGTGATTTTGCCGCGGCCGGTGCTGTAGGCGCTGCGTAGGCCATCCTCCCCCTCGGCCTGCACGATCAGCCCGCCGGTGGGGAAATCTGGCCCGGGGATGTGCTTCATCAGGTCGTCTACGCTCAGGCTGTCCAGGCGTGTCCACTTTTCCAGCATCAGCACCAAGGCGTCGATCACCTCGCCCAAATTGTGCGGCGGGATGTTGGTGGACATACCCACCGCGATGCCGGTAGCGCCGTTGACCAGCAAATTGGGGAAGGCCGCGGGGAGCACGGTGGGTTCCCGCAGGCTTTCGTCGAAGTTGGGGGCGAAATCGACGGTGTCTTTGGCGATGTCGGCGAGCAGGGTTTCGGCGATGGGGCTGAGGCGGGCTTCGGTGTAGCGCATCGCGGCGGGCGGGTCGCCGTCCACCGAGCCAAAGTTGCCCTGGCCGTCCACCAGGGGGTAGCGCATGGAAAAATCCTGCGCCATGCGCGCCATGGCGTCGTACACGGCCTGGTCGCCATGGGGGTGGTACTTGCCCAACACCTCGCCGACAATGCGGGCTGATTTCTTGTAGGCGCTGTTGCTGCGCAAGCCCATGTCGTACATGGCGTAGAGGATGCGCCGCTGGACGGGTTTGAGACCGTCGCGGGCGTCGGGCAGGGCGCGGGCCACGATGACGCTCATCGCGTAGTCCAGGTAGGCCTGGCGCATTTCTTCGCTGATGTCAATCCGGCGGACAAGTCCTATTTCCATAAAAGCCCATCCTTTACGGCAAAGTGCCGAGATGCAGTGGCTCAAAGGCGCTGCGGCTTTGTGCAGGGATATTATGACACAAAAAAGGTAAATTTGCACGGAAGAGTGAGGTGTAGGGCGGGGGAAACACCTCTACAATTTGGCCGTATGGTTGCGCCTCTTTTGCCGCCAGGGTGCGCTGATCGGGTTTCAGTAAGGGCAGAAGGCTCTCGTCGCCCCTACACCCCATTTTGGATATGACAAATTTTGACGGTATTTTATCGGCCATTTATCGGAAGTTTATCGGAAACAGCGAAAAGGGATGGCTTTCTCGGGCTGAAACCGAGGAGATAATTTACAGAGCGCGCTGCCCTGTATCCTATCACGTCAAACAGCCGCCGCGCCCCACGCCGAAAACAGACCGCCCTGCCTTTTGGCAGGGCGGTGGGGGTCACGGTCGGGCCGTCGGGGTTAGCGGCGTCGGTTGCGATCCCGGCTGCCGCGGCGGTTGTCGCGGCGGTTGCTGTTGCGACCACGGCGCTCGCGGTTGGCCTTGTCGCGCGCCCGGGCCTCTTCGGGCGTCCACCCTTCCAGCACGGCCTGGCGAGAAAGGCGAATGCGCCCCGTGGGGTCGATGTCGGTGACCATCACGGTAATCTCGTCGCCCACGCGGACAATGTCTTCCACCCGCCGCACCGGTTCAGAATCCAGTTGCGAAATGTGCACCATGCCGTCGGTGTTGGGCAAAATTTCCACGAAAGCGCCAAAATCGGTCACCCGCACCACCTTGCCGGTGTAGATGCGCCCGATTTCGGGCGATTCGGTCATGGCTTCGATGCGGTCGCGGGCCTCTTCTGCGCCGCCGCCGTGGGTCGAGGCAATGTAAACCAACCCGTCTTCCATGATGTCGATTTTGGTGTCGGTCTCTTCTTGCAGCGCGCGGATGGTCTTCCCGCCGGGGCCGATGATAGCGCCGATTTTCTCCACCGGGATGCGCACCACCAGCATCCGCGGCGCGTGGGCTTTCAACTGCGGCCGCGGTTCGGGGATCACTTCCAGCATCTTGCCCAAAATGTACAGCCGCGCCTCGCGCGCCTGCGCCAACGCCTGGCGCATGATTTCTTTGGTGATGCCGGCAATTTTGATGTCCATTTGCAACGCGGTAATGCCCTTTTCGGTGCCCGCGACCTTGAAATCCATATCGCCTAAGTGGTCTTCCATGCCCTGGATGTCGGTAAGCACCGCATAGCGTTCGCCTTCTTTGATCAGGCCCATGGCGATACCGGCCACCGGCGCTTTGATAGGCACGCCGGTATCCATCAGCGCCAACGTTGAGCCGCACACCGAGGCCATCGAGGTAGAGCCGTTGGAAGAGAGCACTTCCGAAACCAGCCGCAGGGTGTAGGGGAATTGGTCTTCGGGCGGGATGACAGGCAGCAGGGCGCGCTCGGCCAGAGCGCCGTGGCCGATTTCTCGCCGCGAAGCCCCGCGCATGGGGCGCACTTCGCCCACCGAGAACGGCGGGAAGTTGTAGTGGTGGATGTAGCGTTTGCTTTCCAGGGGGGTGAGGCCGTCGATTTCCTGGGCTTCTCGGGGGGTGCCTAAGGTGGCCAAGGTGAGGACTTGGGTCTCGCCGCGAGTGAACAGGCCTGAGCCGTGGGCCCGGGGGCTGATGTCCACTTCGCACCAGATGGGACGGATGTCGGTATAGCCTCGGCCGTCGGGGCGTACCCCTTCCTCTAAAATGCGTTGCCGCACCACGGTTTTGAGCACATCGTCGAACGCGACTTTGACCTTCAGCGCCTGGGCCGCGTCGTCCCCGGCCAAGGTGGCGAGCATTTCTTCGCGGAGCGCATCCAGGCCATCGTTGAGTTCGGCTTTGCTGTGGGGGGCGGCCAGCAGGTCGCGCAGGCGCTGCGCCGCCAGGTCGGCGATTTGCGCCTTCAGGTCTTCTTCGACCACGAAGGGCGTGTATTCGCGCTTGGGTTTGCCGATTTCGGCTGCCATGCGTTCCTGGATGTCGATCATCGGCTGCAACGCCTGGTGGCCGAAAGCCAAAGCCTCGACCATGACGTCTTCGGGCACCTCTTGCGCACCGGCTTCTACCATCAGGATGGCTTCACGCGTCCCCGCAATGCGCAGGTCTAAATCCGACTGCTCCAGTTCGGGGAAGGTGGGGTTGACTACGAACTCGCCGCCGATGCGGCCGATGCGCACCGCGCCTACCGGCCCGGCCCACGGGATGTCGGAAATCATCAGCGCAGCCGAGGCCGCGTTGATGGCCAGGATGTCGATGGGGTGTTCTTCGTCGGCCGAGATGGAATACAGCACCACCTGAACATCGTTGCGCAGGTCTTTGGGGAAGAGGGGGCGGATGGGGCGGTCGACCAGGCGAGCGGTGAGGATGGCTTCTTCTGAAGGCCGTCCTTCACGGCGGAAGAACGAGCCGGGAATGCGGCCGCCCGCGTACATCCGCTCTTCGTAGTCCACCCGCAAGGGGAAGAAGTCGATGCCCTCGCGCGGCTCTTTGCTCATAGTGGCCGCGGCAAACACCACGGTGTCGCCCATGCGCACGGTCACCGCACCGTTGGCCTGCATGGCCAGTTTGCCGGTCTCGATGACGATTTCTTTGTTCCCGACCGGGATTTGGTAGATCTTGCTCTCGGGTTTCATCAGATAACCTCCGTTACAGGGGCCCGTCCGGTCAGGGACTGGCGCCCACGGCAAACCCAAGGTTGACCGCGCGCGCCAATTCCCAACCGGCGGGCAGGTTGAATTGGGATAAAAGGGGGAACCAAGCCTTCCCTGGCGTCCCCCTGGACAAACGCCTTGCTCAAAAACGAGACGAGTAGATGACCCGGTCACCTACTCGTCCCTTGAGGTCGCGTTTAGCCCTTGCGCCGAATGCCCAAGCGCTCGGTGACTTCTAAGTAACGCGAGTAGTTGGTACGGCGCAAGTAGTTGAGCAAACGGCGGCGACGCCCCACCATCTTCAGCAACCCCCGCCGCGACGATTCGTCGTGTTTATGCACCTTCAAGTGCTCGGTGAGTTGCTTGATGCGGGTTGTCAGGATAGCGATTTGGACTTCAGGCGAGCCTGTATCCTGCTCGTGCCGGTGATACGCCTGAATGACCTCGGTTTTGGTGCTTTTGTCTAAAGCCATGACCATGCATCTCCTTTTGTGCAAGTCTCCAAGGCGATAGCCGCGGCCGTCGCCTGGTCGAGTCGGCGCTGATTATACCAGAAAATCGGCGTCTTCCAAGGGGCTGGTATAATTGGCGCCAACGAGCAACTATTCAGCAAAGAAACCGCAGATTCTGCAGAAAAAACCGTGTAAACTGTGGTTTTCATCCACCGATTGAAGGAAAACCACAGAAAGCACAGAAATTTGCAGAGAACACAGAATTTTTTCTTTGCGCTCTTTGCGCCTTTGCTTTCTCTGCGTCTTTGCGTTACTTTCTTGGCGTCCTTTGGTTTCTTGGCGCCCTTGGCGTTAACCTCTTTGCGCTCTCTGCGTCTCTGCTTCCTCTGCGTCTTTGCATTACTTCCTTGGCGTCCTTGGCGTTTCTCTGCGCCTCTGCGTTAACCTTTGCGTTACCACCCCATTCCCCAAGAGGTTTCACCATGCCCAACAAAAAGATGACCGGCGACCAGATCCGCGACACCTTCCTCAAATTCTTTGAATCCAAGGGGCACACCATCGTGCCCTCTTCTTCCCTCGTGCCCGGCGGCGACCAGACCCTGCTCTTCACCAACGCCGGCATGGTGCAGTTTAAGGACGTTTTCCTCGGCTTGGACAAGCGCCCCTACACCCGCGCCACCACCGTCCAGCGCTGTATGCGCGTCTCGGGCAAGCACAACGACCTGGAAAACGTCGGCCCCAGCCCCCGCCACCACACTTTCTTTGAGATGCTGGGCAATTTTTCCTTTGGCGACTATTTCAAGCGCGAGGCCATCACCTGGGCTTACGAACTGCTGACCAAAGTTTACGGCCTCCCCCCCGAGCGGCTGTACTTCACCGTCCACCACTCCGACGACGAAGCCTACCGCATTTGGGTGGAGGAAGTGGGCGTGCCTGCGGAACGGGTTGCCCGCCTGGGCGACGCCACCAATTTCTGGCAGATGGCCGACGTCGGCCCCTGCGGCCCCACTTCCGAAATTCACTACGATTTCTTCCCCGAACGCGGCCAACTTTACGGTGAGGAACTGGCCTACCACTTGGACGAAAACCCCGACAACCGCTTTTTGGAAATTTGGAACCTGGTCTTCATGCAGTTCAACCAGGCGCCCGACGGCTCCCGTTCCCCCCTGCCCAAGCACGGCGTGGATACCGGCATGGGGCTGGAGCGTATCACCATGATTTTGCAGGGCGTGGACAATTCCTACGACACCGACCTTTTCACGCCCATCATGGACACCATCCAGCGGCTGGCGGGGCACACCGACGCCCAGCGGCAGGAGCATTTGGTCGCCTACCGGGTGGTCGCCGACCACACCCGCGCGGCCACCTTCCTCATCGGCGACGGCGTGGTGCCCGGCAACGAAAGCCGCAACTATGTCTGCCGCATGATCATCCGCCGCGCGGCCCGCTTTGGCGCCAAAATCGGCTTCACCGAACCCTTCATGGCTCAAGTCGCCGAAACCGTGATTGAACGCTTTGGGCATGTTTACCCCGAAATCGTCAAGCACCGCGATGCCATTTTGGAAACCATCACCCGCGAGGAAATCCGCTTCGCCCGTACGGTGGAAACCGGCACCGCTTACCTTGAGCACCTGATGGCGCGCCTGCAGGCCGAGGGCAAGGGCATCATCGGCGGCGAAGACGCCTTCCAACTCTACGCCACCTACGGCCTGCCGCTGGAAATCACCCGCGACATCGCCCGCGAGCACGGCATGGACGTCGACGAGCCCGGCTTCCACAAGGCCATGGATGCCCACCGCCTGGCCTCGGGCAAGGGCAAAGCCTTTGGCCCGTTGGTGGAAGACGACGTGGACGCCTACCGCGCCCTTGCCGAGCGCCTGCAAGCCGAGGGCAAACTGCCGCCCGAGGGCGTGCGCTACGACCCCTACGGCGCGCTGGAAGTGGAAGGCGAGGTGCTCGCCCTGATGAAAGACAACCAGCCCGTGGAAAGCGTGGCCGAGGGCGACATCGTGGGCGTGATTTTGCCCGAAACGTGCTTCTATGTGGAATCGGGCGGGCAGGTTTCCGACACCGGCACCATCGTTTCGGTTGCCGAGCCGCGCTGGGAAATCCGTGTGACCGACACCCGCAAGCCCGCCGCGGGCTTGATCGTGCACATCGGCGAGGTGGTGAAGGGCACGCCCCGCGTGGGCGATGCGGCCCTGGCCGCGGTGGATGCCTCCCGCCGCAAGGACATCATGCGCAACCACACCGCGACCCATCTGCTGCACGCCGCGCTGCACGCGATTTTGGGCGAGCACGCCCGGCAGGCGGGTTCGTTAGTCGCACCCGACCGCCTGCGCTTTGACTTCACCCACCCCGAAGCCCTGACCCGCGAGCAGTTGCGCCGCATTGAGCAATGGGTGAACGACGCGGTGGCCGCCGATTACCCCGTGCGGGTGGCCTTCAAGAAGCGCGAGGAAGCCATTGCCGAGGGAGCGATGGCGCTTTTCGGCGAGAAATACGGCGAGGTGGTGCGCACCATCACCATCGGCGACGCGGAGCCGATTTCCCGCGAACTCTGCGGCGGCACGCACCTGAGCCGCACCGCCGACATCGGAGCGTTCTTCATCGTGAGCGAGGGGAGCGCCGCGGCGGGGGTGCGCCGCATTGAAGCCGTGACGGGGCGGGGAGCCTACCGCTTTGCCCGCGGGCGCATGGACGCGCTGGAAGAAGCCGCCGCGCTGCTGAAATCGCCGCCCGAGGGCGTGCCCGAAAAGGTGGCGCACCTGCAGGCGGAACTGGCCGAAGCCCGCAAAGAGGCCGGCGCGTTGCGCCGCCGGGTGGCCGAAGCCGCGGTAGAGCGGCAAATTGCCGAGCCGCCGCGCGTCGCGGGCGTGCCCGTGCTGGCAGTGCGCGTGCCCGATGCCGACGCCGACGCCCTGCGCCGCCTGGCCGACCGCTTCCGCCAGCAACACCCCGAAGGCGTGGCAGTGCTCGCCACCGTGCGCGACGGGCGCCCCCTCATCGTGGCCGCGGTGGGCAAGCCGCTGACCAAAAAAGGCCTGCACGCAGGCGAACTGGCGAAATTCGTGGCCGGCTTCGTGGGCGGCGGTGGCGGCGGCAAGCCCACCTTAGCCCAGGCCGGCGGCAAAGACCCCGCGCGGCTGGATGAGGCTTTAGCCGCGGTGGCCGGGTGGGTTGAGAAGAAGTTGGGCGAATAACAACCGCAGATTACGCAGATTGAAGGTTCGTGTGTCGTTGTGTCGTAAATTCGTTGCCTCGGGGTAGCGGCAGGAGTTCAGGAATGAAAACGATAGAATTTCAGGCGCAAGTCAAAGACGGCAAGATTGAAATTCCTCGCCAGTACCGCAGCAAAATCGCCCGGCAGGTGCGCGTTATTGTGCTGATTGAAGAGAAGCCAAAGCGGGAAAGTGATTTCATAGACCACTTGCTCCGCCATCCTGTGCAGGTCAAAGGATTTAATCCGTTGAGCAGGGAGCGCGAACATGAGCACGCTTTATTCTGATACCTCCTCCGAGATGGAAACGTTGCAAATTGAACTCTGGCGTCAGGCCAGTCCAACTCGCAAAATGCACATGCTTGCTCAGTTGAATGCTGCTACCCGAACGCTGGCCTTGGCGGGTTTGCGCGCCCGCTATCCACAGGCCAGCGAAGCCGAACTGCGCCGCCGGCTGGCTGATTTGCTGCTGGGAAAAGACCTTGCCTGCAAGGTGTATGGAGATATTTCCCATGCAAAATGAGCCATTGGAAGTTACCCTTAAGGTAACGGGGATACTTGAGAAACTCGGCATTCCCTATTTCATTGGCGGTTCGCTGGCCTCCGCACTTTACGGTATGATACGCACCACGCAGGACGTGGACATCGTGGCTGAAATGCGGCCTGAACATCTCAAACCTTTTGTAGAGGCGATGCAGGGGGAGTTTTACGTAGATGATAAGATGATCGCTGAAGCCATCCGGCGGCATGGAAGTTTCAACCTTATTCATCGTGAAACCATGTTCAAGGTGGACATCTTTGTCCCTCGCCCGCACACCTTTTTGCAATCGCAGTTTGCCCGTGCCCGGCTGCAGAGTTTCACTTTTGAAACCGAGGTCAGCGCCAGATTTGCCAGCCCCGAAGACATCATCCTCTCCAAACTGGAATGGTATCAGCAGGGCGGTGAGGTTTCCGAACGCCAGTGGCGCGACGTGCTCGGTGTGTTGAAAGTGCGCGCCGATGAACTGGACCTGGATTACCTGCAGAAATGGGCTGCTGAACTCCGCGTGCACGATTTGCTGGCGCGCCCTGCAGGAAGCAGGCATTGAAAGTTGAAACGGCAATGACGCCAAAGCGTTACCCGCAAAGTTGCGAAGAAAGCAAAAGCCGCAAAGAAGGCGAAAGACACGAAGAATTTTTCTGTGATTTCTGTGGTTCCCCTTTGCCAGGGCTGAACAATTGCCCTCTTTCAATCCCTTCGTTACACGAGAATTGCCCATGCCCATCCAAGATTATCACGACTTCCTCGACAAAATCCTGATTCCCGAAGACCGCCTGATGGCTCGCATCGCCGAACTGGGTGCGGAAATCAGCCGTGATTACGCAGGCGAAGAATTGCTCATGGTGTGCATTCTGCGCGGGGGGGTGATGTTCCTCACCGACTTGATGAAACACGTCACCGTGCCCCACGCCATCGACTTCATGGCGATTTCGTCCTACGGCGCGGGCGCGCGGCAGAGCGCGGGGCGGGTGCGCCTGACCATGGATTTGCGCACCAGCATCACCGGCCGCCACGTGCTGCTGGTGGAAGACATCATCGACAGTGGCCACACCATCGCCGAGGTGCTCAACATCCTCTCGCTGCGCCAGCCCAAATCCCTCAAAGTGTGCACCCTGCTCGACAAGGCCGAGCGCCGCGAGGTGGAAGTGCCCATCCACTACCGCGGCTTCGTGATTCCCAACGAATTCGTCTTCGGCTACGGGCTGGATATGGACGAATACTACCGCAACCTGCCCTTCATCGCGGTGCCCGACCTGGAACGCTACCGCCCGCCCCAACCAGACCCTGAGGAAGCCCCATGAGTTTGCGTTGCCGTGGTGTGCGCGGCGCGGCCACCGTGCCCGAAAACACCCAGGCCGCCATCTTGCGGGAAACGCGGCGTCTGCTGGCCTTGATGATTCACCTCAACGGCATCCAGGCAGAAGACGTGGCCAGTGCCATCCTCACCACCACCCCCGACCTGAACGCGGAATTCCCCGCGTTGGCCGCCCGCCAATTGGGGTGGCGGCACGTGCCGCTGTTGTGCGGCCACGAGATGAACGTGCCCGGCCAAATGCCCCGGGTGGTGCGGGTGTTGGTGCACTGGAACACTGAAAAAAGCCAAGAAGAGATTGTGCACGTCTACCTGGGCGAAGCCGCTAAACTGCGTCCCGACCAAATTCACCTGCAAACCGTCAACTGGCAGGAACTGGAAGCCTGGATCGCCGAGCAGGTCGCGGCTTTCCAAAAACAGCAGGAGCAACCATGACCACCGTAGCCTTCCAAGGCGAGCACGGCGCGTATTCCGAAGAAGCCTTACGCCAACACTTCGACGACGCGGCCGTCAGTTTGCCCCAGCGCACTTTCGAGGGCATCTTCACGGCCATCGAGCAAGGCGAAGCCGACTACGGCGTGTTGCCGGTAGAAAATGCGGTCGCGGGGTCGATCAACAAAGCCTACGATTTGCTCCTCACCCACGACCTTCGGGTCAGCGGCGAAATTTACCTGCCCGTGCGCCATCACCTGATGGCCCCGCCGGGCACGCGGCTGGAAGACATCCGCCGGGTGCGCTCTCACCCGCAGGCATTAGCCCAATGTGAGGACTATCTGGCCCAGCGCGGCTGGCATCCTGAGCCGTGGTACGACACCGCGGGCAGCGCCAAAGACCTGGCCGCGCATCCCGAAGCGGGCGTGGCGGCCATCGCCAGCCGCCTGGCCGCGGAAATTTATGGGCTACAAATCTTGGCCTCGGACATTCAAGACCTCACCTGGAACATCACCCGCTTCTTCGTCATCGGTCACGACGAAGCGCCGCCCACGCCGCGCGCCAAAACGTCCCTGGTTTTCGCCGTGCCCCACCGGCCTGGTGCGCTCCACGCCTGCCTGGGCGAGTTTGCCCGCCGCCACATCAATCTCACCAAATTGGAAAGCCGCCCCCGGCGCAACAAGCCCTGGCACTACGTGTTTTATCTGGATTTCGAAGGGCACCCCACCGAGCCGCGGGTGCAAGAGGCGCTCATCGGCTTGCTCTCTCGCGCCGCGTTCGTGAAACTGTTGGGCGCTTACCCCGCCGCTGAGAAGCGTAACTGTTCAACCTGCGGGAAACAGCCTACGGATGAACGCGGATGATGGCGGATAGCCGCGGCTTTTAGGGCGCCGAGATGACGCCAACGGCCGCATCCCGGTTCCCGCCTCCCCACTTTCTGTGCCTTCTCTGTGTCTTCTGTGGTTTTCTGCCTGCGTCTCTACAGGGTCTCTTTGAGGCTGAACTGTTACCGAGGAGCACCCCCACTGAAGGCAAAGCATGAACGGTCTGCAGCGTTATCGGGCTGGGCTGCTGGCCGCCTGGGCGCGGCAACCCGAAGCACTGGCCGCGGCCTGGCAGGCCATGCCGCGCTCGGCGTGGCAAAGCACGGCCACCCAAGCCGTCGTCCTCGCCCTCTGGCAGTGGGAAACGCAAGTCGGTCTGCCTAACTTGCGTGCCCTGCTGGAAGGCCGACCGCCCTCGCATACCCTCGTACCGCTGAGCGCCCCGCTGCCGCCCATCCCCCAGGCGCTCACCGATTATCGCCGCAGCCGGGTGCAGGCGCTGGCCTGGCTGGAAGGGGCGTGCCCGCGGGTATGGTCTTTGCTGGGGCGCCATCCGCACCACGGCCTGCGCACCGTGCAGTGGTGGGTCGAGGCCAGCCTGGCCCACGGGCAACGCGCCCTGCGCCGCCTGGCGGCCTTCCGGGCATAACCTCTGCCCCGGCAGCCCCCCCTTCCACGCAGAGAAAACGATCGGGAACCCTCCTTTTTACCTCAATCCCTCAATCCCTCAATCCCTCAATCCCTCAATTCCCCAGCACCCCTTCCTCAAAAGGAGACTGACCATGGACGCTTACGAAACCATCCTTGTCGAAACCCGCGGGCGGGTAGGGCTGGTTCGCCTGAATCGCCCCCGCGCGTTCAATGCGCTCAACAGCCAGTTGATGCGCGAACTCACCAACGCCCTAACCGCGCTGGATGCCGACCCCGCGGTAGGCGCCATCGTGATTACCGGCAACGAGCGGGTGTTTGCCGCGGGCGCCGACATTCGGGAAATGTCCACCGCCACCCCGGTCGACATGCTCGTCAGCGGCTACATCGACCTTTTCGACCGCATCCGCAGCGTCACCAAGCCCATCATCGCCGCGGTGTCGGGGTGGGCTTTGGGCGGCGGGTTCGAACTGGCAATGACCTGCGATATGATCATCGCGTCGGAAAGCGCCAAGTTCGGCCAGCCGGAGATCAATTTGGGCATCATCCCCGGCGCGGGGGGCACCCAACGCCTGACGCGCACGGTGGGGAAATACCTGGCCATGGAAATGGTGCTCAACGACCGGCGTTTGAGCGCGGAGGAGGCCGCGCGGTGGGGGCTGGTCAATCGGGTGGTGCCGGTCGAACGCTACTTAGACGAGGCGCTAACGTTAGCCGAACAATTAGCGGCCCGCGCGCCCCTGGCTTTGCGCATTGCCAAAGAGGCGGTCAACAAGGCTTTGGAAACCTCCCTCACCGAGGGGCTGGCCTACGAGCGGCGGGTGTTCTTCCTCCTCTTCGCCACCGAAGACCAAAAAGAAGGGATGCAAGCCTTTTTGGAAAAGCGTGAACCTGCCTGGCGCGGGCAATAGCCGGCGCTGGCTTGACGCCTGCAGGCTTCCCCGTTCTAACACCCAAAGTAGACGCTCAGCCTTGGCAAGGAGAAACCACAGATTACGCAGATTGGCACAGATTGGGCGAAAAAACTAAAAAGCGCGACGCTCCCCTTCGTTTCTGGGCGGTATGGCGTTTCCCTCTCCGCGTCTCTGTGTTCCTTTGCGCGCTTCGCGTTGCTTGGCGACCTGAAAATCCGTGAGTATCTGTGACTATCCGGGCCCTCCGTGGTCTACGTGGCTGAATAGTTGCTGCCCTAAAACCCATCGGCCTGGCGTGATGCCAGGCCGATGTTTTCTGCAAGCCGATGCCCCGCCCCAGGAGCGGGCATCGGATGTTCGAAAGAGAAGGGGGCTACGGCGTCAGGTTGGGCACGGTAAAACCAAACACCGAGTCTAACATGGTCGCCATTTCAGCGCGGGTGACCGGGTTGTTGGGGTGGTAAGTGCCGTCGGGGTAGCCGTTGGCAAAGCCTTTTTGATGCAAGTCTTCAATCCAGTCGGCAGCCCAATGGCCGTCGATGTCGCTGAACGAGTAAGAAGAGGCGTGGGGAGGCGTGTAATCGCCGCCATATTTGCCTTTCAGCAGCAGTGCCGCGCTTTCCGCCCGGGTAACCGGGTTGCCCGGCCGATACGTGCCGTCGGGGTAACCTTTGACCAGCCCTTCTTGCTTGGCTTCCTCGATCCAGTCGGCAGCCCAACAGCCGTTAATGTCGCTGAACGAGTAAGAAGAAGCGTGAGGCGGGCTATAACTGCTGCCATGGATGGAACGCAACAGGAACACCGCCATTTCGGCGCGGGTGACGTGGTTGCCGGGCCGATAGGTACCATCCTCATAGCCCAAGGTAACACCCTGAGCGACCAACCCTTCGACGTACTTCCAATACCACGCATCGCCGGTCACGTCAGGGAAAGAAGAGAGGTGCAGGTGCAGGTTGCCTGCCGCGCCCTGGGTCTTCGCGCCAGCCACGATGTAGTAGGTGGTGTTGGCCTGCGCCTGGAAGGAAACATGCGATTGGGTCGTCGAGGCGTCGTCATCGTTGCAGGCCACAGGGTTGAACGTGTCGCCCGAGCGAGTGTACACCCCTAAAAGCGTGTCGAAGTTACTGGCAAAGGTGTCAAAGCCCACCTTGCGGTCTGCCGTAGGCGTCCAAGCATACCAAAGGGTGTTGTAGGCCTGCTGGCTACAAATAGTAGGATCTTCGGCGCCAAAGGAAGCGTATGCCGCGTTTTGCTGCACGCTCTGGGGGCGGGTAAGGGTCATCGGGGTGGCTGACAAGTCGTTATCTAACACCGTGGCCAGGCAGGCATCGAAGGCAAAGGCCCCAATATGCGTTTTCCAGACGAAGAACCCATCTTCGGCGACGTATTCTTGGGTGTACCAGAAAGTGCAGTCGTCTTGGGGGTCAAGGGTCAAGGCACTGTAATCGCCCCACCGATTGGCGGTTTCCTGAGAGCCGCTGCCGGTGACCAGGGTATGCTCGCCTTGGGCCAAAATACCTGCTGCGTCAGAAGCCAACCGGCCAGCGTAGGCAATAGAGGGATACACGCTACTGCTGCTTACCGAAAAGCCTAACGCCAGGTCGCCCAGTTTGTCTGTAGCCGCGCTGGCCATCCAGCGATGCTTGGCGTCGGGCGCGTAGACACCTTCTTGCCCCATCGACCAGGCCGACCCGTCGTAGTGCAACTGGAACCAATGGATACCTGCGTGGTCGTTCCCGTCCACGTCAACGGTATGGTTCCCCACCACCGTGAACGTGCCGTCGTTGAGCACCCGAAAAGCCAAGCGGTACATCAACCGGTCGGCGATGGCGTCCAAACCATTGCCGTTGGGCTGCGGGATGCAGTTTCTCGCCCAACCACACATATCGGGGTCCACGTCGACAGTGCCCACAATAGCGTTGGGGTCGTGCTGAGCGTTAGATCCAAAGGTGCTATTCGACGGCGTCGCCCAATCTACATGAAACTCCCAAATGTATAACGCGTCGGTGTTGCCAATGCCGGTAACATTAACCCATTCCATAAAAAAATTGGGCGTGCCCGCCGGCGGCAGGTTGTTGCCTTCCAAGTCAGAAGGCAATAGCCCAGCGTAGAACAAATTTGTATTACCTAAGTCGAAATATATCTCACGAGCGCTTTGACCGGCCAGCATTTTTTCGCGCTCAAAGGCTACGACGCCCTCCCCTCCCCAAGAATCATCATCATTAAATTGATTCACGGTCATGTAGTAGCCATCCGGCCACACGCCAAAGTGGGGGTAATCGTTAAACTTGCTGAACTGATAGTCGTAAGCATACCAGGTGCCGGTAGGATCAGCACTGCTGGAAACCGCAATGCATTCATGATACTCGTGTGCGTCGCGATCCACCGCGAACTGGCTGAACAACCAGCGGTGGGCCATCCGGTCGTAGAGCACAATGGGGTCGCCGTCGTTGTGGGTTTCGCACAGGGTGCCAAACCCATCCCAAAAGACGTTGTTGGCTGTAGGGCTAATAACCTGGTGAGGCGAAGAGGGCGTGCTTACGTCCCAAATAGCAAACGCAGAATTGATGGTCTGGAAGTAGTACTTCTTCGCAGTTGTCGGATCCCAGCCGATCGCGCCGTCGGTATCAGGAGGGATGCCTCTGCCGTTATGATGGTCAATGCCATCAAAAGCAGCCACGGGGGTAGGCATGGCCAAGATCTCGGGGGCGGAACTTTGCACCCGCGACCAATCGCTCGTGCCATGGTCGTGCCCCAAACCGCGTGCAGCCGAAGGGAGGGGGTGGGGTTGGGCGCGCCAGGCTGCTAAGGCTTTGTTTTCAGGCACTGCAGGTTGAGGTCGGGAAGACAACTCTCTCAACGTATCGGTCTGTTGATAATGCACAGGCGACATGATAGACGGCCCACCATCACTCAACACGACGGCTGGGGCTGCCGTTGCCGAAAATACGGCCCACCCCATGGTCAACCCCACCAGGGCAATCAACACTCCCCCAAGCAACCATGTTCTTGTTCTTTGCTGCATCACATTCCTCCAAAAGCAAATGAGGAAGGGGAAAGTTTTCCCTTCAGACACTGAAAACACCAAAACCGCCCCCTTTCGCTACTAATTATAACGCACTTTGCGCGGGTTGTCGCGATGGATGCGGGCGTGGTATGATTGTCTCGCGCTCGGCCAGAGCAATACTTTCGTCACGCAGGAGAGGATCAAATGAAACAAATTGCCGTTGTTGGCGTAGGCTACGTGGGGTTAGTCACTGCAGCCTGCTTTGCCGACTTGGGAAACAAAGTCATCGCTTTAGACATCGACGAACGCAAAATCGCTCGTCTCAAGCAAGGACGAATGCCCATTTACGAACCAGGGTTAGAAGAATTAGTACGTCGCAACGTCCATGCCGGCCGGCTACAGTTCACCACTTCCTACGCTGAAGCACTGGAGGGCACCGAATTTGCGTTCATCGCGGTGGGCACCCCCGAAGGCGGCGATGGGGAAGCCGACTTGCGTTACGTTCAGGCCGCGGCCCGTTCCATCGCACAGGCCATGACCAACCCGCTGATTGTGATCAACAAATCTACGGTGCCGGTAGGCACCGGCGACTGGGTCGCCGATATCATTCGCGAACACCAGCCGCAACCCATGCCCTTCTCAGTGGTTTCGTGCCCGGAATTTCTGCGCGAAGGCTCGGCCATTAGCGATTTCATGCATCCCCATCGGGTGGTGTTGGGTTCCACCGACCCCGAGGCCGCCGAAAAGGTGGCCCAACTGCACCTGCCCTTGCGTGCACCCATCATCGTGACCGATCTGCGCACCGCGGAGATGATCAAGTACGCCTCCAACGCCTTCCTGGCTACCAAAATTTCGTTCATCAACGAAATTGCCAACATCTGCGAAGCCCTAGGTGCGGACGTCGAAGAAGTGGCCGTGGGCATGGGCTACGACCCACGCATCGGGCCTCTCTTCCTCAAAGCGGGGCTGGGCTACGGCGGCTCCTGCTTCCCCAAAGACGTAAAAGCCCTGGCCCACATGGCCGAGGAAAAGGGGCGCCAGCCGCAATTGCTGCACGCGGTGATGGACATCAACGCGGATCGCCGGCGCATTGCCGTCGAGCGCCTGGAAGAAATGCTAGGCGATTTACAAGGCAAAACCGTGGGGCTGTTGGGCCTGGCCTTCAAGCCCAACACCGACGACATGCGCGAAGCCCCGGCCATCGACATCGCCCAGATGTTGTCAGAAAAGGGCGCGGAAGTGCGGGCTTACGACCCCATCGCCATGGACAACGCCCGCGACTTGCTCCCGCAGGTGACCATGTGCGCCGACCCTTACGCCCTGGCCAAGGGCAGCGACGCCTTGGTGGTGGTGACGGATTGGAACGAGTTCAAGCAGTTGGATCTGCAGCAGATCCGCGATCTAATGCGTCAGCCGGTCATTTTCGACGGCCGCAACATTTACGATCCTGCACAGATGTGCGCGCTGGGCTTCCACTATCGCGGTATGGGGCGGGGCTACAAGGGCCCCTGTGCGGAAGAAAAGCCGCCTGCCGCGGACGAGACTGACGCCGAATAAACGACTCTCGTCGAAGGACGAACACAGGCTGCACCCTATCACGCGTCGGGGTGCAGCCTGTGTCGTTGTATAAGGTGATTGGTCGGGCAGGGGGAACGAGGAGCGCGAAAACCGCGCCGGCCAAACCCCACCCGCGCCGCGGCAAGGAGAAACCACAGATTGCGCAGGGAAACATCCACAGACAGATGAGCACAGATTGAGCAAAAAACGCTGAAAAGCGGCACGCTCACTTCCGTTGCTTACGGGTTGGCGTCTTGAAAAGCCGCGGGAATCCGTTGCCAGCCGCCTCATCCGCGGCCGATTTTCTCAGGATCGAACAATTACACGACAAATAAAAAATACAAGAACCTATCGAATGGCAAAAATTTGGCAAAATGGATGTTGTATACTAAAAACGTCTCTGCTCAGCCTCGGTGCGAAAAAGAGTGCCAGAATTCCACCGGGAACATCTACAGACAGATGAGCACAGATTGAGCAAAAAAACGCTGAAAAGCGGCACGCTTACTTCCGTTGCTTACGGCTTGGCGTCTTGAAAAGCCGCGGGAATCCGTTGCCAGCCGCGTCATCCGCGGCCTATCGCCTCAAGGCTGAGCAGTCACAAAACCTCTTTGGTTCTTCTTCATGGCGAGGGCTTCATCGCTGCTCGCCGCGCAAGAGCACAGCAAGGGCGCACATTTTCAACTCCCATGTTCGCGCACAACCGCCCATGGACGTTGCTTGACCCCAAGCCACGCCCGTACGACGAGTCAGGGGGCCGAGGGCGGTGTGCTCTCCTCTAAAACCACAATACAACGCTGAAGGCAACGATTTCCTGCGAGTGCTCTTTGCGCGGCAACGGCCGTACAGCCGACTCGCCCTGTGTCCTGGGGAAGCAGGAGCATCGGCGGTGATATTCACCCGTCTCTTTCCGCAGCCTCACCTCCTCTTCACCCCGGCAAGCCGCAACGGCTCGCACGGTGAGGTGAGGCGGGCCTCGCACATCGCCGCATGGTGCTGCTTTGCTTCCAGAGGAAGGCCGTTTCCCGAACACCCAGGACTGAACGAACCCAAGGGGATATCGGGGGAACTGTCTCGTCCGTTTCGTATCCGTTTTTTCCACACCATCGAGAGGAGGAAGTCATGAACCGTCAACGTCTCCTTCTTGGAGCCTTTGTGGCTCTCGTGTTGCTCGTAGGGAGTCTGGGGCTGGCCCAAGCCCGTTCCCTGCTCCCCGCGGAAAGCATAAGCACTGCTTTCACCTATCAGGGCTACCTGACACAAAATGGGCAGCCCGCCAACGGCACTTTCGACTTTCAGTTTCGCCTCTACGATGCAGCCAGCGAGGGCAATCAGGTCGGGAACACGGTGTCACTGGACGATGTGCAGGTGCTGCAGGGGGTGTTTACCGTGCAGTTGGACTTTGGCGAGAGTGTGTTCAACGGCCAGGCCCTCTGGCTGGAAGTGTCGGTGAAGAATCAAAATAGCGAGGATTATGTGGCGCTGACGCCGCGGCAGGCGTTGACAACCACGCCGTACGCCATCTACAGCCTGCATGCGCCGTGGAGCGGGCTGGTGGGTGTACCGGCCGGTTTTGCCGACGGGGTGGACAACGACACCACCTACGCGGCGGGCACGGGGCTGGTGCTGAGCGGCGGGGCGTTCAGCCTTGCTGCGTCTTACCAGTTGCCGCAGGGATGCGCTAATGGGCAGATCGCCAGTTGGGATGGCAGCCAATGGGTGTGCGCCGACGCGGGTACGGGCGACATCACGGCGGTGAATGCGGGCACGGGGCTCACCGGCGGCGGCGACAGCGGCGATGTGACCCTTGGCATTGCACCCTCCTACCAACTGCCGCAGGAATGCGCCAACGGGCAGGTGCCCAGTTGGGATGGCAGCCAATGGGTGTGCGCCGACGCGGGTACGGGCGACATCACGGCGGTGAACGCGGGCACGGGGCTCACCGGCGGCGGCGACAGCGGCGATGTGACCCTGAGCGCGGACACCACTTACCTGCAGCGGCGGGTGAGCGGCACGTGCCCCGAAGGCTCGTCCATCCGGGTGGTGAACGAAGACGGCACGGTGGTGTGCGAGGCCGATGACGACACCACCTACACCGCGGGCACCGGGTTGGCGCTGAACGACGGCGCCTTTAGCATCACCACGCCCTATCAGTTGCCGCAGGGATGCGCCAACGGGCAGATCGCCAGTTGGAACGGCAGCCAGTGGGTGTGCGCCAACGACCAGGACACCACCACCTTCTGGTCCCTGACGGGCAACGCGAGCACCAACCCCGGCACCGACTTCCTCGGCACCACCGACAACCAGCCCCTGGTGGTCAAGGTGAACGGCCAGCGGGCGCTGCGCATTGAGCCCACTGACAGCGACGACGCCCCCAACATCATCGGTGGCTGGAGCGGCAACAGCGTGGCCGACGGCGTGGTAGGCGCTACCATCGCTGGTGGTGGGCTGAAAGATTATCCTAACCAGGTTACGGCGAACTACGGTACGGTGGGCGGCGGCTATTACAACGACGCCAGCGGCGGCTGGGGTGCCACGGTGGCCGGCGGCGCCCTCAACTCCGCCAGCAGCCCCTACGCCACGGTGGCCGGCGGCGCAATCAACGCGGCCAGCGGCAATCGGGCTGCGGTGGGCGGCGGCGAGGAGAATCAGGCCAGTGGCGGTTATGCCACGGTGGCCGGCGGCTATAGCAACACCGCCAGCGGCGACCGGGCTGCGGTGGGCGGCGGCGATGACAACACCGCCAGCGGCGACTACGCCATGGTGGGCGGCGGCGGGGGCAACACCGCCAGCGGCTACTACGCCACGGTGGCCGGTGGCATAGGCAACACCGCCAGCGGCGCGGGCGCTTTCGTCGGCGGCGGCGGCTGGGACGGCTCCAACTGGGACGGCAATGAGGCCCAGGCCACGGCATCTACCATCGCCGGCGGCTATGGCAACGCCATCCAGCAGAGCACCGATAACGACACCAACACCACCATCGCTGCCGACTACGCGACCATCGCCGGCGGCAAGGGCAACGCCATCCAGGCCGACGCCACCACGGATCCGGACAACCCCATCGCGGCCCAGTACGCGGCTATCGCCGGTGGCGAAGGCAACACCATTGCCCCGGCCGGTGGTCACGCCTTCATCGGCGGCGGCCAGAGCAACCAGGCCACGGCTTCTTACACCACGGTGGCTGGCGGCGAGAGCAACGTCGCCAGCGCCGAGCATGCCGCAGTAGGCGGCGGCAACGGTAATACTGCCAGCGGCGGTTATGCCGCGGTGGCCGGCGGCTATCACAACACCGCCAGCGGCTATGAAGCCACGGTGGCCGGTGGCCTGAGCAACACCGCCAGCGGCGGAGAGGCCGCGGTAGGCGGCGGCGGTTGGAACATCGCCAGCGGCGGTTATGCCACAGTGGCCGGTGGCCGGACAAATGTCGCCAGCGGCGCAGGCGCGTTCGTAGGCGGCGGTGGCTGGGACGGCTCCAACCATGACGGCAATGAGGCTCAGGCCGCGGCGTCCACCATTGCCGGCGGCTATGGCAACGCCATCCAGCAGAGCACCGATAACGACACCAACACCACCATCGCGGCCGACTACGCCACCATCGCCGGCGGCAAGGACAACACCATCCAGGCCGATGCCACCACGGACCCGGACAACCCCATCGCGGCCCAATACGCGGCCATCGCCGGCGGGCAGAGCAACACCATTGCCGCACATGGCGATCACGCCTTCATCGGCGGCGGCGAGAGCAACCAGGCCACGGCTTCTCATGCCACGGTAGCCGGCGGCATAGGCAACACCGCCAGCGGCAATATGTCCACGGTGGCCGGCGGCAGGAGCAACACCGCCAGCGGTGATGGTGCCACGGTGGCTGGCGGTGGCGGTAACACGGCCAGCGGTAACGCTGCCACAGTGGGCGGCGGCGAGGGCAACCAGGCCTCAGCTCTTCATGCGACGGTAGGCGGCGGCGAGGGCAATACCGCTAGCGGCAATGCGGCCACGGTACCAGGTGGTAGTGGGAACACCGCGGCCGGCGACTACAGTTTCGCCGCCGGGTATCACGCCCAGGCTAACAACAACGGCTGCTTCGTCTGGGGCGACAGTAACGAAGACACCAATCACCCTCTGGCCTGCAACGACGACAACCGCACCCTCTTCCGCTCCACCGGCGGGTTCTACATCTACACCAGCGCTGATCTCAGCACCGGTGTGTACCTGCCTTCCGGCGCCAACTCCTGGACGGCGGTCAGCGACCGCGCTACCAAGGAAAACTTTACGCCTGTGGACGAGGAAAATTTGCTGGAGCGGTTGGCTGCCATGCCCGTGCGTGAATACCACATCAAGAACCAGGCCCCCGGCATCCGCCACCTCGGCCCGGTGGCGCAGGACTTCTACGCGGCCTTCGGCTATGGCGAGACCAACCGGGGCATCAACATGGAAGATGCGGTGGGCGTCTCCTTTGCCGCCATCCAGGGGCTGTACGCCGAAAACCAGCAGCAGGCCGCCCGCATCGAGCAACTGGAGAAGGAAAATGCAACCCTCAAGGCGCAACTGACCAGCCAGCAGGAACAACTGGAAAGCATGAACGAGCGGCTCACCGCGTTGGAGCGGGGCGGCTCGCCGGCCTCCCCTGTTTCCTCCGGCTTGCTCCCCGGCGCGGTGCTGCTGCTCGGCCTCGCCCTTGTGCTGAGGCGGCAGCGGAAGGAGGGGTAGCCATGAAACGCCATCTCCTCCTTCTCCTTGCCCTGCTGGCCCTTCTCGGCCTGGCGGCCATGACCTGGGCCACCCAACTGGCCGAGACCGACGGCTGGATTTTCTGGCGCGGTCGGGCGGCCGGGGGCGGCGGCGTCAGCCAGGGTGGTGATTTCAACCTGAGCGGCACCGCCGGCCAGGCCGAGGCCGGAGGCCCCATGCAGGGCGGCGATTACGCCCTCAGCGGGGGCTTCTGGCCCTTTAGCGCCATGCTCACCAACGCCTTCGTCGACGTCCCCGACGACCATTGGGCCGTGAACTACATCAACCGCCTGTACCGGAACGGCATCACCACCGGCTGCGCCACGGACCCGCTGCGCTACTGCCCCGACGACCAGGTAACCCGCGCCCAGATGGCCGTCTTCCTCCTCAAGGGCATGCACTACCCCGAAGCCTACACCCCGCCGGACGTCGACCCTACCTTCCCCGACACGGCTGGCCATTGGGCTGAAGATTGGATCGAAGCCCTCAAGGCCGCAGGCATCACCTCGGGCTACCCGGACGGCACCTACCGTCCCGACAACGGCGTCACCCGCGCCGAGATGGCCGCGTTCCTGCTCAAGGCCGAACACGGGGCGGATTACACCCCGCCCGCGGCGGAACACTCCCGCTTCAGCGACGTGCCCGACGACCACTGGGCCAAAGACTGGATCGAACAACTGGCCGTGGAGGGTATCACCTCAGGCTACCCGGACGGGAGTTACCACCCTGACCAAATCGTGACCCGTGCGGAGATGTCCGTGTTCCTCATCCGCGCCTTCGACTTGCCGTAGCAATCGGCGCGGCACAAAACCTGCGGCCTACCCAAGGAACGGGTAGGCCGCAGAAGTTTAATCGTCACGCTTCAGTCTGGGGAAATCGGTCGCCAAGCATTTCACCCCTTAGGCGGCTGGGGCTTGCCGCCCTGGGCCAGGGCCAAAGCCCGCTCATAGGCAGCCCACACCGCCCGCGAAATGGCCGTGCGGAAGCCCGCCTTTTCCAGATAATACAACGCAGCCGCGGACGTACCTCCCGGCGAGGTCACCTGGTTGCGCAGATGCGCCAGATGCACGTCGCCACGGTGCATTTCGTAATAGGCCGCCGAGCCTTTGACGGTCTGCACCACCAAGTGCTCGGCCACCCGCCGCGGGAAGCCCAAATGCACCCCCGCGTCGACCAAGGCTTCCATGAACAAGAACACATACGCCGGCCCGGTGCCCGACAGGGCGGTGGCCATGTTCAGGTACACCTCGTCTTCCATGAAAACCGTTTCGCCCAGCGCGGCCAAGATCTGCTCGGCCCGGGCGCGCTGCGCGCCCGAAACCGCGGCCGAAGCCGTCCACACGCTAATGCCCTGGCCGATTTGGGCCGGCGTATTGGGCATGGCGCGCACAACGGCCTGATGCGCCAGGCCTGCGCTCAAGCGCTCGATCGGCGCGCCGGCCACGATAGAAAGCACCAAGGCCTCAGCCCGCAGTTGCCCGTGCAGTTCGGGCAACACCTTTTTCAACACCTGAGGCTTGACCGAAAGCACCACCACGTCGGCGCTGCGGGCGGCCTCTGCGTTGTCGGTGCTGGTGCGGATGTTGTAACGATGGGCCAGTTCTTCCAACCGCGGCCGCCGCGGCCCCGCGGCGACGATTTGCTCAGGCGTCGCCACGCCCTGCCGCAGCAAACCGGCAATCATGGCCTCGGCCATGGTGCCGGGGCCAATGAAGGCCAAAGTATTTGAAGATGTCTCGGTCATGGTTATTTGCGCGTGTTCTCTTCGATGTCAACCAGCAATTCCAAGAAATGGGCAACGCCCTCCATGACCACCACAGCCATCACCAGAGAGACAAAGGCCAGGTACTGCCCCAACAAATTGCGCCACAAGTTTTGCTGCGGCATCATCGACGCGGTTTTGATGACATCGTAGGTCACATAACCAAAACCGATAAGAACCAGCACCAACACCACCCGCGCGGTAATGCGCGCGATCATGGCAAAACGCAAGGTTTTGGCCGTGTCGTGCCAGGTGGCAGCCTCTTCGGCTGCGGCTTCGGCGAAAGTTTGTTCTTCGACTTCGCTGATGGGGGTTGCTTCTTCGTTCATGATCCTCTCCAAGAAAATAGGGTTACCGACTAAAGTATTGCAGCGCCAAACGCAGGCGCGTTTCCACATCGTCTGGGGCGGAAGGGGGCAGGGACTGCAACGCGGTTTGCGCCTCGACCACGCTATACCCCAACGCGGTGAGGGCTTCCAGCACCTGCGTGTCCACTTCAGGCAGTGCGGCCACTTCCTCTAAGGTTTCCGCGGCGGTCAGCCGGTCTTGCAAGTGGAGCAAAATTTTCTGTGCGGTGCGCTTGCCCACGCCGGGCACCCGCCGCAGCACGTCGACCTCTTCGTGAGCCACGGCCCGCCGCAGGGTAGCCGGGGTGAGCGCGGAAAGAATGGCCAGCGCCAACCGCGGCCCCACGCCGTTCACACCCAGCAGCACGGCGAACAAGTCGCGCGCCTCGGCCTGCTCGAAGCCATAAAGGGCGATCTGCTCCGAGCGCACCACCAAAAAAGTGTACAAGCGCAAAGGCTGCCCCACGGTGGCAGCCTCGGCGGTAGGGCGGGGCACGAACACCCACACCCCCACCGGCCCCACCTGCAGCGTGAGGCGTTCGCCCTCACGGGCCACCAGCACGCCTTCCAGCCTGGCGATCATCGCCTATCCTTTTTGGGGAAAGGGGTCGGTCTGCCTGCCGAGGGGCTTTCCTGGCAGTCGACCGACGCCTGCCAGCGCAGATATTGCGCGTGGCACAGGGCTACGGCCAACGCGTCGGCGGCATCGTCGGGGCGGGGCAGCGTTTCCAGGTTCAACAACATCTGCACCATGCGCTGCATTTGGCTTTTCCCCGCGCTGCCGTAACCGGTGATTGCCTCTTTGACCTCGTTGGGCGTGTATTCGGCCACCGGCAAGCCCTGGGCGGCCAAGGTGAGCAACACCACCCCGCGCGCCTGGCCCACGCTCATCGCGGTGGTCACGTTGCGCTGAAAAAACAACTTCTCTACCGCCGCGGCCTGGGGTTGGTACTGCTCCAGCAACTGCTGCAAGGCACGGTGCAACCTCAGCAACCGCTGGGGCAAAGCCGCACCGGCCGGCGTGGTCAACACGCCATAATGGACGGCCACGACCTGCCCATCTGCGCTCGCCTCTACCAGGCCATAACCGGTCGTGGCCGTGCCGGGGTCAATGCCAAGAACCAACACCGTCACTATCTCGCGGTTTTACCCGGTCATCTGAGCAACCGCTTCGTCGCTGATGTTCAGGTTGGAATAGACCTCCTGCACGTCGTCCAGTTCCTCCAAAGCCTCGATGACCTTGAGCACCTGCACCGCCTGCTCGGTGGGGAGGTTCATTTCCTGCGTGGGGATCATCTTGATACCGGCTTCCTCGGGCTGGATGCCGGCCAGGCGCAACTGGTCGCCGATGGTCTTGAACGAATCGACAGGCCCGACGATCTCGATCACCTCGTCCTCGAAGTTCACATCGTCGGCGCCGCCTTCGACGGCCAACTCGAAAATCGCGTCGGCATCTTGCCCCGCCGCGGGGAGGGCAAAATAAGCCATGCGCTTGAACTGCCAGGCCACCGAGCCGCCTTCGCCCAAACTGCCGCCATAACGGTTGAGGATATGGCGCACGTCGGAGACGGTGCGATTGCGGTTGTCGGTGACGCAATAAATCATCAAAGCCACGCCATGGGGGGCGTAACCCTCGTAATAAATTTCCTCGAAACTGCCGCCTTCTTTGTCTTCGCCGGTGCCGCGTTTGATCGCTCGTTCGATGTTGTCCTTCGGCATATTGGCAGCCTTCGCCCGCTCAATTGCCAGTCGCAAACGGACGTTGGCCTCTGGGTCGCCGCCCCCTTCGCGGGCAGCCAAAGTGATTTCGCGTGCCAGCCGGGTGAAAATTTTGCCCCGCTTGGCATCTTCTGCGGCTTTTTTACGTTTGATGGTCGACCATTTGGAATGTCCAGACATACCCAACTCCTCTCGAAAAATCAACGCGCGAGGGGCGGCCCCTGTGCGTCTTGTTTGCTGATGATATTTTGATTATACCATTGGTTGCTGGCGTCCTTCCTTCTAAAAAGCAACCCTGGGAACGGGCAAAGGTCGTTGGTAGGCAACTTTGTTCAGCCTCGAAGAGATGCTGCAGATAGCGCAGATAGAAAACCACAGAAGACACAGAAAGTGGGAAGTCAAGGCGTGATGCGGGATGCGGGAAGAGGTGAGGGGCTAAAGGGTGGAAGGCTGGTTGCTTGGTTCCTCAGGCGCCTCTCCCGACGCCTCGGCGCTCTAAAATCCGCGTCCATCCGCCATCATCCGCGTTCATCCGGGGGCTGTTTTCCAAAGGCTGAACCGTTACGCTGGCGGAAAGCATTTTTCGCTCCATCGGTGCTCATCTGTAAAATCTGTGGATGTTTTTTCGCGTAATCTCGGTGGTTTGAACCATGACCACCCCAAAAACAAAAGCGCCGAGGGGCTTTCCTCTACCCACTCGGCGCACGGCTTACGGCCTTTGCCATCCCTACGGCAGGATCACCAAGTCCGTGTCTCCTTGCGCGTTGTCGGCAAATTTGACGTGATAAGATTTCCCTTCAGGGGTCTTGACCGTGAGCAACCATCCTTGGTTGCTATCGCCCATTTTTTGGGTAATGGTGTACCCTTGGGAAGGCAAGGTCTGTTCAAAAAACTGCAATACCTCTTGGGCTTTCATCTTGGGGATAGAATACATCTGCATGGTCGCCACGCTGCCTTGCAACTGAGCGCCGGGCGGCAGGGGCAACGGCGCCTTGGCCTGAGCCTCTGCCGGGGGTTCCACTTTGATGGCCGGGTCGTTGATGTGGCTAACTTCGAACGTGAAATCCACCTCCAGCGGGGTCTTCTGCCCCTGATAATCGGCCTCGCCGGTGATGTGGTAGGTCATCCGCACAATGGTATGGTCGTCTAAGGCGTCGATTTCGCCGGTGATGTGTTGGATACGCACGTTGGTAATGTCTGCTGCCGCGTCCAAGCCAGAAACCACGCCTTCCCAATCCCCTGAATTCAGCAGTGCGGGTTGATTTGTCTCAAAATGGTAACGCTTGGCCGAGAGGCCATTGACTTCCACGGTGCCGTCGGCTTCCATATCGGTACTCCATACAGGGGGGGCGACCAATAGCCCCATGGCGGTATCGGTCAGTTCACCCATCGCATTGCCGACGTTCAACATCGTCCAATTGCCGTCTTCGCCGCGGAACCAAGTATGCTCGGCAGTCGTAATTGTTTCCCATGCGAGTTTTCCATCCACTTTCATGATTTGATGCTGCCCCTGGCCGCTGACCACATCGGTAACAATTTCGACTACCTTTTGCTGCGAAAGTTTTGGCAGGCTCACCCGGTATTGCATTTGCTCGCGAAAGCGTTGGAATTTGGCAGATTTCGCCTCGGGAAAGGAAAAATCGTCGTTGTTTTGCGCTTCCGCGCCTTGCGCGGTGGGCGTAAGGGCGGGAGCCGTGGCGGCTTCTGTGGGCTGAGGGAGTGCCGAGGCCGCGGCCTGGATGGTGGGGGCCACTGCGGTAGCCAGGGCTTCTGCCGTGGGCAGGGTTTCTTGCGCCTGGCGGACGAGATTGAATAAACTGCACGCCCCCAAAACCAGCGCCACGGTTATCCCAAGGGCAAAATAAAGCCATCGATGTCGCGCAAGCATAGCCTACCTCCTTTGTTTCGGTCGTTGAGGAAATGGAATTGCCCGCTGCGTGCGGGCCATTTCCATTATCTCACTTCTTGGCCGTTTGTCAACGATGACTTTTGGGTCAGGGCAATTGCATCTAATTGGGCCGGTTGTAGGCACGAGTGCGACGCCTCTTTTTGCCTAAATGGGAAAACGGCGTCAGCCGCAGCCTTCAGCCCGTAGGGGCGAACGGCCGTTCGCCCTTACAAAACACCACGCCCACACGCATGATTGTAGGGGCGCAGCGCCGCTGCGCCCTATGGCCTGCGCGGGGCACAGCAACGGGGAGGTGTCAACGATGACTTTTGGGTCAGGGCAATTGCATCTAATTGGGCCGGTTGTAGGCACGAGTGCGACGCCTCTTTTTGCCTAAATGGGAAAACGGCGTCAGCCGCAGCCTTCAGCCCGTAGGGGCGA
>JALUDX010000004.1:0-30436 GCA_027053355.1 Anaerolineales bacterium | reverse complement strand
TTTGGGTCAGGGCAATTGCATCTAATTGGGCCGGTTGTAGGCACGAGTGCGACGCCTCTTTTTGCCTAAATGGGAAAACGGCGTCAGCCGCAGCCTTCAGCCCGTAGGGGCGAACGGCCGTTCGCCCCTACAAAACACCACGCCCACACGCATGATTGTAGGGGCGCAGCGCCGCTGCGCCCTATGGCCTGCGCGGGGCACAGCAACTGTGCCCCCACGTCATCATTACACCTCAAAGCAGCCTGGGTAGGTAAGGGCGAGGCGCGCGGCGGGCAAAAGGGAATGACCGGGCAACCAAATTTAGATGCGTTTGCCCTGTCGTAAGGGCAAGCCGCGCTTGCCAGGTGCACCTTTCTTCGGTACAATGTGCCCGCCACCTTCGAATTAAGGAGCAACTGCCATGGCCGAAGCCTTACCCGAATTGACCTCAGAGCGCTTCGAAGAAGAAGTGCTGCACAGCGCACTGCCCGTGCTGATCGACTTCACCGCAGAATGGTGCGCGCCATGCAAAATGTTAGACCCCCTGGTGGCCGAACTGGCCGCAGAATGGACGGGGAAGGTCAAAGTCTTCCAGATGGACGCTGACAAAAACGCCGACATTCTCGCCCGCTGGCGCATCATGGGCGTGCCAACCCTCGCCCTGTTCAAAGAAGGGAAAATCGTTGCCCGCATGACCGGCTACAAACCCAAAAAGGGCATCATCAAAAAATTCGGCAAACATCTTTCTTTGTAGCCTTGACAAGCAGAGAGGGCATAGGTAAAATTCGGGGGCGCTAAGCGAAAGGCGCCGAGGTAGCTCAGTTGGTAGAGCAGCGGACTGAAAATCCGCGTGTCGCCGGTTCGATTCCGGCCTTCGGCACTGCACAAGCGGGCGTAGTTCAGTTGGTAGAACGCCTCCTTGCCAAGGAGAAGGTCGTGGGTTCGAGTCCCATCGCCCGCTCCAAAGCGTGTAGCAGGGCAAAGGGCTGAGGGCAGGTGGCTGAGCACAGCCGTTTGCCCTCAGCCTGAGTTTTTCTGGCGACGTAGCCAAGTGGGAAGGCAGGGGCCTGCAAAGCCCTGATTCGCGGGTTCGAATCCCGCCGTCGCCTCTGAAGCCGCCCCCCAAGGGGCGGCTTGGCTTTTAAGGGCTGCGCTTATTCGTTTGTAAGCCGTAACCATTCAGCCTCAAAGAGACACTGCGGATAACGCAGATAGAAAACCACAGAAGACACAGAGAGCGGGAAGTCAAAGCGTGATCCGGGATGCGGAATGCGGGAAGAGGTGAGGTGCCAAAGGGTTGGGTTGCTGGTTGCCTGGTTACTCAAGCGCCTCTCCCGGTGCCCTCGGCGCTCTAAAATCCGCGTCTATCCGCCATCATGCGCGTTCATCCGTGGGCTATTTTCCAAAGGCTGAACCCGCCGTCGGCGCTTAGAGCACCAGCAAAGGCCAGGGGAGAACGCTGAGATGCCCCCAACGGGTAGTGGCTAAGATGTAACACACGGCCAAGACGAAGAGGATGAGAATGAGCGCGCCGCAGCCAACACCACTGCAGGAGCACCCTTTCCCAAAGCCGAAACGTTCTTCTAAAAACTCAAACAGCCAGGTCAGCAGCGCCAGCCGCAACAGACCGCCTAAACAACCAGGTCGTTCGTCAAAAGAACTCATGGGGTCACCTCCGGTGTGGGCGTAGGGGTAGGCTGAATTTGAGGTAAAGGTAAAAGGTAAGGCGCGTTGTTTGGCACTAACATTACCTGCACCCCAGGCGCGAGTTTGTCGATGTAACGATAAGTGAGCAGGTCGGGGTTTTCTTTGAGCGCCTGGGCGATGTAACCCAGAGCCTCGGCCTCGGCTTTGGCCTGGATGATGCGCGATTGGGCTTCGCCTTTGGCCCGGATGACTGCCGCGTCGGCCTGCCCCTGCGCCACCTGGCGGGCTTGCTCGGCTTCCTGTTTTTTCTGTTCCACCACGAATTTGGCTTGCAGGGCTTGCTGTTCGGCAATTTGCTTTTGCTCGATGGCCTGCGCGTATTCGTCGGTGAAGGCGATGTTCCGCAGCACGAACTCTTCCAAAATCAAACCGTTCTCGGCCATCCGGCGAGAAAGGTTGTCGCTGATCATCTGTTCCAGTTCGAACCGCTTGGTGCTGATCACTTCTTCGATGCGGAATTGGGAAACCGCGTCTCGAATCACGCCGCGCACCAGCGGGCGCACCAGTTCGTGGGGGTAACGGTTTTGCCAGGCGATGTGCACTTCGACCACCTTGGTCGGGTCGATGGAAAAGATCACCGACGCATCCATGTACACCAACTGGCCGTCGGCCGTGCGGGCCTTGATAGAATCATCGCCCTCGACCGCACCCTCGCCGAGAGAGGAAGACATGGTATAGGTCTGCTTGGAAATGGGGTAATACTCCACGTATTCCGCGTACGGGATGATCCAATGCAGCCCCGGCGTGAGGGCCTGGGAACGATAGCCCCCGGGGGCCAAGGCCGAGATGACCACCCCGCGCTTTTCAGGCGGCACGAACACCAGCCCTGCCCCCACGGTGGTTACCACAATAGCCGCGGCCAAGAGGCCCAAAAGCAAACGAACCCAATGGCGGGCGGGTTGCTTGCGGCTCATGCGAGTCAACACCACCACCAGCACCACGCCCGCGGCCAGCCACAGCAGGCCGCCCAAACTACGAATTGCACTGACGATATCCATGGTTTTTCCTGAGAAATCGTAGAGGTTTAAGGTTGAGGAATCGCTTTTGTAACTGTTCAGCCTTGGGGAAATAGGGCACAGATGAACGCGGGTCATCACGGATAGCCGCGAATTTGAGGGCGTCGTAAGGCAGGGCACCAATCCCGCCCCGCCCAAAAGAGGCGAGACAGTATGCCGCCCCCAAAAGCGCACAATACAAAGTGAGGTGCTGTGTTTTTTGTGTGTTTTCTGGGCCTTTTGTGTTTTTCCGTCTATGTAATTTTGTTTGCGCTGAACAGTTACTCGCTTTTTATTATAGCACGAGCGCCGTTGTGAGCGGCGCTCGTGGTCAGTGGCGGTTTCTTGCTCCTCGGGTAGGGAGGCGTGCGTTTTGCTTTTACTTCTCTTTGAGCAGATCGCGGATTTCTTCCAACAACACCACTTCAGGCGCGGGGGCGGGCGGCGCTGCCGGCGCTTCGGGTTCTTCTTCTTTCTGCATGGCGTTGACCAATTTCACTAAAAAGAACACAGCCAAAGCAATAATCAGGAAATCAACCAATGTTTGGATAAATGAGCCGTAGCGCCAGAGCACGGCTGGCGTCTCGCCATGCGCGGCCTTGAGCGTCACGGCCAGTTGGGTGAAATCCACCCCGCCGAGCAGTACGCCAATGGGCGGCATGAGGATGTCGTTGACAAACGACGAAACGACTTTGCCAAAGGCAGCACCAATGATGATGCCTATGGCCATGTCCATCACGTTGCCGCGAGCAACAAAGTCTTTGAATTCTTGCCATAAACTACTCATGACTAACCTCCTCAAAAACAGAAATAAATTTTGCACTCCTCCGGCGAGGTTACCCCTGGCAGAGGGCATTGCCGGAGAAGAAGTTTCAAGAATTATATCACATCGCATCTCTCGCGTTTCCTCATCCCCGCGCACTCTACGGCGTGATGTATGACCACTGGGTTCGCTCGCTTTTTTAAAAACCTCTGCGGCCTACCCAAGGAACGGGTAGGCCGCAGGAGGTTAGCGTAGCACACTACGGCAGTTTGAAAGCACGCACCAGGAACACGGACATCTCCGCACGGGTCACGATTTGGTCGGGGTGATACCCCCCATCCGGGTAGCCCGAAGTGATGCCCTCTGAAGAGAGTTGTTCGATCCAGTCTTTGGCCCAGTGGCTGTCGCTTACATCGTTGAAATGGGAGTGCACCACCGCAGGCGGGGTGTAAGAGGCGCCATGCTTGGCTCGAAGCAGGAACACGGCCATCTCCGCGCGGGTGACGCCGTTGTCGGGACGGTAGGTGCCGTCCGGGTAGCCCGAGGTGATGCCTGCGGCCTTGAGCGCCTCGATCCAGTCCTCGGCCCAGTGGCCGGCCGTATCGGAGAAGGTGGGGGGCACATCCGGCGGGGTGTAAGGGTTGGGGTAATGGAGGCTCTTCATCAAGAAAACGGCCATCTGGGCGCGGGTCACCGGGTCGTCGGGACAGTAGTTCAACGGCGAAGCGCTGCAGCCCGTGGTAATTCCCGCATTGTAGAGGCGGTTGATGTAAGTTACTGCCCAGTGGTCGTCGGGGACGTCCTCAAAAACGTTCATCACATCATCCCAGAATTTGTTGCCCATTTCGTCTTGGGTGACCGGGGAGGCGTACTGAATCCAGTTGGTTGTCACGACGTTGCCGTCTACCGTGGTCGCCCCGTTGGATTCGTACCCTGGGGGATCGGTCTCGACGATGTTGAAGTAAGCGCACGAATCGCTGGCATAGATGGGCAAACCGTACCAGCCGTTGGCATCGGTGGCGGTGCCGCGGAGGAAAGTACCCTCCTCAGCGTTGGTAGCGGCACAATACAGGCTTACTGTCACTTTGGAAAGGGGGCTACTCTGAGGGGGCTCGAGGCCCGTTTCCCCCGCGTAAACCCGACCTGAGAGGGTATGCAACACCGATGGAGCGTGCCAGGTACGGAGGAAAACATCCCTCTGACCGTTCGTATCTCCGCTCACCAGGTTCGTTGCATCTGAGGCAAAGGCCACGTAAAATCCCTCGGCCGAGATGGCGGAGGCCCAAGAATCATCGTTAGCCTGAGCATCGTTGTTGGCGACGGATACCCGCTCCGTCTGCCCCGTCTGGCGGTCGTAAACGAAGATGTCTTGCTTGCCGTTGGTATCTCCGGTCACCAGGTTGGTCGCGACTGAGCGAAAGGCCACATAGCGGCCGTCGGCTGAGAGAGTGGAGCCAGCCGATACCCCGTTGCTCTCCGCACCGCCGGGAGCCACAGACACCCGCTCCGTCTGCCCCGTCTGGCGGTCGTGCACGAAGACATCCCACGTCCCGTTGGTATCCCCGGCCACCAGATTGGTAGCGCCCGATTCAAAGGCCACATAGCGGCCGTCGGCCGAGAGCGCAGGGCCCTGCGAAAGATTGTTGCTTTGGGCCCCGCCAGTGGCTACAGACACCCGTTCCGTTTGCCCGGTTTGCAAATCGTGGACGAAGACATCTTTCTTGCCGTTGGTGTCCCCGGCCACCAGGTTGCTCGCCGGCGACACAAAGGCCACATAACAGCCATCGCCCGAGAGCGCAGGATCACCCGATTCATCGTTGGCCTGAGTGCCGTCAGAGGCCACAGACACCCGCACCGTCTGCCCCGTCTGGCGGTCGTACACGAAGACGTCTTGCTTCCCGTTCGTGTCGCCGCTCACCAGGTTGGTGGCCGTCGAGGCAAAGGCCACATAGCGCCCGTCGGCCGAGATGGCCGGATTCCACGAAGTATCGTTGGCCTGGGTGCCATCGGAAGCCACAGAGACTCGCTCCGTGCGCCCCGTCAGCCGATCGTGCACGAAGATATCCGACTTCCCATTGGTATCGTCGGCCACCAGGTTGGTCGCATCGGACTGGAAAACCACGTACCGGCCGTCATCTGAAATCGCCGGCATCCACGAATGCCCATTGGCCTCGATGCCGTTGGAAGCCACAGAAACCCGCTCGGTGCGTCCCGTCACGCGATCGTGGACGAAGACGTCCTGCTTGCCGTTGGTGTCATCGGGCACCAGATTGTTGGCATAAGACAAAAAGGTCACATAGCGCCCGTCGGCCGACACGGCCACGCCCTGAGAGCCACCGTTGCCCTCAGTGCCATCGGAGGCTACCGAAACCCGAATGGTGCCTACAGAGGAGGCTCGCACGGTTCTCGGCGTTGCGCTCAGCCCTACCAGCACGAGAAGTAACCCCACCAGCAGGGCAAGACCCAGAAAGGTAATTTTTTTGTTCATCGTGTTTTTCTCCTTGGAAACGGCGAAAATCGGATTAAGCGGCTCTGCCCCTGCCTGCCTCCAGCAAAGCACGCGCAAGCCATTTGCCCCTACCATAACCCAAGAGGGTCAAAAAAATATCAAAAATCAGAACCTTGGCAAGGAGAAACCACAGATTACGCAGATTCCGCAGAAAGACATCCACAGATGAGCGCAGATTGGGCGAAAAACACTAAAAAGCCCTCTCTCGCCCTCACTTCTTGGCGACCTTGGCGTCATCTTGGCGACCTTGGCGTTCTAAAAATCCGCACTTATCCGCGGTCTGTTTCCCCATGATTTCCCTTCCCCCTACTTTAGTGGTAAGATAGGCACCATGAACGCTCCTTTGCAAACCCCCGTCACCCAGGCTTTGGATGCCTTGGGATTGCCTTACCAGGTCGTGCAGCACGCGCGACCGCCCAAGAGCGTGGCCGAAGCCGCGGCCTGGCGCGGTCAGCAGGTCAGTCAGGTGGTGCGGAGCCTGCTTTTCCGCTTAGACGACGAGACCTTCGTGTTGGTGCTGGTGCCGGGCGGTTATCGCGCCCACTGGCCCACGCTGCGCCGCTATTTGGGCCGCCGGCGCATTGCCATGGCCACGCCCGCAGAGGTGCACCAGGTGACCGGCTACCCCATTGGCGCGGTATCGCCCTTGGGGCTGCCCCGACCCTTGCGCATCTTGGCCGACGCCCGCGTGTTCGCCCCTGACGAAATTTCCATGGGGGTGGGCGTGCGGGGCGCGGCGGTCATCCTTTCCCCCGCCACGTTGCGCGCCGCACTGCCGCGACTTGAGGTGGGGGACTTCGCGGTGCCTGACGGCCAGGAAACAGGGTAGGCCGATGCCTTTAGCGAGGTAACCCCGCGATGCCACGACGTGGGCTCCACGCGTTGTTCCTCGGCCTGCTGGCCGTGGGAGCCTTGGCTCTGGTGGGGGGGACTTTGCTGTCCCCGCGGCTGGTTTCCGTTTCCCCCGCGGAAGGTGCAGTGGTAGCCAGCGGCGCGGCCGAAGTGGTGCTCACGTTTTCGCAGCCTGTGCGCGCCGACACCTTGGCCGACCACGTCCGCTTCTCGCCCGACACGCCGGGGGAATGGCGCAGCCAGGGGCGGCAGGCCATATTCGTTCCCCAAAAGCCCTGGCCTCCGGGAAGCACCGTGCACGTGCAAATCTCGCCCGGCCTGAAAGCCAGCAACGGCCTGCCCCTTTGGCGGGGCAAAATCTGGTCGTTTGCCGTGGCGCAAGCGCAATTGGCTTACCTCTGGCCGGCCAACGAGGCTTACCTGTACGTCTGGGATCCGCTGACCCGTCGTTCCCACCCCCTCACCCACATCGGCGACATCCTGGCCTACGCCCCCGGCGCGCGCGGCCGTTACGTCTACTTCAGCGCACGCAGCCGTCGGGGTGCGGATCTGTTCGTCCTGGATCGCACGGTGCTCACCGCCGAGGGGTTGCCGCGCACGCAGGTGTTGTTGGATTGCGGCGCCGACCAATGTTTAGACCCCGCGCCCGCGCCCAACGGCCGCTGGCTGGCTTACACCCGTGACGACGGCCCCCAGCGGCTGACCCGCGTCCACCTGCTGAATTTGCACACCCAGACCGACACCGTGGTTCCCCCCGCAGATCACGAAACCTACGGGCCCATTTGGTCTGCGGACGGTACCCTTGCCTATTACGACGCGCAACGGCACGGCTACGTGCTCTGGCAGCCCGCCGAGGCCAAACCGGTGGCCTTTTTGCCCAACGACACCGGCGAAGCGGCCGTATGGTCGCCCGATGGAGCGTCCATCGTGGCGGTGGAAATGTTACTCCAATCGCCCGCGCGGCCGGGCAGCACCCCCACTTCCCCCGCGGACGCGCCCTATTACGCGGCGCACCTCTGGCGCTATCAGTGGCAACCCCGCCTGAACCGCACCGACCTCACTGGCGACCCCAACCTGGAAGACGGCACGCCCGCCTTTTCCCCCGACGGGCAGTGGCTGGCCTTTGGCCGCAAGGCGTTAGACCCCGCCCACTGGACGCCCGGCCGCCAAGTGTGGCTGATGAGCCCCGATGGCCGCAACGCCCGCCAGATCACCCACGCGCCCGATTTCAACCATCTGGATTTCGCCTGGCACCCCACCCTCCCCTGGCTGGTCTACGCACGCACCAACCAGGTCGATTTCACCCAACCGCCGGAAATTTGGCGGTATGATCTGGAAGAAGATCGCCAGGAAAAACTCATCGTCAACGGCATCATGCCCTGCTGGCTGCCCTGAACCCACTCCGCCTCAAGCCAGAGAAAGACAAAAGCGCCCGAAACGCTCGGGCGCTCTGGCGGAGAGGGTGGGATTCGAACCCACGGAGCCCCTGTTAAGGGCTCACCCGCTCTCCAGGCGGGCGCGTTAGGCCAGACTACGCTACCTCTCCGTGCCTTGCGGCGCACATTATACCATGCCCACGCGGGAGAAGCCAAGTTTCTTGGTGAGCGCCGCAGTGAGGCTTCTCTAAAGACGCATCACGATTCCCGGAGGCCACCATGCCATCCCTTACCCTGCTGGGGTTGGGCCCCGGCAACCCCCAACACCTCACCCGCGAAGCCTGGCAGGCGCTGACCCAGGCCGATGAAATTTACGTGCGCACCGCCAAGCACCCCACCGTGGCCGCCTTGCCCCCGGGGGTGACGGTGCACGCCTTCGACCATCTGTACCAGCAGGCCGACACGTTTGCCGCGGTCTATGAAGGCATCGTCGCAGAGGTGTTGACCCTGGCGCGGCGTCCCCAGGGCGTGTTGTACGCGGTGCCGGGGCACCCCTTTGTGGCCGAAATCACCGGCCAGACGCTGGCGCGTCGGGCGCGCGAGGAAGGTCTCCCCCTGCGGGTGATCGAAGGCCTCAGTTTTTTGGAGCCCACCTGGCGCGCCTTGGGCCGCGATCCCCTGCCCCATACCGCGCTGGTGGACGCGCTCACCCTCGCAGTCGGGCACGTTCCCCCCTTCCCCCCGGCAGCCCCCGCGCTGATCGCCCAACTTTACGACCGCACCATCGCCTCAGAGGTCAAACTCACCCTGATGGCCGTCTACCCCGATGAGCACCGCGTCGCCCTGGTGCACGCCGCGGGCACCCCCGACGAGGCCGTCCGCTGGATGCCCCTGTTCGAAATCGACCGCGACCCCGAAATCGGCCTGCTGACCACCCTTTACGTGCCCGCACTGAGCCCCGATGCTTCGTTCGAGGCTTTTCAGGAAGTGGTTGCCCGCCTGCGCGCGCCCGACGGCTGCCCCTGGGATCGCAAGCAAACGCACCGCACGCTGCGGCGTTACCTGTTGGAAGAGACCTACGAAGTGTTAGAAGCCATCGACGGCGCCCAATGGGACGCCCTGGCCGAGGAACTGGGCGACCTGCTGCTGCAAATTTTGCTCCACGCCCAAATTGCCGCCGAAGCAGGGGAATTTACCATGACGCAGGTGTTGCAGCGTATCCACCGCAAGATGGTGCGCCGCCACCCCCACGTCTTTGGCGAGGTGGAAGTGGCCGATGCCGACGAGGTGGTACGCAACTGGGAGGCCATCAAAGCCCAAGAGAAGGGGCATCAACCTCAGCCAAGCGTGCTGGCCAACATCACCCGTGGCCTGCCGGCCCTGATGGAAGCGCAAGAAATCCAAAAAAAGGTGGTCAAAGTAGGCTTCGATTGGCCCGACATCCAGGGCGTGTGGGAAAAACTGGCCGAAGAACTGGAAGAAGTACGCCAGGCGCAAACCCCTGCCGCGCGCGAAGCCGAAATCGGCGATGTGCTCTTCGTGCTGGTCAACCTGGCGCGTTGGCTGGGTGTGGATGCGGAACTTGCCTTGCGCTCCACCAACGACCGGTTCCGCAGGCGCTTCGCGGCCATCGAAGCCGCGGCCCGCGCCAAAAACAAGCCCGTGCAAGCCCTCACCCCCGACGAAATGGACGCGGCCTGGCGGCAAGCCAAAGCCGAAGAAAAAGCCGCCCAAGCCGACCATCCTGAGCCCTGAGGCCGGCCTGGCCCGTTTGCGTGCGGCCAGGAAAGCCCAAGCAGGCGTTGCGGGCTGGTATAATTTTTGCTCGCCGCCGCGGGGCTGCCTCGGGCAAAACTCTGAGGGTGCTCAGCCCCGGCGAGCGCCCTTTTCGCTGTTTTTGGCACGCTGAGTGTGGACGCAGAGCGGCGCGACGGTCGCCCACGAGGTCGCCGAGAAAAGCGCCTAAGCAACCACCCAACCAGGTAACCAAGTAACCACCCCCTCTTTGCCTCACCCCCTCCCCCGCGCCCCTTTTTTCCGCTGCCTGCATTTCTTCTCTTCTTGGAGCATCCATGGCTTTCGACCGCTTCGGACGACATTTGCACTACCTCCGCATCAGCCTCACCGACCGCTGCAACCTGCGCTGCGTGTATTGCATGCCCGAAAAGATGACCTTTATGCCCTCGGCTGCCCTCATGCAGGATGAGGAAATTTTGCGTCTGACGCGGGTGTTTGCTCGCCTGGGGGTGGATAAAATTCGCCTCACCGGCGGCGAGCCCACGGTACGGCCGGGCATCGTAGCCCTGGTACGCGCCTTGCGGCAGATCCCTGGCATTCGGGAACTGACCATGACCACCAACGGCGTGCTGCTCAGTCGGATGGCTCAGCCCCTGGCCGAGGCCGGGCTGACGCGGGTCAACGTCAGCCTCGATACTCTGCACGCGGGCAAATTCCGCCGCCTCACCCGCTGGGGCGACGTGGAAGACGTGTTGGACGGCATCCAGGCCGCGGAGGAAGCCGGACTCCAGCCGGTCAAACTCAACGCGGTGGTGGTGCGGGGCTACAACGAAGCCGACGTGGTCGACCTGGCCCGCCTGACCGTAGACCATCCCTGGCAGGTGCGGTTCATCGAGATGATGCCTTTTGCCGGCGCCACCGACTTCCAACGGTTGATGTTGGTCACCGCCGCGCAGATGAAAGCACGCATCGAAGCCGCTTTGGGCCCCTTAGAGCCCCTTCACAACGGCCGGTTGGACGGCGAAGCCCGTCTGTACCGCTTGCCCGGCGCGCGCGGCACCGTGGGTTTCATCGCTTCGGTCAGCCAGCCTTTTTGCGCGGCCTGCACCCGCTTGCGCCTGACCGCAGACGGCCACTTGCGCTTGTGTTTGCTGCGCGAAGACGAGGTGGACTTACTCACCCCCCTGCGTCAGGGCGCCAGCGACGAGGCCCTGCGCCGCCTGATCCTCAACGCGGTGTGGCGCAAGCCCTGGGGGCACGGCCTGGCTCAGGGCGACGCGCCCCAAGACCGCACCATGAGCCAAATCGGCGGGTGACTTGCGCGCCTGCTGATTGCGCTGAAAGAGGTGCAACGGTTCAGCGCGAAAGAGAAGTCTCAATGACGCAGGCAGAAAACCACAGAAGACACAGAGAGGACACCGAGAACACAGAAGACGGAAGGGGTTGGGGCACTGAGGAATTGGGGTAAATGGGGATGTTGGTTGGCTGGTTACCTGGTTGCCTGGCGCCTCTGCGCCCCCTTGCGCCTCTGCGTCCCCCTCTGCGCCTCTGCGTTACCCTTTGCGCCTCTGCGTTACCCTTTGCGCCTCTGCGTCCCCCTCTGCGCCTCTGCGTTACCCATCTGCCCTCGCATTGGAGGTTTTCTTGACCATCAAAGCCGTAATTTTTGACCTGGACGGTACCCTGCGTGTGTTTCAGCCCACGTGGGAGGAAATTTTCATCCGCGAAGCCCAGCGCCTGGGGCTGCAGGTTTCGCCCGACGCGCGGCGACGCCTGCACCGCTGGTCGCACTATTTTTGGGCCAGTTCGGATCAGTTGCGCCGCCTGCTGCGGCAGTATGGCGAAAGCCCTGAGTTTTGGATCGCCTTCAACCGCGAGCGCCTGCAGCGCCTGGGCTGCGACGAGCCTTGCACCCAAGAGATGGCGCCCAAACTTTACGAGCGCCTCAACAACTTCCAGGAGCATGTAGCCGACGTGGTGCCCGAAGACGTGCCGCCCACTTTGGCGACCCTGCGCGAGCGCGGCTATCGCCTGGGTCTGCTCACCAACCGCCGCTTCCCTCTCAACGGCTATCTGGAAGAGATCGGCCTGGCGCCTTATCTGGATTTTGCCCTGGTGGCAGGCCAAATTGGGGTGTGGAAGCCGGCCCCCGAAGCCTTCCTCAAAGCCGCAGACGCCGCGGGCGTTCCCCCGGCCGAGGCCGCCTACGTGGGCGACAACTATTACGCCGACGTGCTGGGCGCACAGCAGGCTGGCCTGCAGGCTATTTTGTTGGATAAGGAAGGTATTTTCGACGACGTGCCCTCCCCGGTGATCCGGCGGATTGGCGACCTGCCGTCGTTGCTGGAACGGTTGTGAGATGGCCGCGCGGCGCATTCCCCGGGCGTTTTTTGCCCGTCCTACTTTAGAAGTGGCGCGCGACCTGCTGGGCGCGCGGCTGGTGCGGGTGGAAGCCGATGGCAGCCGCACCGCCGGCATCGTGGTGGAGACCGAGGCCTACATCGGCGAGCGCGATCAGGGGTGCCACGCGCGCGCCGGCCGCACCCCGCGCACCGCGGTGATGTACGGCCCTCCGGGGCACGCGTACGTTTACTTCACCTACGGGATGCACTGGCTGTTCAATGTGGTCACCGAAGAAGAGGGCTTCCCGGCTGCGGTGTTGGTGCGGGCGTTGGTGCCCACTGAGGGGCTGCCCCGCATCGCTCAGCGTCGCCGCGGCCGCCCCCCACGCGAGTGGGCCAACGGCCCGGCCAAACTGTGCCAGGCGCTCGACATCACGGGGCTGGACCATGGCCGCGACCTTTGCTCGGCAGACGCCCCTTTGTTTTTCGAGTTTGCGCGGTCTTTTCCCCCCGAAAGCGTGACGACTGGCGCCCGTGTGGGTTTAAACACTGTGCCCGAACCTTGGAAGAGCATCCCCTGGCGGTTCATCGTGCGGCCCGAAGCCCAGGCCGCGCTGGCCAGCGGGTAGCCCTATTTTCTCTGACAGGAGGCAATGATTATGGGTTTGCTGGAAGGTAAGAACGCCCTGATTTTCGGCGTCGCTAACAACCGCTCGATTGCCTGGGGCATCACCCAGGCCTTCTACCGCGAAGGCGCGAACATCGGTCTGAGTTATGCCGGGCCGGCGTTAGAGCGGCGGGTGCGTCGCTTGGCCGACGAAATCGGCTGCGCTTTTGTCGAGCCCTGCGATGTGACCCAAGACGACCAGATCGCCGCCCTGGTCGAAAAGGCCAAGGCGCATTTCGGCCACATCGATATTTTGGTGCACGCGGTGGCTTACGCGGAGCGAGAAGATTTAGCCCGCCCCTATTACCAGACCAGCCGGCAGGGGTTCCACACCGCGATGGATGTGAGCGTGTATTCGTTCACCGCGCTGGCGCGGGCCTTTCAGCCCTTGATGCCCCCGGGGGGTTCGTTGGTCACCATGACCTACTACGGCGGGGTGAAGGTGGTGCCCCATTACAACGTGATGGGCGTCGCCAAAGCCGCGCTGGAGGCCACGGTGCGCTACCTGGCCTATGACTTGGGCAAGATGGGCTTGCGGGTGAACGCGATTTCCGCAGGGCCAATCCGCACCCTTTCGGCCGCGGGCATTGCCGGGTTCCGCTCCCTCTACAAAACCATCTTGGAACTCTCGCCGCTGAAAGAAGACATCACCACCGAGGATATCGGCAACGCGGCGGTCTTCCTCTGCTCGGAGATGGGGCGGCGGGTGACGGGTGAGGTGTTGTACGTCGACGCGGGCTACAACGTGATGGGCTTCCCCGACCCGGACGCGCTGGCCTCGTTGGCTGAGAAAGCGAGCAAGTGAGATGTTCCGTCGAGGCGCGCGGGGTGAAGCAATCCCGCCGGAGGCAGGCCCGGCGCCTGCGCCTCGTGCTCATGCGGGGCGGGTGACGTCGGTGTTGGGGCCGGGCGTGCAAATGCGCGGGCGGCTGACGGGCCAGGGGGGCATTCGCATCGAAGGCGCTTTCGAAGGCGAGATCGCTTTCGACGGGCTGGTGATCGTGGCCGAGGGCGGCCGGGTGACCGCGGAGCAAGTGCAGGCCAAAACGGTGGTCGTGGCCGGGCTACTCAAGGGGCGCATCGTGGCCGAGCGGGTCGAAATTCGCAAAACCGGGCGGGTGTGGGGCGATGTGGTGGCGGTGTCGTTTGCTACCGAAGAGGGCGCCTTTTTGCGGGGCCGTATTCAAATGGAAGAGCAACTGCCCGCGCCCCCGCCTGCCGTGGCTGAAGGTGAGGAAGAAGCGCCCTCCTGAGATCAGGCGCTCAGGGGCGCGGCCCCGCCGCGCCCCTGGCGCGTGTCGCTGTGCTGAGAACCGGCGTGACAATTCAGCCTTGAGGAGATTGGCCGCGGATGAACGCGGATGGCAACGAATTCCCGCGGGTTTTTGAGATGCCAGGCCACTAAGCAACGGAAGTGAGCGTGGTGCTTTTCAGTTTTTCGCTCAATCTGTGCCAATCTGTGAAATCTCTGTGGATGTTTTTCTGCGTAATCTGCGGTTTCTCCTTGCCGAGGCTTGAGCAGTTACGCAGACTTTTACCTGCGGCAGTCGTAGAGTTGCATCGGCTGGCCGTGTCCCTGGATTTTTAGCCCCGGCAGCGGCTGGCAGGCGGTTCGCAGCCATTCCTGAATGTCGCGGCGGGCATTGCGGGCGTAATACAGCACATAGCGCAGTTTGCCCTCGGCCACCAGCGCGGCCAGCCCTTCCGCGTCGACGACCGGGTCGTGACCTCCGAATCCGCCCATGTAAAGCACCGGCTGATCGGTTGCCAGCACCAACGGCGCACCGACCTGTGCGCTGGGCACGGCAATCAAGTAAAAGGTACCGGGCGGATGCCTTCGGAGGTAGTCCAGCACTTGGGTGGTGGGCGTCAAGTGGGTTTGCGAGGGGGCTTGCGGGGCTGCGCGAGGCGTATAGGCTGTTGGCAGGTTGACGTAAAAAGAGGGGGCAAACACGGTCCACCCTGTCCACACCGCCGGAATCAGCAGCATGGAAGCCAGCGCCGCCAGCGCGCCGGTGCGACGAGCCCGCGGAAAAGCGAGGGCAAGCCCACCCAGCAACACGAGGACCGGCGCAAGCCAAAACCAGCCTGTATTCGCCCCTTCCTGATAGGCAGCGAAAAGTTGAAAAGCCACGGTACCGGTGGCGGCCAGCGCCAGCCCCCAGCGCGCGGCGGCCTGGGCCAGGCGTTCCCAGAACCACGCGAAGCCGGCTCCAACCATTGCCCCCAACGGCGGCGCCAACATGGCGACATAGTAAGCGTGGAAGATGCCTTCCACCGCGCTGAAGAAAAGCAGGCAGGTGACCAGCCAGCCGCCCCACAGCACCAGGGCCTGGTGTTCGGCGGTTAGCGGCCAACGCGGGGGAGAAGCGAAGGCCAGCAGCACTACCCCCAGCAAGCCGAAAGGTAACAGCCACGACATTTGTTTGGCCAGCGGGGCGCGGAAGAAGCGCAACGGCCCGGGCGCGCCGGTTTCGCGGCCGAAGGGCACGCCGCCGATGGCCTGTGGGGCCGCGCCGGTGGGCGGTTGTGCCCCCGGCGGAAGTCGCGGCGGCCCGCCCTGGCCGTCGGGCGGCGGAGAAGCGTCTTTGGGGGGCGCGCAGACGAGCGCTTCGCCGCCGGGGTAGGGAATGCACGTGCCGTGCACGGCCTCGCCGCGGGGCAACGAGACCGTGCACGCCTCGCCCGCGGCCAGCCCTCGGCAGGCTTCCAGCGCCTCGGGCGGCGGGCTGCCCCGCCGCGGCGGGGCCTCGTAAACTCCCGGCGGGTGCTTGGTGAAGTTTCCCCGCGGGTGGAACAACCGCGCCAGACCATTGTGCCCGATGATGAGTCCCATCACCGTGTTGTCGTTGCTGCTGCCCACATACGGACGGCTTTCGGGCGGCGTCAAATCCACCGCGAGGGGCCATGCCAGTCCCACCACCAGGATGACCGCCGCTGCTGCCGCCAGTTTCCTAATTTTGGCTTCCCAGCGGGCTTGAGCCCCAAAGAAATAAAGCGCAAAGAAAGCGGGCAACGGCAAAAAGGCTTGCAGCATTTTGGTTTCAAAGCCCAGCCCCAGCAGCAGCCCGCCCAGCAGCAGCCAGCGCAGGCGGTTGGTGGCTGCGGCTTCGAGGAACGCCCATGCCGCCAGCAACAAGAGGAAAACCAAAAAGCCGTCCATGGTGTTGTTGCGGTTGGTGGCGAGGAAAACGGGTGTTACCGTGAGCACCAACGCAGCAACCAGACCGGCGAGTTCCCCCAGGTGCTGTTTGACCAGCGCGTAGAGCAGCGGTACGCTGGCGATGCCGGCCAGCATGTTGGGCAGCGAAACCGACCAGCCATGCACACCAAACAGCAGGGCAAAGGGAACTTCGACCCACAGGCCGAGGGGCGGCTTGTCTACCGTCACCGAGCCGCCCGGCTCTGCCGCGAGGAAGAAGAAGTTGTGCCACGAGTGCAACATGCTCTTGACCGCCGCGCTGTAATAGGCGTTGGCGTCGCCTAAGGCGCTCAGGTTGGCCAAGTGCAGCCCCGCCGCCAGCAGGGTGATAACGGCCAGCAGCAGGTGGGCGAGGGTGAAGCGCCGCCACACCGGGCAATTGAGCACAGCAGAGGTCGAGGTCAGCGCAGTTGGGGAAGTCATAAATCAGGGAGGTGTGTTTGGCGCGCCGCGGCTGGTCGCCACGTTCCCCAGGGGGCGCACGGCGATGCGCCCCTGGGGATGATGGCCAATCATGGGGATGAGAGGTCATTGCCCTACAGCAACCCCCATTGTACCTGTAACGTGCAATCCGGTTGTGTGGGCGCTGTAAAATCCGTGTAAAACGAGGGCCCTCGGGCACGCTTTCCCCCTTTTCGGGGCGCCAGGTTGCGAAACCCTCAGCCCGCGTCTAAAATCGCGCGCAGAGCCTGAAGGTGGTCGGCAAAGGCCAGCCGCCCCGCGGGGGTGATGGCCACGTAAGTGCGGGGGCGCCGACCGACAAAGGTCTTGTGGACGGTGATGTAGCCGGCCTCCTCCAATTTGCGCAGGTGGGTTGCCAGATTCCCGTCGGTGACGCCTAAGGTCTCCCGCAGGGTCTTGAAATCGACCTGCTCTTCTGCGCCCAACGCGTTGAGGGCAGCCATGATTTGCAGCCGCACAGGCTGGTGGATGAGTTCGTTGAATGCGCCCATGGCTACCTCCATTTCCGCAAGATGTACACCCCGGCCGCAATCAGGCTCCCGCCGCCCCAAAGGGCCATCCAAAGGTTGAACACCGCGGGCACGGCCAGATAGCCGACGAGGATCAGCGCGGTGACCGCCAGCCCCAACCCCGTCAGAAAGCGGCTGTCGTAAAGCAGGCCACTGGTCACATAGCCCATCATCGCCAGCAACGAAATCAGCAGCGCGCCCTGGTTGCTCGTTTGCGGGTGGGCGAAGTAAATCAGCAGCGCGCCGTAGAACAAGAGCGCCAGCCAATACAGACCGATCCGTCTCCCCTGCGGGCTGCGGATTTTCTTCCCCAAGTGGGCGCCCACCGCAAAGGAGGCGACCGCGCCCCCCACGTCCAGCACAGCCCAAATCAGGCCTGCCGTGGACGAACCGGCGCCGAAAAAGTGGGACGAGCCAAAGCCCAAGAGCCAGACAAAGCCCCAAATGAGCAGGAAGTAGGGCATGCCGCCGTGGGCTAACGCCCGGCGCATTTGGCGCGTGGTCTCGGCGACGAGGTCGAGGGCTTGTTGGGCTTCTTCGGGCGTGATACGGGTTTGAGTTTCCATGAGCGATCTCCTTTTGTTGGAATTTGGTAGCGGTTCAGGCTTTGGGAAATAGGCCACGGAGGCAAGCGGGTCATTACGGATAGCCGCGGATCTTAGGGCGCCGAGGGCGCCAAAATGACGTCAACGGCCGCGTTCCGCATCCCGTTTCCCGCATCCCGTTTCCTGTGCCTTTTATTGGGGCAGCAGGAGGCGGCGCGGCTTACACGCCGAGGGGAACGCCGGCGTCTTCTGCCGGTTGGCGACGGGTGTACATCAGGAAGACGTCTTCCAGCGAAACGGGCTGCATTCGCAGGTTGCGGAAGGGAATGCCCGCCTGCCGCAGCGCGGCGAGCGCGGGCTCCACGCCGCTTTCGTCGGCCAGATAGAGGGTGAGCAGGCCGTCTGCGGTTTCGCCATAGGCCACGCCGGGCAGGCCTTCCCACAGATGCGCGGGCACCGCGCCTTCCACCTCCACCTCCAAGCGGAAGCGCGCGCCCAGCCGCTCGATCAGCGTGGCGGGGTGCCCTTCGGCCACCGCCTGCCCCTGGCGCAAAATCAGCACCCGGTCGCAGAGCGCCTGCGCTTCTTCCAAGTAGTGGGTGGTGAGCAGGATGGTTTTGCCCGCCTGCCGCAGTTCTCGCAAAAAGCCCCAAATTTTGCGGCGCACGCTCGCATCCAAGCCGGTGGTGATTTCGTCCACGAACACCACCTCGGGGTCGTTGATCAGCGCCAGCGCGGCAAACACCCGTTGTTTTTGGCCGCCCGAAAGTTTGCCGAAGAAGGTGTCGGCCTGCGCTTCCAGGTCTAAACGGGCGAGCAGGGTCTCCACAGGGAGGTGGTGGGGATAAAACGCGGCAAAGAGTTCCAAAATCTCGCGCACTTTCAGGCGGGGCGGCAGCGCGGCTTCTTGCAGTTGCACGCCAATGCGCCTGACCAGCGCGTCGTAGTCCTGCTGGGGGTCAAGCCCCAGCACCCGCGCCGCGCCGGCCGTCGGTGCGCGCAGCCCTTCTAAGATTTCTACGGTGGTGGTTTTGCCCGCGCCGTTGGGGCCCAGCAGGCCGAAAATTTCACCCTTTGCCACGGCCAAATCAAGCCCGTCTACCGCGCGGGTGTCGCCGTAGGTTTTGCGGAGCCCCTGCGCCCAGATGACCGCTTCCGCCGGCGGTGTTGCCTTGGGCGCCTGGGCCAGACGGGACGCAGCGGCCTCTTCATCCCAGCGAAAGGTGCGCAGGGCAAAGAGCGCGCCGAGCACGGTGATGAGGACGAGGTAGGCCAGGCTGTGCCAGGGGGTGATGCCTTTGAGCAGGGTATGGCCGCCGATTTTCACGCCAAAGAAGGGCAGCGGCGAGCGCAGCACCTTGCCTAAGGGCTGTGAGCCGGTGACCCACAGCGCGGTGAGCACGTCGTTGGCATGGCTGAGGGGGCTGAGGTCGGAGAGTAACTTCAGCGCCGGGGGGAGCACATTGCGCGGCCCGAAAGAGCCGCTGACGAAGAGCAAGGGGAAGAAAATCACGCTGCCAATGGCCTGTGCGGCCCGGGGGCTGCCGGTAACGCTGGCGAGGGCAAAGCCCAAGGCGAAGAAGGCGCTGTAAGCGATGACCAAGGTCACGAGGAAGGCCCCCAGGTGGGCGTCGGAGCGCAGGCCGAACAGGATTTCGCCAACGCCCCACAGCAAGAGCATGGCCGCGGCCAACATCACCAGCCCGACCAGAAATTGCGAGAGCAAGATGTGGCCGGCGCGGATGGGGTGGGTGCGGTAGTATTTGAGGGCTTTGCTTTCGCGCATGGAGGTGAGCACGGGGTACGTGCCCATCAACCCCTGCGAGGCGATGACCCAGGCCAACGTGCCGGGGAGCATGACGTCCACCACCCGCATCACGATGCCGCCGTCGGTGGTGAGGGCTTCGCCCTGGCCGAAGGAATAACCGCCGATGACCAGGATGAGCGCGGGGAAGGCGAGGGTGAAGAAGGCAGCCGCGGGTTCGCGCAGGTAAAGTTTGAGGTCGCTGAGGAAAAGTTTGCGGAATCCGGACATGATGGCACCTCCTGAAGGGCGTTTGTGCTTTTTGTTGGCGAACACTTTGTTTTACAAAGTATTGTACAGCAAAAAGTGTCGGCTATCAAGGGGGGGGACACAGAAGACACAGAAACACTACAGAAAACACAGAAGGTCGTCGGGTAGGGGCGAGGCGTGCCTCGCCCCCCTTTGACGTGCGGTGCCTGGGCACCGCTCGGGTAGGGGCGAACGGCCGTTCGCCCCTACAAAGCCCGTGCGTTTTTGGGGAGAGGGCGGGGAAACCACAGAAGGCACAGAAGGCGGCAGGGTAGGGGCGAGGCGTGCCTCGCCCCCCTTTGACGTGCGGTGCCTGGGCACCGCTCGGGTAGGGGCGAACGGCCGTTCGCCCCAGCCCTCGCGGTTTTTGGGCGCGGCGCGGGAAACCACAGAAGACACAGAAAGACCACCGAAAACACAGAAGGCGGCAGGGTAGGGGCAAGGCACCGCCTAGCCCCGTTTTGGGCGTGCGGCCCTACGAAAACGTCACGCCCCTACAAAGCCCTCGCGGTTTTTGGGCGCGGCGTGGGGGAAACACAGAAGACACGGAAAGACCACCGAAAACACAGAAGGTTGCACGGTGGGTAGGGGCGAACGGCCGTTCGCCCCTACGAAACCCCAGCGGTTTTTGGGCGCGGCGCGGGGGAACCACAGAAGGGGCAGAATGGCCGCGGCTACCTGGGCCTTTCCCCTCCCCCAGGCTTGTGGGCCGTGCTACAATAGGGATGGACGTGGCCTGGACGACCAGAGCGGAGGTGGAGCATGTTTGAGCAAAGCCTTGACCTGCGCCCTTCACCTATTGCGGGCACGTGGTACCCGGCCGACCCAGCGGCTCTGGCCGCGGAAGTCGACCATTACCTGCAAACAGCCGCCGCACACCTCCCCCCTTTGGAAGGCGAGGTGGTCGGCGTGGTCGCGCCTCACGCGGGTATCCGTTACTCTGGACCGGTGGCTGGCTACGCGTTTGCGGCCGTGCAGGGCAGCGCGCCCGACGTGGTGGCCGTGCTTTCGCCCATGCATCACCCTTACCCCGACCCGCTGCTGACCACCGCGCACGTGGCGTATGCTACCCCTCTCGGCGCGGTGCCGGTAGACCACGAGGCGCTGCACGCGTTTTCCGAAGCCTTGTACGCCCGTTTGGGGTTTGCCCCCACGCCGGTGGTCAACGACCCCGAACACGCGCTGGAAATCGAACTTCCCTTTTTGCAGCGCGCCTTGGCCGCACCCTTTCGCCTGTTGCCGCTTATGCTGCGCGATTACCGCGCCGAAACCTGCCAGGCCATTGGTGAAACCTTGGCCGAGGTGTTGGCCGACCGCGCCGCCTTGCTGGTGGCCAGCAGCGACCTTTCGCACTATTACCCCGCCCCCGTAGCCCGGCGGTTAGACCAAACCATGCTGCAACGCATTGCCGCGTTGGACCCCGAAGGCGTGCTCCAGGCCGACCAGGAAGGCGTGGGCTTTGCCTGCGGCGCGGGGCCGGTGGCCGCGGTGCTCTGGGCTGCCCGCGCGTGGGGCGCGCGGCGGGGCGTTGTGCTTCACTATGCCACCTCGGGCGATGTCACCGGCGACCACAGCGCGGTGGTGGGTTACGGCGCGGTGGCCATTTTGCGATGACGCCCCCGCGCCGCTGCAATTTCAGACCGCGCGGCCGTTCCTCAGCCGCACGTAAAAATTGCAGCGGGCGCGGCTTCCTCAGAGAAAAAAACGTAACTGTTCAGCGCGAACAAAAGAGAAAACTCAATGACGCAGACGGAAAAACACAGAAGACACAGAGAAAGTACAGAAAACGCAGAATCTCATTTTGCTTTGCGTGCCTTTGTTGGCGGCACACTGTCTCGCCTCCCTTGGGCTGGGCAGGATTGGCATCCTGTCCTACGGCACGCTTAAATCCGCGGCATCCGTAATGATCCGCGTTCATCCGCGGCCTATTTTCCCAAAGGCTGAACAGTACCCCCTGCCAAGGAGGAAATACCATGACCCCTGCTCGCGACACCTACCCTGTAGACATTGCCGGTGTGCACCGGGAACTGCCGCTTTTCGAAGTTGCCCCCGGGGTGCGCATTGCGGTGCTCAACATTCTGGGCGATGTGGAACTGACCGAGGCCGCGGCTCAGGCTCTGGCCGAACGCCTGGCCGCGACGGCGTTCGACGTGCTGGTCACTGCCGAGGCCAAAAGCATCCCCCTGGCTTATGCCCTGGCCGTGCGGATGGCGAAGCCTTATGCGGTGCTGCGCAAGGCCTACAAACCTTACATGGGGCAAGCCCTCCAGGCCGAGACCCTTTCCATCACCACCGGCCAGCCTCAAACCCTCTTTTTGGATGAGAAAGACCAGGGCTTGCTGCGCGGCCAGCGAGTGGCCCTGGTGGACGACGTCATCAGCACCGGCTCCACCCTGCAAGGGATGCGCCTGCTCATGGAGAAGGCCGGCGCGCAGGTGGTCGCAGAAGCCGCGATTTTCACCGAAGGCGACCGCGCCAAATGGCGGCAAATCATCGCCCTGGGGCATTTGCCCGTGTTTACCGATTGAGTGGTTGGCGTCGAGGAAAAAGGCACGGCCTGCAGGCCGTGCCTTTTCGCGTATCGTGGGGGCTATGGGGGACGCGCCGTTGCTCAATAACGCAGCAGCGCGCCGATATGCGCGATTTCATCCAGGGGCCGCGGCACCAGTTCCACATCGCTGCCCTGATCCAAGGCTTGGTGGACCACCAGTTCCACCGCGTCGGCCACGGGTTCCAGGGGGCTGTTGCAGAAGGGGCAGGCTTCCAGGGGTTGGGTGGTCATAAAGCCACACGTGGGGCAGCGGTAGCCGGGCTCGCGGTAGCCCTCTTCGGCCACTACCACCTGGGCGCGGCCTTCGTGCACCGCACCCAGCGTTTCGTCTAAGCCGACCACCGCGCGGCCGCCCCGCGCCGCCTGGGTGCGGATCTGCTCGATCAGCCGGGCTTCGCGGCGCCGTTCGGCTTCCAGCCCCACGGCCATGGCCTTACGCCACACCTCCACATGCCCGGCCCGCATATCCATCGGGAAGGTGCCCACAATCAAACTCTGCCAACGCTTGGGCAAAAAGCGGCGAAAGAGGGCCACGTTTTCCTCGCTGCCGCCAACCAAAATGCGGCGCACCTTGTGGCGGGCAAAAAAGCGCATGGCGGCCTGGGCTGCCCCGCGCAAATTGCGCTCGATCACGCCTTCCAGGTAGTTGTCCAGCCCCGGCGCGCCCACCCGCCGGCCGGGGGCCGAAGAACCGCCGCCGGCTTTGATTTTGCGCACCTCTTCGCCCACGAAGCCTTCTTGCTCTTCCAGCACACCCAGGTGAAAGAGGAAGAACCGCGCCTGGGTTTTGTCGACCAACACCACGCCGTAATAGCCGTAAGCATCGAACAGCGAGACCAACGGCCGCACATAGGGGAACTTGCTCACCCACCATTGGTCTCGCACGCCCACCTGCAGCACATACACCCGGAAGAAATCGGCCTCTTGGGCAGAAAACACGGCCACCCCCCGGCCGTGCCAGTCGTGTTTCTGCTCGAAATACTGCTGCACGGCCTCCGCGTCTGCTGTGAGGGGCACCTGTTTCAGCATCGCCCGCAGGCGAGCGTGGTGTTCGTCGGCGCTGCCGCGGGTGGGGTCGGTGTCGAGATACACCGAGAGCACGGGCACGGCAAAAGATTGCGCGGCCAGGTCGCGCAACGCGGCTTCGGTCAAGGTCGATGACGCCATGGTTGCCTCCTTTTTGGGGGAAGCGCCGGTCGGCCCGGGGGAACCGCGGTGTCTGCCAGAGCCGGGCGCTGCGCCGGGGGCCGAGCGGCGCTGGTGAGGGAAGCGAGTGCGTATGCTTTTCAGCGCGGCCGCTGTCCGAGCGTCACTTTCAAATTCAGGCGTTGCCCCTTCCGCAAAACGGTGAGGGTGACGGTGTCGCCGGGGCTGGTGTAGGTAAAGAGGTAGTGGATCAGGTCGTTGAACTCGCGCACCGGGTAGCCGTCCACCGCGATGATCAGGTCGCCGCCGGGGGGAAGGTGATCCTCAGGCGGCTCGGCGGTTGCGCTCAGCGCGCCGTGCACACCGCCCTGGTCGGCAGGGCTGCCGGGCACCACGCTCAGCACGTAGGCGCCGGTGGCCTGCGGCAAATGCAGGTGTTCCGTTTCCTCTAAGGTGAGGTCGTCGAGGCTGCTGATGCCCAGGTAGGGGTAATCGTAATGCCCCTGGCGGATGAGCGCGGGTACTACCCGGCGCACGATATTGCTGGGCACGGCAAAGCCGATGCCGCTGTTGAGCGGCTCGCCGCCCATACTGAAGTTGGAGGTGCGGATCGCCCGATTGACGCCGATGACCTCCCCGCGCAGGTTGATCAGCGGGCCGCCGGAGTTGCCGGGGTTGATGGGCGCGTCGGTTTGGATGACGTCGCCCAACGTGAAGTAGTTGCCTTGCTCGGCTTCGTGCTCCGAGGGCATGGTGCGCCCACGCGCGGAGACGACACCCACGGTCATGGTGCCTTTCAAGCCAAAGGGGTTGCCCATGGCCACGGCCAACTGGCCAACCTGCACCTTGTCGGAATCGGCCAGGGGCAGCGGGTGCAGGGCGTCGGCAGGCACCGATTCCACCTGCAGCACGGCCAGGTCAGAATCTTTGTCGGTGCCGACCACGTGCGCCCAGGCTTTGCGGCCCGAGAGGAAATCCACTTCGATTTTGTCCGCGTCGGCCACCACGTGGAAGTTGGTGACCACGTGACCCTGTTTGTCGAACACAAACCCCGAGCCTTGCGCCATGCCTTTGGGTAGGTAAGTGCGGATGGCTACGACGCCCGGCGAGACCTGCCGGTACAGGTCGGTCAGGGTAGTTTCCAAGGCCGAGAGGCTTTGAGGGGCAGAGGGGGTGTTGTCGCCCGACGGGGTTGCCGGGGGCGGCAGGGTGGGCAACGCGGGCGGGGGCACAGTGGCTTGGGCGTGGTGGTTTTCTGTGCTCCCGCCGTTCAGCAGGGTGAGGGGCAGGCTTACGCAGGCTATGGTCAGCAGGGCCACGGCCAGCAAGGCGAAGAAGAAAGTGCGTTGTTTGAAGGTGTGCATGGTGGCCTCCTGAAAAGGTATACCTCCGCCGGGCGGCGGGGCTGCGCGCGTCAGCGACGGCTGCGGTGCAGCCGTGCCAGTTCGGTAAACAGTTCGCGCTCGCGGGGGGTGAGGTTTTTGGGCAGGACGACTTTGATGTGGACGTAGAGATCGCCGCGGCGGTGAGGATTCTTGAGGTGGGGCATCCCCCGGCCGCGCAGGCGGTAGATTTGCCCCGGCTGGGTGCCCGGTTTGACGGTCAGGATGACGTCGCCGCCCGGCGTGGGGATGGTCACTTCCCCGCCCAAGACCGCGGTGTAAAGGTCGATGGTCGCTTCGGTGTGCAGGTCGTGGCCTTGCAGGTCGAAGCGCGGGTCGGGCATCACTTCCACCACCAGGTAAAGGTCGGCCTTGCTGCCGTCGGGCAAGTGGAGGGCTTCGGGCAGGCGAATGCGGGTGCCCGTGCGCGCGCCAGGCGGGATTTTCACTTCCAGCCGTCGGCCGTTGACCGCGATGTGGCGGGTGGAGCCGTGGTAGGCTTCGTGCAGGGTGATGGCGATGGGCTGTTCGTAGGCGCGGCGTCGCGGCCGCCGCGTCTGGCGGGTGGCGGCGCGTGCGCCGCCGGCCGCGGCTTCGAAGTCCATGCCGCCCATGCCGCCAAACAGGTTGCGGAAGAACTCAGAGAATCCCCCAATGCCGCCCAGCAGGTCATCCAGGTCGCGGAATTCCACCCGCACGCCGCCGGGGGTTGCGCCCCAGGCGCCCCAATCGAAGGGAGCCTGGCCGCCTGTGGCCTGCCAGTGTTGATAAGTGGTAGAAAACCGGTCGTATTTGGCCCGCTTTTCGGGGTCTGAGAGCACCTGGTAGGCTTCGTTGATTTCTTTGAACTTTTCTTCCGCGGCTTTGTCGCCGGGGTTGCGGTCGGGGTGATATTTGAGCGCCAGTTTGCGGTAGGCTTTTTTGATTTCGTCTGCGCTGGCGTTACGGTCGACGCCTAAAATTTTGTAGTAATCTTTGTATTCCATAAAGCACCTCGTTTGCTGCGATGAAAGTTTCCCCACATAGATTGTATGGGAGAGCGGGGGGAAAATCAAGCACTCTGGCATCTTCTAATGAAACTCTTATCGTGAAGCCCGGCCGCGGCGGGGTTCAGGGGCGGACAGCCGCCCCTGAAGAGAAAAGGTTATGTGTTATTTTGGCGGCGAAGCCGTCAAAATAACAACATATTTTCTTTCTTTTCCTCTCCGAGGGGCAGGGAGAAGGAGGGGCGGCTCAGCCCCTGTCCGCTTTTGAACGCGGCGGGGGAAGGGGGTGCCAGCCCGCCATGGCTGCGGGCCAAGGCAGGGACGCGGCTGCGAACGGCAGCGCGGAAAACATTGACACCGCCCCCCCTTTTGCATATAATCTGCCTTGCGTTCCTCGGTAGCTCAATCGGCAGAGCGGGCGGCTGTTAACCGCTAGGTTGCAGGTTCGAGTCCTGCCCGAGGAGCCACAAAGAACTGCCCACTTTCTCGTGGGCAGTTTTTGTTTTCCCGTAGTAACGGTTCAGCCACAGGAAAATAGACCACGGACAACACAGAGCGTCACGGATGCGCACGGATTTTTAGGTTGCCAAAGTCGCCAAGGTGACGCCAACAGCCGCATCCCGTTTCCCACCTCCCCATTTTCTGTGTCTTCTGTGTTTTTCCGTCTGCGTCATCCGCAGTGTCTCTTCGAGGCTGAACAAAACCCGCGCTTTTATGTTATGATGAAAACATGGACGAACCCCGTATCCGCGCCGTGCTGGTGGATGACCACCCCGTGGTGCTGGCCGGCCTGAAAAGCGTGCTGGAAAGGGCCGCCGTGGACGTGGTGGCCGCGGGAACCACCGGGGCCGAGGCCCTGCGCTTAGTGGCCGACCACCGGCCCGAGGTGCTGGTGCTCGACCTGCATCTGCCCGATATGAACGGCCTGGAGGTGCTCCAACGATTGCGCCGCCTGGGCTACCCCGTGGCCGTGCTGGTGCTCACCGCGGTGCGCGACGAAACGCTGATGCTCACCCTGCTGCGCGAGGGCGCCCAGGGCTATGTGCTCAAGGACGAAGCCCTGGAAGTGCTGCCCCACGCGGTGCGCGCCGTGGCCCAGGGGGAAACCTGGCTCAGCCCCTCGGTCGCCACCCAGGTGGTGCGCCGCCTGCGCGAAGATACGGCGGCCTCGTCCCCGCCGCCTTCTTCCGGCCCCGTGCCGCCGCTGACCCCGCGCGAGGCCGAGGTGCTGCGCCTGCTGGCCCAGGGGCTGGACAACGCGGCCATCGCCGAGCGGCTGGTCATCACCAGGCGCACCGTGCAGAACCACATCAGCGCCATCTACGGCAAACTGGGGGTGCGTTCCCGCACCGAGGCCATGCGCCTGGCCTTCGAACGGGGCTGGGTCCGCCTGGGGGAATCCTGAGATGCGCGGCCCAACGCGGGTGCTGTATGCCCTGGCGATGCTGGGCATCCCGCTGTTTTTGCTCACCGAGGGGCGCGCGGCGTGGCTCCTGCTCCCTCCGGCGGTGCGCACTGCGTTCTGGCTCCCCGCCACGCTGTTGGCCCTGGTGTACTGGCTTTCGGGCAGCGTGACCCTGCTCTTCTACGCCCACCGCTTAGACGCCCGCCTGCTCTTTCTCGCCTCCCAAACCCTGGGCCTGACCCTGTGGGCGCCCTTTGCCTTCCCCGACCCGCATCAGGCCCCCTTCCGCACCATGACCATCAGCGTCTTCGCCCTGCACGCCACCGCGCCCCTGCTGCTGCACCTGCACCTGAGTTTCCCCCGCCTGTGGGGGACGGTCGTCCAGCGCCGCCGGGTGTTGGGCGCGGCCTACGGCCTGGCCGGGGTGAACGCGCTGACTTGGCTGCCCCAGGCCGCGCCCTGGTGGGCGGTCGGCATCCTGCTCACCGTGGGGATGCTGCTGGTCGCCAACGGCGTGCTCATCGGGCGCTATCGCCGCGGGCACACCCCGGCAGAGCAGCGCCACCAGCGCATCATCGTCGTGGGAACCGCGCTGCCTGCGTTGACCGTGCTCTTGGGCGACCTGCTGCCCACCCTGGCCCAGGAGCCCTCTCGCTTGCCCACCTGGGGGCTGGCAGCCCTGCTGGCCGTCACGCCGCTGAGTTACGCCTACGCCATCACCCGCGGCCGCTTGCTGGGCCTGAGGCAGTGGGTCAACCGGGCCTTAGTGTACCTGATCCTCTCCCTGACCATCCTGACCGTCTACCTGGTGCCCTTCATCCTCTTCTCGCTCTGGCACCCCCTGACCCAGCCGCTGCAACTGGTACTGGTCTCGGCCCTGACGCTGCTGGTGGGTGCCTCGTTTCAGACCGCGCGCGGCTATGTGCAGCAAAAAGTAGACCGCCTGCTCTACGGCGGCTGGTACGACTTCCCCACGGTGGTCGAGGAAGCCAGCGCGGCCTTGCAGCGGGCCAGCACCCGGGCCGCCGTGGTGGACGTCCTCGCCCGGCAGGTACCCGCGGCCATGAAGGTGCGCCACGCCCGCCTGTGGCTGGGGGAAGAAGGGCAAAACGCCCCCCCGCGGCCGGACTGGGCCGAGTTCGAGTACGCCTTTCACCCCCCGGCGCGCTGGTGGATAGGCTGCCACGGTGACGGCGAACCCCTTTCGGCCCTGGACATGCGCATCCTGCACACCGTGGCGGCCCAGGCCGAAATCGCACTGAGCAATGTGGCACTCATCGAAACGCTGGAACGCCAACTGGAGGAAATCCGCGCCAGCCAGCAGGCGCAGCAGCGGCTGCAGCACCAACTGCTGCGCTCGCGGGAGGCCGAGCGGGCCCGCCTGGCCCGCGACATCCACGACGGCCCCATCCAGGCCCTGGTGAGCCTCAACCTGCGCCTGGGGCTGCTGCGCGAGACGGGCGACCTGCCGCCGGGCATGGCCCAGACGGTGAGCCGCCTCCGCCAGGAGGTGCGCGAACTGATCCACGAACTGCGCTTGGTGTGCACCGAACTGCGCCCGCCCATGCTGGATACCTTAGGGCTGGCCGCTTCCCTGCGGACTTACGGCGCGGCCTGGGAGCAGCAGTACGGCCTTCCCCTGACCCTGCACCTGCCGGAGGACGAAGCCGGGCTGCGTGCCCTCCCCGATGAGGTGGCCGTCAACCTCTTCCGCATCGCGCAGGAGGCCCTGACCAACATCGCCCGCCACGCCCAGGCCGCCCATACTTCCCTGGCCCTGCGCTGGGACGGCCAACGGCTGGAGATGACCATCGCCGACGACGGGCAGGGGTTCGAGCCGCCCGCAGCCCTGAACGACCTGACCACCCAGGGGCACTTTGGCTTAGCGGGCATTCGCGAGCGGGTGGAACTCATCGGCGGGCGTCTCACCCTCACCACGGCTCCCGGCGAAGGCACCCGCTTGCATGTGCAATGGCCCGGCCCGGACGCCGGGTGATTCTGGTACCCCGGTACCATATTTTCACCCTCGAGTTAGTACCCCAAATAGTACACCGCACCGATGCGCTTTCAGGGGGAAAGGGCTAAGGTAAAAGGGCAAGGCTCATCCACAAAAAGTGTGCGTTTCATATACCCGGCGGTCTGAGCGCCAGGCGCTTGGTTTCGCTTTCGCCCTCACCTTTCCCCCGCGCCAGGCCCTTCGCTCCCGCTCCGGGCCGGCGCTGCCCCCTTTCCTCTCCCAGTGGGAGAGAGAAGGGGACGTAGGGGCGCCCCAGCGGGTCGCCCCTGCAGGGGATGGGTGAGGGCGCCCGGCCCCATCAAAGTCCTGCTACACAGCGAGACCAGGCGCTGGATGTTTGTCAGAACCCTTTGGGAATGGGCAACAACCGCCGGGAAGATGTTGAGCACAAAGCGCACGCTTTTGAGGCATGAGTCAAAAGGCAAGTGTAGTGCCCTTTGTCCGGAGTCCTTATGCCTCAGGTGCTCATCGTAGACGACAATCCTACCTTTCGCAATCAACTGGCCGACTTGTTGCGCCGGGCCGGCGCCGCGCAGGTGCACACCGCCCCCGACATCTCCCAGGCCTTAGCGCGGCTGGCTGACTGCGCTTACGACCTGGCCGTGGTGGATGTGCTGCTGCCCGGTACCAACGGCCTGGAAGGCGCGCGCCTGCTGCGGGAACGCTGCCCCGGCCTGCGGATCGTGCTGGTGAGCGCCTACCCGCAATTCGCGGCCGCGGCGACCACGGTCGGGGCCGACGCCTTCTACGCTAAAGACGACCTGGACCTGGCGACCGTGCGCGGCTGGCTGCGAGGGGCTCTCGGCCCAACCCAAGGAGGAACGCCATGAACAAATACCGTTGGCTGTGGCTCGTGATTCTCGCCTTCGGCGTGGCCGCGTGTGGCGGCACGGCGACCCCCGGCCCCCAATCGTGGCTGGATTATCCCCTAACCGGAGATACCTTTGCCGTGGGCGAGGCCGTGACCGTGCTTTCCCACCACTACGCGCCCGGGGGGGTGGCCGAAATCACCCTGCTGGTCAACGGGGTGGCCTACCGCCGCGACCCTTTCCCCGCGGCCGGCGACGATTTCGGCTCCCTGAAGCAGGCGTGGGTGCCCGCCGCCCCCGGCGAATACACCCTCACCGTGTATCTCACCGACGCCCAGGGGCAACGAGGCCCGGCGGCCTCGGTCAGCGTCGAGGTCACAGGGCCGACCCCGGTCCCCTCCGTGACCCCGACATCTCCCCCGCCGCCGACCCTGGCCTCCAT
>JALUDX010000003.1 GCA_027053355.1 Anaerolineales bacterium | reverse complement strand
ATGAAATACCAAATCCGCCGCGCGACGGTCATCGGCGCAGGCACCATGGGGGCGGCCATCGCCGCTCACCTCGCCAACGCCGGTGTGCCCGTCACTTTGCTGGATATTGTGCCGCGGGAACTTACCCCCGATGAAGAAAAGAAGGGCTTGACTTTGCAGGACCGCGAAGTCCGCAACCGCATCGTGCGGCAGGGCTTTGAGCGGGCGTTGAAGTCCAAGCCTGCTGCCTTCTTCACCAAAGACCACGCCGCGCTGGTTTCCCTCGGCAACCTGGAAGACGACCTGGAAAAGGCCGTCAAGCATTCCGACTGGGTGATTGAGGTGGTGGTGGAGCGGCTGGACATCAAGCAGCAATTGATGGCGCGCATTGACGCCATCCGCCCGCCGCACACCATTGTGAGCACCAACACCTCCGGCATCCCCATCAAAGACATCGCCGCCGGGCGCTCCGAGGGCTTCCGCCAGCACTTTTTGGGCACCCACTTCTTCAACCCGCCCCGCTACCTCAAACTGCTGGAGGTCATCCCCCACGCCGATACCCTGCCCGAGGTGGTGGAATTCATCCGCGAGTTCGGCGAAAACCGCCTCGGCAAGGGCGTGGTGCTCTGCAAGGACACCCCCAACTTCATCGGCAACCGCATTGCCTTCGGCAGCGGCGCGTTCGTGCTGGATTACGTGCTGGAGCACGGCTACACCGTGGAGGAAGTGGACGCCATCACCGGCCCGCTGATGGGCCGCCCCAAGACCGCCACCTTCCGCCTGATGGATTTGGTGGGCATTGACGTTTGGGATCACGTCGGGCGCAACCTGCGGGAAGCCATCCCGCACGACGCGATGGCGCAGAAATACCTCGCTTCGGAGCGCGCCAACAGCCTCATCGCCGAACTCATCAAGCGCGGCTGGCTGGGCAACAAGACCAAACAGGGTTTTTACAAGCGAGTCAAGGAAAACGGCAAGAAGGTTTACCTGCACCTCAACCTGGAAACCTTGGAATACGAGCCGCCCAGCAAACCCAAGTTTGAGTCGGTGGGCAAAATCAAGGATATTGAGGATTTGGGCGAGCGCCTGCGGGCGTGGGTGAAGGAAGACGACCGCGCCGCGCAACTGGTGCGGGCAATCCTTTACCAGGGCTTTGCCTACGCGGCGTCGGTCATCCCCGAAATTGCTGACACGCCCAAGCCGATTGACGACGCGATGCGCTGGGGCTTCGCCCACCAAGCCGGCCCGTTTGAAATTTGGGATATGCTCGGAGTCGCCGAAACCACCGAAGCAATGGCAAAAGAGGGCTTCCCCGCGCCGCAATGGGTGCACGACATGCTGGCAGCCGGTTTCGCCACCTTCTACCAGTACGACGGCGGGCGCAAGGTTGGCGTTTACCACCCCGCGAAGAAGGCGTATGAACCCATCCGCCGCTCGCCGAAGACCATTTTCATCAAGGAAGAGAAGGCCGCGGGCAAGGTGATTGACGAAAACCCGGGCGCGGCCATCGTTGACCTGGGCGATGGCGTGATTGATGTGGAATTCCACACCAAGATGAACGCCTTGGACGAGGATATTTTCAACATGCTCAACAAGGCGCTGGACTTGGTGGACGCGGGCAAGTACGAAGGCATCGTCATCGGCAGCGATGCCGACAACTTCAGTGCGGGCGCCAACCTGTTTGCCGTGGTGCTGGCCGCGCAGCAGGGCATGTGGGAGCAACTGGAAGCCTCGGTGAAGGCGTTTCAGGATTTGAACATGCGGATGCGCTACTTCCACAAGCCGGTGGTGGCCGCGCCTGCGGG
>JALUDX010000002.1 GCA_027053355.1 Anaerolineales bacterium | reverse complement strand
GAATAAAAGGGGGGCGGGGTGAGGGCCGGTAGGCAAAAGTTAGCACGCTGCTTAATTTGTTCGGGTAATCAGTACGCCTTCAAAGTTTTCTCTTTCGTGTCCGAAGAATGCTTCCGCACCGGCTGCATTTGTGGGTGATGGTGGTCTGATCATGCCCTTATCTTACCTCATCACTTACTCGCTACCACTACCCCTGCGCCAACGTCGACGGGCGACTGGGCAGGCGGCAAGTGGGGTTTCAACGGTCGCGGTTGGCGTTTCCCCAGCCTCCCCGCGCCTCAGCAGGGGGCGCGGGCATGTCGGGCACCACCTGGACGATCACCCGCGCCAGGGAGGGGAATTGGGTGAGCAACGCGCGTTGGAGCGCGTCGGCGCGGGCGTGCGCCCGCTCTAACGGCCAGGCCGCGGGCAACACGCAACTCACGGCCGCGGTCTGATGGCCGCCGCTGCGCCGCACATCCACCCGCCGGATTTGGCCCTCGGGGCATTGTCGGGCGGCGAAATCGCGCACCCGCGCGGCAAGTTCGGCATCGCCGCGCTCGCTGGTGAGCACCCGCGGCAGCAACGGCTCCAAATGCACTACCACCTCTTCCAGCGCGGGAATGTCGGCGCGTGCCCGCTGCACAAAGGTTTCGGCCTGCCGGTGCGCCTCGCCCAACGTGGCCTGGCCCGGAAATTCCAGGTGCATTTCAGCCCGATAGCCGCCTGCGGGCAGCGCGTGGATGTGTACCTCGTGAATACCCAACCCCAGGCCATCAGCCAGGCTGCGCAGGCGGAGGCTAATTTTATCCCATGGCGTGAGATTGCCCTCGTCGTTGGCCGGTTCCACGTGCACCATGGCTTCGACCACGCCGGGTACCTGGGCTTTGATGCGGTTTTCCACCTCGGTGGCCAGCGCGTGCGCCTGGGCTGTGCCCATGTTGGGGGGCACGTGGATGTGCAGGTCGACGAAAGCGGCGCTGGGGCGGCCGCGCGAACGGATGTGGTGCGCGTCGAGCACGCCGGGCACCGATTCGGCCGCGCGGGCAATGGCCGCTTCGGGGAGCACCGACGCGTCGGTCAGGTATTGAGCGGCCTGCACCAGCACCTCCCAGGCCGCGCGCACGATCAGCGCCGCGACCACCAGCGCAGCCACCGGATCCAACCAGGTCAGCCCCAGCCGCACCCCCGCCAGAGAAACGATCACCGAGGCGGTAATCCACAAATCGCTGCGCACGTGCGCGGCGTCGGCCAGCAGCAGTTCGGAATGCCAGCGCCGCCCCTGGCGGGTTTCCCACCACACCACCCCCAGGCTGACCACAAAGGCCACGCCCATCAAATACAGGGCTATGGGCTCCACGGTGGTCGCGCCGTGCCGCCAATGCTCCACCGCCTGGTACGCGATCTCCCCGGCAGCCACCAGCATGAGCACGCCGATGAACAACGCGCCCAGCGTCTCGAACCGCTGATAGCCGTAAGGATGGCTTTCGTCCGCGCTGCGGGCTGCCAGGCGCAACATCAGCAGGCTGATCAGGTTCGACGCGGCGTCGACCAGGGAATGGAAGCCGTCGGCCACCACAGAGAGCGCGCCGGTGAGGGCGCCCAACGTGATTTTGAGCAGGCTGATGCCGAGGTTGAAGGCCAACACGCCCCACAAGGTGCGTTGCACCGCGGGGTAGCGCGCCCGAGCACGGGAAGACGCTGGGGAGTGGCTCATGGCGTTGGGGTCGGCAAGGGGGCCGCTGTGGCTGTGGGGGTAGCCGTGGGCGTGAGGGTCGGCGTGGGGGTAGGCGTGGGCGTAGGGGTTGG
>JALUDX010000001.1 GCA_027053355.1 Anaerolineales bacterium | reverse complement strand
TAATTAGCCCGCCTGGGCGGGTAGCTCAGTTGGTTAGAGCGCTTCCCTTACAAGGAAGAGGTCGCAGGTTCGAGTCCTGTCCCGCCCACTGAATGGCCTTGGATACCACGTGCCGAAGACGGACGCGCATCGCTGAAGGTGATTGCCCACCGTCGGGGAAATAGCCGCGACTGATAACAAATGCATAACTGTTCAGCCTGTGGAAAATAGCCCGCGGATGAACGCAGAAGATGGCGGATAGCCGCGGCTCTTTGGGGGCCAAGATCGCCAAGATGACGCCAACGGCCGCATCCCGTTTCCCGCCTCCCCACCTTCTGTGCCTTCTGTGCCTTCTCCGCCTTCTCTTCAACATTTGACAATTAGCGCCCAATGCCCTATAATACAAACGCAGGGTAAAACGGTAGCCCACCCGTCGCTGAGGACGGAATAAGTCTGCCGGGGCAAGGCTGCTGGCCCACCCGTCGCTGAGGACGGAATAAGTCCAGGACGCTTGTCCCCCTGCAAAGCATCGAGCGCACACAGCGCCCGTTGTGCTTTTAAGGGGTTCACATGTACCTGCTATTCCTTGACGAATCCGGCAACAACGACAAAGCCCGCCACTTCATCCTCGGCGGCATTGCCGTTTTCGAGGGCCTCATCACACCCCTGCGCCAGGGTGTAGATGCCCTCATGGAAGAACACTTCCCCGACGCCCCTCACACCCCCTTCCATGCCAGCGAACTTTACAGCCTGGCCGTAAGCCCCAAAACCCCGCAATTCACCCGCTCGAATTACCGCACCCTTGTCAGCGGTCTTACTCAACTTATCCTGCATCACGCCACAGCCTACAACGCCCCAGGCATTGTCCTCTTTGGGCAAATCATTGAAAAAGCCCTTGTGCCCGATCCATACCTCGAAGCATTTGAGGGTATCGTTGCGCGCTTCAATCAATTCCTGATAACCCGCCATCATGCTCAAGACCCGCAAAAAGGGCTGGTCGTTGTTGCTACTTCGGCTCAAAAACGTCACACATCTTTGCGGCTCAACTACCGCACCTACCGCGTTCAAGGTACCCGCCTCGGCTACATTTACAACCTGCCCCTCATTCCCCTCTTTGCCGAAGCCGATGCCACGCGCCTGCTGCAATTGGCCGACCTGGTCGCCTATGCCCTGCGACGTTACTACGAACACAAAGACGCCTACTACATAGACCCTCTCTGGTCAGCCTTCTTTCAGAAAAACGGCCGCTACGCCGGTCTGTATCACCGCACCGCGCAATACCGCACCTGCACCTGCCCGGCCTGCCTCACCCGCCGCCCTCAATACTGAGCGCGCCGCCGCCCGCGTCCCCACAAGAAACGCCCCCGCACAAAGCGAGGGCAAAGCAAGCGGCAACCGCCGTCGCTCGCTATGTTGATACCCCGCTTCCCCGCATGTACAATCAAATTGAGAACTACTACCCGCATCGGAAAGCGTAAATCATGAAAGAATTCATTCTCACCAGCCCCCAAGAAGAGGTCTACGGCCTTTCTCTCAACAACATCAGCGCCATATCGACCGCTTCTACGCCGACATTCACAACTACACAAACCTTGCCTGGCCCCAACCCCAACTCGCCGCCATAGATACCAACATTCTCTTCAGCGCCTCGCCTCTCCTGCATCTTGCCCACACTTCCCGCTTTCTGTGCTTTCTATGTTTTCCCGCTCTGCAGAATCTGCGGGTTTCTCCTTGCTAAGACCAAACGGGGACAAGGAAACAACCCTTTGTCAAACCACCCTCAACCAACGGGCGCTCGTCGCCCGTTTTTCTTTTGTGGCTTCGTTTTCCTTGACAAAACGGCAACTTCCGGCTAAATTAGTTAAGCGTTCTTATCTTTTTAGGAGGCTTACCTGTGCCCCCCCCTGGAGACCCTGCCCAACGGCTTGGCCAGGCGCTCAGGCAACTGTTGCACCTGGCGTTGCAAAGTTTTTGGCGCGCGGTGCGCGAGCACGGCCTTTCTATGAGTCAGGTCTTCGCGCTGCGCTACATCAACCATCGCGGCACGTGCAACATCTCTGACTTGGCCAAGGCTTTGGGGGTGACCCCGGCCGCGGCCAGCCAAATGTTGCAACGGCTGGTAAGCCAGGGGCTGGTGCGCCGTGAAGAAAATCCCCACGACCGCCGCAATAAGCGCCTTTCGTTGACCCCGCGCGGCAAGCAGACTTTGCAGGCCCTCGCGCCCTCGTTCGAAACCCTCTTCGACCGCCTCTCGCCTCCCCTGAGCCCCGCGGAACTGGAAGAGATCGCCCGCGCGGTCGAAACCCTGACAGCCCGCCTCAGCCCCTCGCCGTCAGATTCGCCCCCTTCCACCCCCTCGCCCCGAGGCACCACCTCATGATCCGTATCCTCAAATACTTCAAGCCTTACCTCCTTTGGGTCGTGCTGGCCGTGGCTTTGCTTTTCGTCCAGGCCGATGCCGACCTCACCCTGCCCGACTACATGTCCGACATCGTCAACGTGGGCATCCAGCAAGGGGGAATTCAGCGCGCCGTGCCCTTGGCGCTGCGCAAGCAGACCATGGAGCATCTTTTCCTCTTCCTCTCTGAGGACGAAAAGGCGCAGGTGTTGGCGCATTACCGCTTGGTGCAGCCAGGCACGCCCGAAGCGGAAACCGCGGCGGCCACTTACCCCTTGGCCGCGCAGGAACCCATCTACCTTCTGACCGACCAAAGTTCCCAAACCATGGCCGCGTTAGAGCCCCTTTTGGGCAAGGCCATGCTCTTGGTGTTTGGCGTGGAGCGCATCGCGCAAAACCCGGCCGAGGCCAAGAAGGTTTTGCCGGGCATGGGCTTTGATTTTTCTCGCCTGCCGCCCAACACCGATTTGTTCGCGCTGCTCGCCCGGCTGCCCGCGGACAAGCGGGCGCAACTCAGCCAGGCGATGACCCGCCGCTTTGCGGCCATTGGCGGCGAAAAGGCACTGTTGCAGGCAGCCACGCGGGCGCTCAAGGCCGAATATCAGGCCTTGGGCATGGATACCGCCCGCCTGCAAAACCGCTACATCGTGCGCACCGGCGGGATGATGTTGCTCATCGCTCTGATTTCCGCGCTGGCCACCATCAGCGTGGGCTTTTTGGCGGCGCGGGTGGCCGCAGGGGTGGGGCGCGACTTGCGACATCATCTCTTTGCCAAGGTGATGGGCTTTTCGGGTGCGGAGTTCGACCATTTCTCCACGGCTTCGCTCATCACCCGCGCCACCAACGATGTGACCCAAATTCAAAACGCCACCATGCCTTTGGTGCGGCTGATGTTTTACGCACCGATCATCGGCGTCGGCGCGGTCATCCACGCCCTCGACAAAAGCCCTTCCATGTGGTGGACTATGGCTCTGGCCGTGGGGCTGTTGCTGGTCATCATCGGCGTAGTCTTTACCGTGGCCATTCCCAAGTTCAAGATCATCCAGAAACTGATCGACCGCCTCAACCTCATCTTGCGCGAGAACCTTACCGGCATGATGGTGGTGCGGGCTTTCAACCGCATGGCACACGAACTGCGACGCTTCGATGTGGCCAACCGCGACCTCACCGAAACCAGCCGTTTCGTCAATCGGGTGTTCGTGGTGGTCATGCCGGCGATGATGGTCATCCTCAACGGGGTGATGGTGCTCATTTTGTGGGTAGGCGCGCACCGGGTAGCCGAAGCGTCGATGCAGGTCGGCGACATGATGGCCTTCATGCAATACGCCATGCAGGTGGTGTTTGCCTTCCTCATGCTTTCTATGCTGTTCATCTTGCTGCCGCGCGCCGACGTTTCTGCCCAGCGGGTGGCCGACGTGCTGGAAACCCCCATCACCGTGCTTTCGCCGGCCGAGGGGCGCGACTTCCCAGAGCCCTTTGCGCCAGAAGTGCGCTTCGAGCATGTGCGCTTCCGCTATCCTTCAGCCAAGGCCGACGTGCTGCACGACATCCACATCACCATCCCCGCGGGGAAGACGGTGGGCATCATGGGCACCACAGGGTCGGGCAAGTCTACCCTGGTCAACCTGCTGCCTCGCTTTTACGATGTGACCGCGGGGACGGTATCGGTGGGGGGCGTGGATGTGCGCATGGTGCCGTTGGAGGAACTGCGGGCCCGCATTGGCTATGTGCCGCAAAAGAGCAATCTCTTTGCCGGGACGATAGAGAGCAACTTGCGCTACGCCAACCCCCAGGCCGATGAGGCTACGTTGCGGCGGGCGTTGGAGGTGGCGCAAGCCCACTTTGTCTTCGACCTGCCCGAAGGGCTGCAGGCGCCGGTGGCGCAGGGGGGCGTCAACTTTTCCGGCGGGCAGCGTCAACGCCTGACCATCGCCAGGGCGTTGGTCAAGCAGGCGCCCCTTTACATCTTCGACGAATGCTTTTCCGCGCTGGATTACCAAACCGACGCCCGTTTGCGGGCAGCCCTGCGCGCATACCTGGCCGGGCGCACGATCCTCATCGTCTCGCAGCGCGTGGCAACCCTCAAAGACGCCGATTTCATCCTCGTGTTGGATGAAGGGCGGCTGGTTTGTCATGGCACCCACCGCGAACTGATGACTTCGTGCCCCATTTACCGGGAAATTGCCCTCTCGCAACTCAAGCAGGAGGCGTTGCAATGACCATGACCCCTCGGGCGACACAGCGTTTACGCTCTGGCCCCCGGCTCGGCCACATGGGCCCTGGCGCACCGGCCGAAAAACCCACCGATTTCCGCGGCACGTTGAAAAAACTGGTGGCCTATCTGCGCCCTTATCAGGCCAAAATCGTGCTGGCCATCCTGTTGGCCATCGGCGGCACGGCCTTTTCTATCGTCGGCCCTAAAATTTTGGGCAACGCCACCACCGTGCTGTTCGACGGTCTGATCGCGCAACTCAGCGGCAACGGCAGCATCGATTTCACCCAGATCGGCCATCTGCTGCTTACGGCCTTGGGCCTTTACCTGCTCTCTTCGGCTTTGGGGTACGCCCAGGGTTGGATGATGACCGACGTGGCCATGGAAGTGGCTTACGACCTGCGCAAAGCCCTGATGGACAAAGTGCACCGGATGCCCTTCCGCTATTTCGACGGCACCACCCACGGCGAAGTGCTTTCCCGCCTGACCAACGATGTGGATACGGTCAACCGCACCCTCAACCAGAGTTTAGGGCAGATCATCACCTCCGCGGTCACCGTGTTGGGCATTTTGGGGATGATGCTCTCGATCAGTTGGCAGATGACCCTGATTGCGCTGCTCATCGTGCCCCTTTCGTTCGGCACTATGGTAGGCATCATGCGCGCCTCGCAAAAATTCTTCAACCGGCAGCAAGAATACTTGGGTCATGTCAACGGCCACGTGGAGGAAATGTTTGGCGCGCACCTGATTGTCAAAGCGTTCAACGGCGAGACCCGCAGCATCCGCCAGTTCGACGCCTACAACGACACCCTTTACGATGCTTCCTGGAAGGCGCAGTTCTTCTCCGGCACCATGCGCCCCCTGATGCGCTGGATCGGCAATTTGGGGTATGTGGCGGTGGTGATTTTAGGCGGTTGGCTGACCGTGCGCCAGTTGATTACCGTGGGCGACATTCAGGCCTTCATCCAATACATGAGATCCTTCACCCAGCCCATCAGCCAGTTGGCGGGTTCTTCCAACATCCTCCAGCAGACCATCGCGGCAGCCGAGCGGGTCTTCGACTTCCTGGCCGAGGAAGAAGAAGCCCCCGACCCCGCGCAACCGCTAACCCTCGACGACGTGCGCGGGCATGTGGTGTTTCGGGATGTTTACTTCGGCTACTTGCCGGGTAAGCCGGTGATCAAAGGCTTTCGGGCTGAGATTTTGCCGGGGCAGAAAGTGGCCATCGTGGGGCCTACCGGCGCGGGCAAGACCACCATCGTCAAACTGCTGATGCGTTTTTACGATGTCGACCAGGGCGCAATTCTGCTCGACGGGCACGATCTGCGCGAATTTCGGCGTGCCGATTTGCGCCGTTTGTTTGGGATGGTGCTGCAAGATACCTGGCTGTTCAACGGCACGGTGCGCGAAAACATCCGCTACGGTCGCCTCGACGCCACCGATGAGGAAGTGGAAGCCGCCGCCCGCGCCGCCCATGCGCATCACTTCATCCAGGCGCTGCCCGGCGGTTACGATTTCGTCATCAACGAGGAAGTGACCAACATCTCGCAGGGTCAAAAACAACTCCTGACCATCGCTCGCGCCATCTTGGCCGACCCGCGGATGCTCATTTTGGATGAGGCGACCAGTTCGGTGGACACCCACACCGAATTGCTCATTCAAGCCGCAATGGACAAAATCATGAAAGGCCGCACCAGTTTTGTCATTGCCCACCGGCTGAGCACCATCCGCAACGCGGATTTGATTTTGGTGATGCGCGACGGGAACGTGGTCGAGCAGGGCACCCACGAGAGCCTGCTGGCCCAAGGCGGCTTTTACGCCCAACTTTACAACAGCCAGTTTGCCAGCCGCGTGGCCGAAGCCAGGCAAGCCTTGGCGGCTACCTGACCTTGCCGAGCATGGTATCATTAGCCTGTCACCACCGTGCCCCTTTTGGGAAAACAGCCGTGGATCTTGTTCAGCCTGTGGAAAATAGCCCGCGGATGGACGCAGATTTTAAGGCGCCAAGGGCGCCAAGAAACGCAAAGAGCGCCAAGAAACGCAAAGAGCGCCAAGAAACGCAAAGAGCGCCAAGATTAACGCCAAGACGCAGCGTAGGGGCGAGGCGAAGCCTCGCCCAAAGACGCAGAGAGAAAATTTCGTAATCACCTACCCAGAAGCGCTGCAGTGG